>DATKNT010000083.1:0-31597 GCA_035541175.1 Gaiellaceae bacterium
GCGAGGTCGTAGCCCGCCTGGCGCACGAGGCTCGGGTGCACCGGCTTGTAGTCGGCCTCGGAGCCCTTCACGTACGAGAAGGCGCGCACCGGGCGGCCGAGCCGCTCCTCGAGCTTCAGCTTCGAGATCGTGATCTCGCGCGCCGCCTCGTCGATCTCGAGCTCGGCGAGCGGCTTGTGGCTGATCCCGTGCGACTCGACGCGGATGCCGAGCCGCTCCAGCTCGCGGATCTCCTCCCAGTCGACGGTCGGGTTGTGGACGCCGTGGGCGGAGAGGTACTTCTCGTGCGGCAGCGGCTGCGCGTCCCCGACGTAGGCGATCGGGACGAACTGCACCGCCGGGTAGCCGTGCCGGGCCAGCACCGGCGCGGCGTTGAGCAGGTTGTCGCGGTAGCCGTCGTCGAAGGTGATGAGCACCGCGCCCTCCGCCAGCGGCTCACGGTCGACGTAGTGCGCGAGCACGGCGTCGAGTTCGACGACCGTGTAGCCGAGCTCCCTCAGCTCCGCCATCTGCTCGTCGAACCGCGACACCGGCATCGACATGCGGTTGTTCGGCAGGTCGTTGACCTTGTGGTACATGAGGACGCGGAGCGAGCGGCCGTCGCCGTTCACGGCTCCGAGCCCGTTCGCGGTCTCGCCGATCGCGCGGTAGACGGAGTTCTTCAGCAGCTGCTTGATCTGCTCGCGCATCAGGGCCCAGGGTATCCCGCGAGGACGCCGGCCACGAGCGAGCCGACCCTGGCCGCGTACTGCGCGGGCGTGACCCCCCACTCCTCGCCCGTGCGGCGGGCGGCGGCGCCGAGCCGCTCCGCCTCGGCCCGGTCGGAGAGGATCCGGACGAGCGCGGCGGCCAGGGAGGCGGCGTCGTCCGGGTCGACGAGCAGCCCGTTCTCGCCGTCCTTCACGACGTCGGGGATGCCCGCGCGGTTGCCGCCGACGATCGCACGGCCGCGGCACGCGCCCTCGAGCGCGACGCGCGGCAGTCCCTCCGACCGCGACGGCAGACACACGAGCCACGAGGCGTCCATCGCCGCCGACACCTCCTCCGGCGTCAGCCGCGGCGACCACTCGACCTGCGTCGGCAGCTCCGTCACGAGACGCTGCGCCCGCTCGCGCATCGTCCCGTCGCCGACGACGTGCAGCGTCGCGGCGGGGACCTGCGGCGCCGCCCGCCGCCACGCGTCGACGAGCGTGTCGAACGCCTTGTAGCGCTCGAGCACGCCGACGAAGACGGCGCGCGGCGCCTCCGGCAGCGGCGCCGGCGGCCGCTCGAGGAACGCCTCCGCGTCGACGTAGGACGGGAAGACCGCCGCGGGCTCGACGCCGAGCGCGCGCACGAGTCCGGTCGTCTGCGTCGACACGGTCCGCACCGCGTCGGCACCGCGCACCGCCACCGGCGCGAGCGCGTCGTTCAGCGGATTGAGCAGCCGGCGCAGCGGCGAGCCGTACAGCCGCGTCGCCTCGTGCCAGTCGCCCTGCACGTCGAGGATCACCTTCGTCCGCGCCCCCGCGAGCCGGCGCGCGATCAGGAACGCGACCGTCTCGTGGACGCCCTGGACGAGCGCCGCGTCGGGACGGAAGCCGCGCAGCTCGCGGGCGATCCGCCACGGCAGCAGCAGGTAGTAGAGCGCGCCGTCGAGCAGCCGCGGCGTCGCCGGCCCGACGAGGTGGAATCGCTCGTCGCGCGTCGGCCCGCCCTCCGGCGCCGCCGCGAGCACGCGGTGGTCGACGACCTCGGCGACGGCGTCCCACTTGCGCCTCTGCGCGCCGTCGAGCGGCAGCCGGAACCGCTCGCGCGAGACGAACAGGACGCGCGGCTTCATCCGGCGGCGATCTCGAGGACGCGGTCGGCCCAGTGCCCCGCGGAGTGACCGGCCGCGACGCGCTCGCGCAACTCGGGCCCGGCGCCGCCGGCGTAATCGCGGATCTTCCCGGCGAGCGAGCCCGGATAGTCGCCGTGGAAGCGAAGCTGCTCCGGCAGCAGCGTGTCGAAGACCGGCGAGGCGGCGAAGACCGGCAGGCACGCGGCCGCGGCCTCGTAGACGACCTTGTCCGCGGCGTTGCCGCGCGTCGCGTTCACGACCGCGTCCGCGAGGTCGAAGAGGTGCGGCACCTCGGCGTAGGAGATCTCGTCGCCGAAGGTGACGCGGTCGCCGACGCCGAGCTCGCCCGCGAGCCGTTCGAGCCGCGGCCGGTGGGCGCGGTCGGCGTCGGTGAGCATCGGGCCGTGCAGCGTCAGCGTCGCGTCCGGCAGCTCCGGCATCGCCGCCAGCACGGTCTCCCAGCCCTTCACCGGCGCATAGCGGCCGAGGCCGAGCAGCCGGCGGAGCGGCGCGTGCCGCTCCGGGACGCACGAGAGCGCGTCGACGTCGATCCCGTGCCCGATCGCGCGCACCTTCGGCGAGCGAAGCGGGACGCTCCGCTCGTCGACGGTCAGCACCGCGTCGACGACGCGCTCGGCGGCGTCGAGCAGCGGCCCGCCGGCCTGCTGCGTGAACCAGAGCAGCAGCGGCACCTTCAGCGGCCGCGCGAGCGGCGCGGCGATGAGCGCGTAGACCGGCGCCATGTGGGCGACGACCGCGACCGGCCGGCCCGCGAGCTCCGGCGCGAGCGCGGCGAGGAGGCGCGCGCCGCGACCCGCCTGCGACGACGCGGCGAAGCTGCGCGCGCGGCAGTTGTCCGGAAGCGCCTCGGGAACGACCGAGTCGGCGAGGACGACGACCTCGTCCACCCGCTCCGCGAGCGCGCGGATCTTCGGCAGCGTCGCGCCGAGCACCGGGTGCGCCGGGTCGGCCGCCTGCGTGATGAACACGACACGCGTCACGCGACGAGCTCCCGCGTGCGCGTCGCGTACTCCTCCGGCGTCTGCAGCCACGGCGCCGCGGCCGCGCGCGCGCCGGCGCCGAGCCGCTCGGCGAGGGCGCGGTCCGAGAGGACGCGGACGAGCGCGTCGGCGAGCGCCGCCGGATCGCCGGGATCGACGAGCACCCCGCTCTCGCCGTCCATCACCAGGTCGGGGATCGAGCCGGCACGCGTCCCGACGACGCCGCGGCCGCGGCAGAACGCCTCGACGAGCACGCGGCCCATCCCCTCGGAGCGCGACGGCAGCACGAGCACCCAGGCGGCGTCCATCGCCGCGGCGACCTCCTCCGACGAGAGCCCGCGGTCCCAGCGCGCGCCGTCGCGCACGAGCGCCTCCGCGACGTCCTTCCGGGTCCCGTCGCCGACGAGGTGGAGCGACGCGTCCGGCACCCGCGGCGCCGCCAGCCGCCACGCCGCCGCGAGCCCGTCGACGTTCTTGTACGCCTCGAGCACGCCGACGAAGAGCGCGACCGGCCGCTCCGGCAGCGGCGCGGGCGGGACGACGAACGGGTCGAGATCCATGTACGCGGGGAAGTCGGCCGCCGGCTCGACGCCGAGCTCGCGCACGAGCGCGGCCGTGAACGGCGACACGGTGCGGACGGCGTCCGCGCGGCGGATCGCGGCGGCGGCGACGGCGTCGCCGAGCCGGCCGAGCAGCCGGCGCGACGGCGAGCCGTAGAGCCGGGTCGACGTCCGCCAGTCGGCGTGCACCTCGACGACGACGCGCGCGGGCACGCGGGCGATGCGGCGGGCGAGGAGCGCGGCGGCGCCGTCGTACGCGGTCTGGCAGAGCACCGCGCGCGGGCGGAACTCGCGCAGCATCCGCGCCGTCCGCCAGGGCAGCGCGAGCCAGAAGACGACCCCGTCGAGCGAGCGCGGCCGCAGCGGCGGCACGAGCGCGAACGTCTCGTCGTTCGTCAGCGATCCCGGCGCCGCGGACGCGAGCACGCGCACGTCGAGCTCCCGCCGCAGCGCGTCGAACTTCGCCGTGACGCGCGGCTCGGGCGGCAGCCGGTAGCGCGTCCGGCTCACGAACAGCACGCGCGGTCTCGTCACGCGGTCAAGCGTAGTGCCCCGTCCGGGGATGCCGTCTGGCTTCTGGGTCGCGAGCACCAAGCGATGCAAGGACGCAGGGCGCCGACAGCCGAAGCTATCGGCGCGACCGAGGACGCGGCGGCGCGCCGCGTGATCGCGGGCCAGAAGCGGACATGCATCGCCGGGCAGGGCACTAGGAACACTGTGTTACTCGGATGTTCGGGCGGCGTTCGCGAGGGCGTCCTCGAGGCGGGAGAAGACACGCTCCGGGGCGTACTCGGCGACGGAGGGGGCGGCGGCGGCGCGCAGGCGCGCCTGCAGCGGCTCGTCCGCGAGGAAGCGGCGCACGGCGTCGGCGAGCGCGACCGCGTCGCCGGCCGGCACGAGCAGGCCGTTCTCGCCGTCGTTGACGATCTCGGCGACGCCGCCGATCGCGGTGGCGATGACCGGCGTGCCGACGGCGAGCGCTTCGACGACCGTGTGCGGGAAGTTCTCCCAGCTCGACGAGAGGATCGCGGCATCGGCGGCGCGGAACAGCTCGAGCACGCGCTCGCGCGGGAGCGCGCCGAGGAAGCGGACGCGCGCGCCGAGCCCCAGCTCCGCCGCGCGGCGCTCGAGCGGCGCGCGCTCGTCTCCCTCGCCGGCGATCGCGAGCGTGACGCCGTCGACCGCGGCGACCGCCTCGAGCGCGACGCCGAGCGACTTCTGCGCCGTGAGCCGCCCGGCGAAGGCGAGCGTCGGCCCGTCGAGGCCCAGCTCGGCGCGGAGCACCTCGCGCGGGCGCAGCTCGGGCAGCGGCGGCGCCGGGTTCGGGAGCACGGAGACGCGCTCCGCCGGAACGCCCCACGCGAGCGCGAGCTCGCGGAGGTACGCGCTCGGCGTGAACACGTGCGCCGCGTGCCGCAGCTCCGCGTCGCGCGCGATCCGCAGCACGCGAATCGCCACGTCCCCGTGCGAGCGCTGGAACTCGTCGACGTCGCCGCCGACCATGCCGCGCCGCCGCGCGCGCTCGAAGGCCGGGTCCGCGGTCAGCTTCACGACGTACGGCCGCCGCGCGAGCGTCGCCCCCGACGCGCTGCGGCCGAACATCCCGGTCGTGTACACGACGTCCGCCGCACGCGCGCGCCGCGCAATCTCGGCCGCGGCGCGGACGTGGATCGCCCCCTTCGGCAGCGCCCGCGAGATCCAGTGGACCGGGTAGGACTCCGCCGGGGGCGGCGCGGACGCGGTCGTCACGACCTCGACGGCGTGCCCGCGCGCGCGCAGGAACGCGGCGACGTCGGGCGCGTGGCTCGCCGGCCCGCCGACGTCGGGCGGCCAGATCCCGGAGACGACGAGAACCCTCATCGGACGAGCACGCCGGCCTCGGACTCCTCCTCGGCGGTCATCTCGCCCACTCCGGCCGGATGCTGCACGTCCTCCGGCCGGATCCGCACGAAGATCCCCGCCCAGACGAGGGCGAACACGACCATGCCGACGAGGAACGCGCCGGCGGCGCCCGTTGCGCCCCACCGCGACCCCAGCACGACCACGAGCGGCAGCACGACGAGCGTCTCGAGGCCGTGCGTCCAGATGCGCAGCCGCGGGCGGCCGATCGTCACCGGGAACGACTTCGTCCAGCCGACGACGAGCTGCACCGCCGCCGTGAGCAGGAACAGCCGCGCCGCGCCGGTCGCGCCGACCCAGCGCGAGCCGTACACGAGGCTGATCAGGTGCGGCATCAGCCAGAGCAGCGGCGGCACCGCGATCACGCACAGCAGCGCCATCGAGGCGCTGTAGCGGCGCACCTGCCGGAGCACGGCGGACTGGCGGCCGCGCTCCCACTCCCGCGTCTGCTCCGTCAGCAGCACCATCCGCGCGGGCGCCGACAGCGCCTGGAAGCCGGACTGCGGCGCCTGCGCGATCTTGAGGAGACCGGTCTGCGTCGTCGTCGTCACGGCGCCGAGGACCAGCGGCGCGAGCCCGCCGCGCAGCGCGAGCACGCCGGTCGCCGCGCTCGACTGCGCGACGAACGAGAAGATCTCGCGCCGCTGCTCGCCGAGCCGCGACGCCGCCGCGTGCGGGAAGCGGTCGAACGCGAGCCGACCCGCGAGACCGACCGAGGCCGTCGCCACGATCTGGGCGAGGAGCACGCCGACGATCGCCCAGACGAGCCCGTAGCGTGCGCCGACGGCGACGCCCGCGAGCCGCAGGGCCATCGACCACGTGAGGAACGCGGCCCTGACGTCGTACCGGCTGCGCAGGTACAGCGCCGAGCCGCCGAGCCCCTCGAGCGACTGCCCGAGGGGGATCAGCGACGCGACGACGAGCGCGCCGGTCATGCGCGAGGGTGCAAACACCGCGAAGACGAGCAGTGCGACTCCCGCGAGCACGGAGCCCACGACCTTGAACCACAACGCACTGCGGAAGAGCCCGCGCAACAGCCCCCAGTCCTCGTGCGTGACGTAGCGGAAGCCGTACTTCACGAGCGCCTCCTCGACCGTCAGGTCGAAGAAGCCCTGGAAGAAGCTCGTGGCGTAGATCACGGTCGCGTAGTCGCCGAAGTCCTGCGTCGTCGGGAAGACGCGCCCGGCGACGACGGTGGCGAGGAACCCGAGTGCGACGGAGGCGTAGATGCCGACGGCCGTGGCCGAACGGCGTACGAGGAGCCGGCTCATCGGGCGACGCCAGTATAGTTGCCGGTCCTTGGCCACCAGCTCTCTCACCGGTGGACGGTGGGAGCGGGGTCTCGTGCTGACGCTGTCGCCGGGCGCGGTCGTGCTCGCAGCGGCCATCCCGATCCTGTTCCTGCACGTCCACTACCAGCCCGGCTTCGCCGTCGCGTTCGGCTCGACGAGCGTGAACGCCTACCTCTCGGACTTCGCCGTGCTCGCCGTCGTCGTGGTCGCGGTGTGGAGCGGGATCCGCGACGGCTTCGCGCCGCTCGCGCGCGGCCGTTGGCTCTGGCTCGCCCTCGCGCTCTTCTTCGCCTGGGTGCTCTTCGAGGTCGGCTACGGGCGCCTGCACGCGGCCGCATATCCGTGGCGCGAGCACGGCGTGACCGCGGCGAAGTTCGCGGAGTACGCGCTGCTCGCACCGGCGCTGCCCCTTCTGGTCCGCCGGGCCCGGGACCTCGTGCTCCCGCTCTGGTCGCTCGCGCTGTGGAGCGCGTTCGCGTCGGGCGTCGGGGTCGCGCAGTTCTTCGGCGCCCGCATCTTCTTCCCGGGCGCGGTCGGCCACCGCCAGGCCTCGTTCCTGTCCGAGGCCGACTTCGCGGCACTCTCGGGCGGGGCGCTCCTCGCCGGACTCGTCGCGCTCGCGGTGCCCCGGCTCGGGCTGGGCCGGCGCTACGGCGTCGTCGCGACCGTCGCCGGCGCGCTCGGCGCGATCCTCGCGGGATCGGTCGCGTCCGTGCTCGGGCTTCTGCTGGCGCTCGTGGCGCTCGCGCTCGTGCTCGTCGTCCGCCGCGAGCTCTCGCCACGCGTGGCCGCGGTGACCGTGGGCGTCGCCGTCGCGGTCGCCGCCGGGACGGTCGCGATCCGCGGCAACGACCTGGAAGCCTTCGGACGGTTCCTCGGCACGAATCTCGGGAAGCAGCAGACCCAGCAGGCGAAGGTGCAGACGTACGCGCACCGGACGCTGCTCGCGTGGATCGGCATCCAGATCTGGAAGGACCACCCGGTGCTCGGCGTCGGCTGGGAAGGCAGCTCCGAGCCCGTGAACTTCCTCCCGTACCTGCCCGCCGCGCACCGCCGCTTCCCGACCGAATCGCCTCTCGCCTTCCCGTCGGCCGCGCCCGACCGGCGCTACGGCGTCCAGGACATCTGGATCCAGGCCCTCGCCGACCTCGGCGTGCTCGGACTCGTCCTCTGGGCGGCCGTCTTCGTCGCCGGAGCCTGGCTCGCCGCGACCGCCGCCGTCCGTCTCGGACTGGCCACGGGACTGATCGGGCTCGCGTGGATCTGCCTCGTCGTCGGTCTGTGGACCGCGCAGGGCTACGTCGCCGGCATCCCGCTCGACGCGCTGACCTGGCTCGCCTTCGGGCTCGCCGCGACGGTGCCGGCGAAGGCATGAGCGTAGGCTCGACGGACCTCACCACCGGCGTAGGCTCGACGGAGCCGGCCAGGAGCGCAGGCGTCGGCTCTGCCGACGCCGGAGCGGGAAGGGAGCGACGGCGCCGGCTTCGCCGGCGCCGGGAGCGGGCATGAGCGACGACCGCCTCCATCCGAGCCGGGCGTCGGTGCAGTACGCGGTGCGCCGGCCGCTGCTCGACTGGCTCTCGTCCCAGTCCGTCGCCGGCCTCGAGGTGCTCGACGTCGGCTGCGGCGACCGGCCGTACGAAGGGCTGCTCCGGGGCGCGGCGCGCGTCGTCGGCTTCGACGTGCCCGGCAACCCGCACGCGGACCTGCACGGGTCGATCGAGGCGCTGCCGGTGGAGGACGCGAGCTTCGACGTCGTCCTCTGCCTCCAGGTGCTCGAGCACGTCCCGGACCCGGCGGCGGCGGTGCGCGAGCTGCGCCGGGTCGTGCGGCCCGGTGGGCGCGTGCTCGCCTCGACGCACGGGATCTACCCCTACCACCCGAATCCGGGGGACTTCTGGCGCTGGACCGACAGCGGCCTCGACCGTCTCTTCCGCGAGAATGGCGACTGGTCGTCGCTCTCCGTGCGCACGGGGGCCGGGACCGCCGCAACCGTGGCCATGCTCGTCGGACATCTCGTCGACCTGCTCTGCAAGCGAGCGCGTCTTCGCGCGCTCGGCCGCCCGCTCGTGGCGCTGCTCAACGCCGGCGGCGAGGCGCTCGACCGGGCCATTCCGATGCTGCGCGAGCCCGTGCCCGGCTCGCTCGCCGCGAACTACCACGTGGAGGCGACGGCGACATGACCCGCGTCCTCGTCACCGGCGGCGCCGGCTTCATCGGCTCGAACCTCGTGCGCGCGCTGCTCGAGCGCGGCGACGAGGTCCGCGTGCTCGACAACTTCTCGACCGGCAACCGCGCGAACCTCGACGGGCTCGACGTCGACATCGTCGAGGGTGAGCTGCGCAGCTACGAGCGCGTCCACAACGCCGTGCGCAGGACGGAGGTCGTCTACCACCTCGGCGCGCTCGGCTCGGTGCCGCGATCGGTGCAGGACCCGCTGACGTCGAGCGCGGTGAACGTCGAGGGCACGCTCAACGTCCTGCTCGCGGCCCGCGACGAGGGCGTCCGCCGCGTCGTCTTCTCCTCCTCGACGTCCGTGTACGGCTCGAGCCGGACGCTGCCGACGTCGGAGGGGGAGCCGTGCGACCCGATCTCGCCCTACGGGGTCGCGAAGCTCGCCGCCGAGCGGTACTGCGTCAGCTTCACGCGCGTCTACGAGGCGTTCGAGACGGTCGTGCTGCGCTACTTCAACGTCTTCGGCCCGCGCCAGAGCCCGTTCTCGCAGTACGCGGCGGCGGTGCCGCTGTTCATCAGGGCGATCGCGGCGGGAGAGCCGGTGCCGATCAACGGCGACGGCGAGCAGTCGCGCGACTTCACGTACGTCGGCAACGTCGTCGACGCGACGCTGCGCGCAGCCGACACGCCCGGCGTGAGCGGCGAGATCTTCAACGTCGCGGCCGGGGCGCCGGCGACGGTGAACGCCGTCGCGGACATGATCGGCGCGATCCTCGGCAAGCCCGCCGAGCGGATCCATCTGCCGTCCCGCCCCGGCGACATCCGCGACTCGTGGGCCGACCTGACGAAGGCGGAGCGCCTGCTCGGCTACCGTCCGGCCGTCACGCTCGAGGAAGGCCTCCGCCGCACGATCGAGTTCCTCGTTGGCTGAGCCGAGCGTCGAGACCGGGCCGATCAAGATCCTGCGCGTCATCGCGCGGCTCAACGTCGGTGGGCCCGCTCTTCACGTCGCGTACCTCACCGCGGGCCTCGCGGAACGCGGGTACGAGACGACGCTCGTCGCCGGAACGCTGACGCACGGCGAGGAGTCGATGGCGTACGTCGCGCAGCAGCGAGGCGTGACGATCGAGACGCTCCAGGACCTCCACCGCGAGATCTCGCCCCTGCGCGACGCGCGCGCGGTGATCCGGCTCGCGCGTCTGATCCGGCGCGAGCGGCCGACCATCCTCCACACGCACACGGCAAAGGCGGGCGCGGTCGGGCGGTTCGCCGCGCTCCTCGCCGGGAGCGCACGCCCGCCGATCATCGTGCACACGTTCCACGGGCACGTGTTGCGGGGCTACTTCAACCCGGTGACGACGTTCGGATTCCGGATCCTCGAGCAACTGCTCGCGCGAATCACGACGGTTCTGATCGCGGTCAGCCCGGAGGTCCGCGACGATCTCGTCGCCCTCGGCGTCGCTCCGGCGTCGCGGTTCGTCGTCGTCCGCCTCGGCATCGAGCTCGACGAGCGCGTCGGCGGCGGCGAGGAGGACGCACGGCGGGAGACGCGGCGCCTCCTCGGCGTGCCGCCCGACGCATTCGTCGTCGGCTGGGTCGGCCGGATGACGGCGGTGAAGCGGACCGACGATGCGATCCTCACCCTGCGGAAGCTCGTCGACCGCGGCGTCGACGCATATCTCTGCCTCGTCGGAGACGGTCCCGACCGCGAGCACCTCGAGTACGACGCCCACCGGCTCGGCGTGGTCCGCCGCTGCCTCTTCCTCGGCTACCAGGACGACGTCGCCCGCTTCTACGAGGCGATGGACGCGCTCCTCCTGCCGTCGGCCAACGAAGGGACCCCGGTGAGCGTGATCGAGGCGCTCGCCGCCCGCCGCCCCGCCGTGGCGACCCGTGTCGGCGGCGTCTCGGACGTCGTGCGGGACGGCGTCGACGGATTCCTCGTCGGCGTCGCCGACGCCGACGATCTCGCGGAGCGGCTCGCCGAGCTCGCAGCCGATCCCGACCGCCGCGCCGCGATGGGAGCGGCCGGTCGCGAGCGCGTCCTCCGCCGGTATTCCGTGGAGCGCCTCGTCGACGACGTCGACCGGCTCTACCGCTCCCTGCTGCTCGCGGAAGAGGTCAGCCGCGCGGAAGCTTGATGTAGGTGTTCCAGCTGGGCTTCCTCTTGCCGGCGACGGTCTCGAGGCCCGACTGCCAGCCGGAGACGATGTTCGGCTCGTCGCGCACGAGGAACCAGAGCATCATGTCGATGCGCGGGTTCTTGCGGGCGATCGCGTACGCCTGCTGCATGTACTTCGCCTGGTTCGCCCAGCTCGTCCCGAAGATCGACGTGTCCGGCGGGTTCGTCTGGTACCCGTACTCGGTGATCCATAGGTGCTTCGGCCCGTACAGCGCCGAGATCTTCGCGAGCAGCACGTTGATGTTCCCGAGCTGGATGCGGCGCGCGGTGTTGCCCTTCGGGACGTAGTCCGGCGCCTCGTTGCCGGAGTTCGCGTACGGCTGGTGCGCATAGACGTCGAACGTCTTCATCCCGGCCGAGTTGGCCGCGCCGAGGAAGGAGAGCGGGTCGACGGACGGGCGTGACGACGTCGGCGCGTCGTTCCCCTTCGGGCCGGTGACGCCGCAGGCGACCTGCTCGCCTGGCAGCGGACCGAGCGCGGGCGAATGGATGCCTGCGTAGATCGCGTTGCAGATCTTCGCGTACTGGTACGCGCTCCAGATCACCCACTTCCCGCCGACCTTCTTGTACTGCGGCGAGAGCCAGATCGGGTTGTTCGGCTCGTTCCACGCCGTCCACATGCTCACCTTCGGGAGCGGGCCGTTGCCGATTCCGAGCGACGCGTTGCGCTGCCAGCTCGGCGGCGTCCACAGGCCGCTGTACCGCTCCGCCGCCGCGTAGGCGAAGTCCTGGAGGTCCTGCATGTCCGTCGGCGCGACGGTGCGGGCCTGCCCGCCGTTCGCCCAGCCCGGCGTGAACAGGATCGAGAACATGACCTGGATGTTGTAGGTCTTCGCATACTGGACGAGCCGGTCGTAGAGCGACCAGTTGTACGCGGGATCGCCCGGATCGGTCGGGTCGGACGGCTTCGAGTTCGCGACCGCCCACTTGTTCCCGCCCCAGTAGAGGTTGACGCGCAGCACCTGCACCTTCAGCGTCTTCAGCGTCGCGAACGCGGTCGCCGGGTTGCCGTAGAGCGTGTCCGGCTCGTCGTTCATGCCGACGAGGAGATGGGTCGACTGCTTCGCGGCGTGCTTCGCCGGCGACGCGGTCGCGGCCTGGACGACGAGACCGACGGCGAGCGCCGTCGCAGCGGCGAGAAGGGGGATGCGCTTAGACACTCAGGGGCTCCCGTTCACTCGTTTGCAGCATCCGGCGCAGGCCCTCTTCGAGCGTGACCTGCGGCTTCCACCCCAGCAGCTGCCGGGCGCGGGTGATGTCGGGCTGGCGAACCTGCGGATCGTCGACCGGGAGCGCCTCGTACACGATCTCGCTCTTCGAACCGATGACGCGGATCACGGTCTGCGCGAGCTCGAGCAGCGACAGCTCCTGCGGGTTGCCGATGTTCACGGGCAGGTGCTCGCCGCTCTTCGCCAGCAGGACGAGACCGCGGATCAGGTCGTCGACGTAGCAGAAGCTCCGCGTCTGCGAGCCGTCGCCGAAGACGGTGAGCGGCTCGTTCGCGAGCGCCTGCCGGACGAAGGTCGGGATCGCACGTCCGTCGTGCGGGCGCATGCGCGCCCCGTACGTGTTGAAGATGCGGACGATGCACGTGTCGACGCCCTGCTGGCGGTGGTACGCCATCGTCAGCGCCTCGGCGTACCGCTTCGCCTCGTCGTACACGCCGCGCGGGCCGATCGGGTTGACGTTGCCCCAGTACGTCTCCGGCTGCGGATGGACGGCGGGATCGCCGTACACCTCGCTCGTCGAGGCGAGCAGGAAGCGGGCGCGCTTCCACTTCGCGAGCCCGAGCGCGTTGTGCGTGCCGTACGAGCCGACCTTCAGCGTCTGCAGCGGCAGCCGCAGGTAGTCGATCGGGCTGGCCGGGCTGGCGAGGTGGAAGACGTAGTCGACCGGCTCGTCGATCTCGAGATGCTGCGTCAGGTCGTGGTTCACGAACACGAACGCGTCGCCCCGCAGGTGCTCGACATTCTGCAGCGATCCCGTCTCGAGGTTGTCGACGCAGATGACGCGGTAGCCCTCGGCGACGAGGTAGTCGCAGAGATGCGAACCGAGGAAGCCCGCGCCTCCCGTGACCACAGCCGTCGGCATCGCACCGATGGTAACGGCGGCCCCGGAGAGGCGTGCATGCCTTTACGAATGATTTACCGCCTCGACCGCTGGTACCGTCCTCCCGCGATGCGCGCACCGAGGCTGAACGGCTGGTGGGGCGCGATCGGCCTGCTCGCGGCGATCCGGCTCGCGATCCCGCTCGCCGCCTACGCCGACTCCGGCTCGAAGCTTCCGGGGATGCCGCGATGGACGTACCGCGGCCTGGAGGGCGACGCCACGGGCTTCTACGCGGCCGCGCGCGAGTTCGTCGCCGCCTGGGCGCGCGTGCCGCGCCCGCTGCTCGCGCTCGTGGCGATCGCCGCGATCGCGGCGGCCGTCGCGCTCGTGCTCGCGTGGCGGCGGCGTCCCGACCTGCGACCGTGGCTCGTCCCGCTCGCGCTGTTCGCGTTCGGCCTCGTCGTCTGCGTCGACATCCACTGGCAGCACGTCAGCGGCGCGGCGGTGTTCGGCTGGTCGCTCGTCTGGGGCCTCGTCATGCTCCCGTACCGCGCGCTCGGCTTCGGGATCTCGCACCACCTCGGCTGGTGGGTCGGCTTCGTGCTCTCGCTCGCGTGCGTCGCCGGCACGGTCGTCACCGTCGCCTACCTCGGCCTCCACGCGAGCGGGCGCCGCTGGGTGGGGATCCTCGCCGCGGCGTTCTGGACCGCGTGGCCGCTCCTCGTCGGGCTCATCGCCGGCCACGGCGCCTGGGCGAACAGCCAGTGGGACGTCGACGTCGGGCTCCACCTCTACGACGAGCCGCTCTCGACGTTCCTCGTCACCGGCGGCGCGGCGCTGCTGCTCTCGCCGCGGCTGACGCCGATGCGGCTGTCCCTCGCCGGGTGCGCGCTGAGCGTCGCGACCGCGGTCAAGGTCTCGAACGCGCTGCTCGCGGCGGCGGCGCTCGCCGTCGTGTTCCTGCGCGGGCGGCGGAAGGACGCGCTGCCGTTCCTCGCGGGCGCGCTCGCGTTCGCGCCCGTCGTGCTCGTCTACTGGCCGAAGTCGTACCCGGAGCTCTACGGCAACGCGAAGGCGTGGCCGAGGGATCCGTTCGACCCGGCGCACGTCGTCTCGAGCTGGACGCATTCGTCGATCTTCACGGCGCACACGCTCGCGATCGTCGTGCCGCTCGCGGTCGTCGGCGCGTGGGGCCTGCGCCGTCCCTGGGCGCTCGCGCTCGTGCTCGCGTTCCTGCTGATCAACCCCGTCTTCTACAGCTTCTACGCGAACACGGCGCAGCATCCGCGCTTCCTGTACGCGAGCCTGCCGGAGCTGTTCGTGCTCTGGGCCGCCGGCATCGCCGTCCTCCTCTCGCTCGTGCCGCAGCTTCGTCCGGCGCGCGCGGCGACGCGCGACTCGTGAGGACGCTCCGCGTCGCGGCGGTGGGCTGGGTCGTGCTGATCGCGGCGTGCTCGCTGCCGAACGTCGGGCTGTGGGACCCGCACGGGAAGGCGGACACCGGCCTCTACTCGCTCTACGGGTCGAGGATGGCGCACGGGCACCTGCCGTACCGGTCCGGCTTCTCGATGGAGTTCCCGCCGGGGGCGATCCCGGCGCTCGCGCTGCCGGCGCTGCCGCGCTCGCACTACGTGCCGTGGTTCAAGGGCTTCGCGCTCGTCTACGGACTCGCGGCCGTCGCGGCGGTCGCATTCGCGCTCGCGGAGACGCCCGCGCGCAGGCGCTACGGCGCGGTCGTCGTCGCAGGCGTCGCGCCGGCGCTGCTCGGACCGATCACGCTGAACAGCTTCGACCTCTGGCCGGCCGCGCTGGCCGCGTGGTCCGTCGCTCTCGTCGTCCGCGGGCACGCGCGCTGGGGGCTCGCGCTGCTGGGGGCGGCGACGGCGGCGAAGCTCTACCCGGTGCTGCTCGCACCCGCGCTCCTCGCGTACGTCGCGCGCGGGCGCGGGCGCCGCGAGGCGGAGCGCGCGCTCCTGGCCGGCGCCGCCGTCCTCGTCGCGATCTTCCTCCCGTTCGCCGCCGCCGCTCCGGGCGGGCTCGAGTACAGCCTCCGGGAGCAGGCGACGCGCGGGCTCCAGGTGGAGAGCCTCGGCGGCTCGATCCTCGGCGTCGCGCACAGGCTCGGCGCCGGCTACCACGTCGTCGTCACGCACGCGCCGTTCTCGTTCGACATCGCGGGCGGGACGGCGGGCGCGCTCGCGGCGATCGGCTCGCTGCTCGTGCTCGCCGCGACCGCGGCCGCCTGGTGGCTGCTCGCGCGCGCGGGCCCCGTCGACCGCGACCGGACGCTGCGGGCCGCCGCCGCGACCGCGGTCGGCTTCGTCGCCTTCGCGAAGGTGCTGTCGCCTCAGTACCTCCTCTTCCTCGTCCCGATCGTGCCGCTCGCCGACTCGGTCGCCGCCTGGATCGGGCTGCTGCTCGCACTCGGGCTCACACAGATCTGGGCGCGGTTCCCGGAGCCCTATCTCCGGACCGTGCACCTCGGGGAAGGGATCTGGGCCGTGCTCGTGCGGAACCTCGTGCTCGTCGCCCTCTACGGGCTGCTGCTCGCCGGACTTCGCCGGAGCAGCCGCACGAGCAGCGCGTAGAGGACGACCATCAGCAGGTCGCGCGAGGCGACCCACCACGTGAGCGCGTTCTTGTAGTGCGAGCTGTCCATCCCCCCCGGCGTGTGGAGGAACCGCTGGAGCTCCGAATGGGTGAGCCGGACGATGACGAGGAGCAGACCCGACGCGATCGCGCCCGCTGCGGGGACGAGCGGGATCAGCCAGTCGACGTACTGCGGCGAGAAGCTCTTCGCGAACGCGACGAAGCCGACGACCGAGGCGGCCCAGGCGAGCACCATCGGCTCGCGCCGCCGGCGCCAGTAGAGGACGTAGACGAGCACGAGCGCGGCGAGCGACACGAGCGTCGTGACGGCCGCGAGCGCCTGGGCGAGGCCGCCCGCGACCTCGGTCTGGCCCGGCGGCGCGGAACGCAAATGGACGTGGTAGAGGCCGAGCCGGTTGAGGACGAGCAGCGCTCCTGCAGCAAGGCTCTCGACCTCGAGCCCGCGCTTCGCCTGCACCCAGTAGCTGAAGCGGAGCCCGCCCGGCCCCGCGATCGCGAACGGCAGATGGACGAGGACGAGCGCGCCGAGGAACCACGCGACGCCGCGCTTCACGAGCTCGCGCCCGCCCCGCTCCCACGTCGCCATCAGCGCGGGCACCAGGAAGACGATCGGGTACGTCTTCGCCGAGACCGCCAGCGCCAGGAGGACGTACGCGACCGCCTCGCGGCGGCGCACGAATGCGAGCAGCGCCGCGGCCGCGAGAAACGCCGGCCAGAAGTCGAACTCGTCGAAGATCGACTGGCCGAGGAGCAGCGGCGTCACGCCGACCGTGGCCGCGGCGACGGCGATGCGGCGCCGCGACGCGCCGATCGACGCCAGCGTCGCGACGAGGAGGACGAGCGAGCCGGCGCCGAGGACGACCATCGTCCACCGCCACGCGTGCGCGTAGCTCCCGGGGAACAGCCCGACGACGTAGAAGAGCGGCTGGGCGAGCGGCGGATACTCGTCGAAGAAGTCGCGGTACGGCCAGAGGCCGTTGCTCATGTGCTGCTGGTAGAGGTGGTACTCGTAGACGTCGCCGAAGGAGCCCTTGGCGAGCGGACCGCCCTGGGCCGCGAGCGAGCAGACCACGAAGAGCACGGCGCCGGCGAGCGCGGCGACGGTCGCGTACCGGCGTCCCGTCATGCCGGCATGGTCGCATCCGCCACGGCGGGCTCACGCGAGCCCCACCAGGCGACCGCGAGCGCGCCGAGCGCGCACAGGAGCACGATCCCCGCGCCGGCGATGCGGTTGACGCCGAGCCAGACCCACACCGTCTTCGACAGGTCGCTGAAGCCGTGACCCGGGTACCACCGGTCGCCCTCCTTCCGCACGCCCCAGGTCACGGCGTTCCCCGTCGTCAGCACGATCGAGGCCGCGGCGAGCGCGAGCACGGCCCGCCGGAACCGCTCGAGCGCGAACGGCAGTCCGAGGCAGAGGAACGGCAGCGCGGCCGCGACGAAGCGCGGCCCCGGCGTCTGGCCTCCGTACGGCAGGAAGTACCCCGCGTCCGAGGCGATGAAGACGACGGTGACGGCGCCTGCGAGCAGCGCCTCGCCTCGGTAGCCGCGCCGGCCCATGAGCACGAGACCCGCGGCGGCGGCGGCGAGCACCGGCGAGAGCACGAGCAGCCCGCGGTCGACGACGAGCACGTCGGCGAGCCCGTGCAGCGTCGGCAGCCCGATCCCGAAGAAGCCGTGCCGCTGCGCCTCCGCGTACCGGTTCGCGACGTAGCGGTACGAGAGGTGGAACGGCGAGCCGAACGCGGCGCGGTCGTACGCGCCGAGCGCGAGCGCCGCCGGCACGCCGCCGAGCAGGAACCAGCCGACGCGCGAGCGCTCCCGCACCGCGACGTAGACGACGACCGCGAGCGCGATCAGCGCCGTCGAGTACTCGAAGAGGACGGCGATCCCCGCGGCGAGGCCGGCCGCCGCGAGCATCGCCGGGCGGCGCTGCCGCCACGCGAGGACGAAGCCGAGGAAGGCCCAGAAGCCCGCGGCGTCGTGCTCGAACAGCGTCGGCGCGAGCGGCGCCGCGATCGTCGCCGTCCCGAAGACGGCGGCCGTCACCGCGCCCGTTCGCGGGACGAGCGCCTCGGCGGTTCGGCCGACGAGGAAGGTCGCGAGCAGGAAGAACAGCCCGCTCGTCGCGATGCGGATCCCCCACAGCGAGAGGTCGCCCTCCGACTGCCAGCCGCCGGGCGCCTTCGCGACGCCGAGCAGGCGCTCGACCTCGTACACGGGGATCGCCGCGAACGACATCCCCGGCGCCTTGTCGGAGTACGAGCGGCCGCCGTAGACGGCGCGGTCGAACAGCCCGGGCTCGACCGTGAGCGTGTCGTAGAGGACGACGTGGCGCGTCAGCTCGTAGCGCGTGCGGTCCTGCGGCCCGGTGAGGTTGACGACGGCGAGCGAGGCGAGCGCGACGAGCAGCAGCACGAGCGGCTCGTAGCGGTACCCGCGCAGCGGAGGAGACGGCATTGGCGCCTCTTCAGGCACTACGAACTCGAGACGAGCGGCGATCCGTCGAGGCAGCGGCCGCGCGCGATCGCGTCGAGGAACCGCTCGCCGAGGATCCACGTCCACCGGCCGCCGTGAGCGACCGCGTGCAGGCGGTACGTGAGCCTCCGTGACCGCCCGGGCTGGCGGACGGCGATCGTCACGAGCTTCGACGTGCGTTCCGCGACGCCCCGAACGTCGATCGCCTGATCCTCGACTGCGAGCACGCGGAAGATCTCCTTCCCGGTGCCGATGTTCGTGCCGATCCTGCGCGAGCAGGCGACGTACTGCCGCCGCGTGATGAGCCGCTGGTGACCGGGGTTGAGCTCCGTCCACTGCCGCGCCCACTGCCCCTGCAGCTCCTCGCCGAGGATCCGCGCGATGAACGTACCGGGACTCTCGCTCGGCGCCGCCGCGCCGCCGCCGCAGCCGGCGGCCGCGAGCACGAGGGCGCAGAGCGCCGCGGCGGCCGCGCCGCGCCTCACCGCAGATCCTTGTTCGACTCCATGTCGAACCACATCGCGAACAGCGTGAACTGGAAGCCGGAGATGAGCAACAGCGCGATCAGCACGACGGTGCCGACGCTCACCGCGTTGCCGGCGAGCCGGTAGCCGAGCTCGACGAAGCCGAGCACCAGGCCGGTGACGAGCCCGACGAGGCCGAACGCGTAGAAGAACACGAGCGGATGGAAGTCGCGGATCACGTACTTCTCCCGCAGCCGCCAGAAGAATCCCTTCAGCAGCAGCCACGAGATGCGCGGCACGACCTTGTGGTAGCGGATCCCGGAGCGCTCGCCGACGCCGTACACCGGCCGCGAGGGGAAGTCGCGCACGCGGGCGTTCCAGACGTTCAGGTGGACGAGCAGATCGTTCGGGAAGCCGTAGCCGGTGTAGACGCGGTCGAGGTCGAGCTGCCGCACCATCGCGCCGGAGATCGCCGTGTAGCCGGACTGCGAGTCGGCGACGTGCCAGTAGCCGGACGCGATCTTCGTCAGCATCGACAGCACCGCGTTGCCGAGGTAGCGCGTGTGCGGGATCTGCTCCCACGCCTGGCCGGTGAAGAGCCGGTTCGCCTTCGCGTAGTCGACCTCGCCGCGCGCGACGGGGCGGACGAGCGTCTCGAGGTCGGCCGGGTCCATCTGGTTGTCGCCGGCCATCACCGCGACGACGCCGGCGCCGTCCTCGACCGCACGCTCGTAGCCCGTGACGATCGCAGCGCCGACGCCGCGATTGCGCTCGTGCGCGAGCACGACGACGCGCGCGTCCCCGGTCGCCCGCGCGCGCTCGGCGGTGGCGTCGCGTGACGCGTCGTCGACGACGTAGATGCGGTCGACGAACGCGGGGATGCCGGCGATCGTCGGCCCGATCAGCTCCTCCTCGTCGTGCGCGGGCACGACGACGGCGACCTGCGTTCCCTCCAGCATCGCGAGGAGCCTACGCTGCGTCGGGCTCGCGCGGGCCGCGGGCGCCGACGCGGTCCCAGGCGAGCGCCGCGAGCACGCCGATCAGCAGGCCGATCAGCGCGCCGACGACGACGGAGTTGCGGCGGCTGCGCGCGGTCACGAGCTGCGCCGCCGCGGGCGTCAGCACCTTCGGCGCCTCGACCTGCTGCGCCTGGATCAGGAGCTGCGACGCGCTGCTCAGGTCCTGCTGGCGCGAGCTCAGCTGCGTCTGGAGGATCAGCTTGTCGGTCGTCGAGACGTTGGGGCTGGCGATCCCGGCCTTCAGGGAGTTGATCGCCCTCTCGTCCGCGCTGACCTGCTGGCTGAGGTGCAGGATCTTCAGGTTCGTGAAGCCGGAGATGCGGTTGATCACCTCGGCGGCGAGCGCGTTCGCGGCGCAGGCCGCGACCCTCCGTTTCGACGTCTGCACCGTCAGCGAGACGAGCGGGTTCTGCCCGTTCTTCGACAGGTTCCCCGAGATCGGCTGCGACGAGATGCCGCCGCGGATCGCGCTCGCCTTCGCGTGGCAGAGAAGCGCGGCCTGGTCGACGACGGCGCTCGAGGTCGCGACCGCCTTCACCGTGCTCGGATTCGTCTGGAGCGTCTGCAGCGCGATGTTCCCGCTCGCGGAGTACGGCTGGCCGAGGTAGATCGTCGCCGTCGCCTTGTAGACGTTGCCGCTGCCGAATGAGAAGGCGTAGCCGACGAGCGCGCCGAGGACGAAGCCGCCCGCGAGCAGCCACCACCTGGACGCAAGCGTGCGCCAGGCGCGGGAGAAGTCGATCTCCTGCTCCGCTTCCGGATCGAAGGTGCCCGACGCCTGCCCGCTTCGCTCCTGGGGCGTCATTCCCGCTCCGGCGCCGGCCAAGCCGCCGCCTTCGCTCCTGGGTCGGCTCCGCCGAGTCTACGCCTCATCCGCGGCGACTCTACCGGAGGCCCACGACCACATCGCGGTCAAACCGTCCTCGAGCGACGTGCGCGGCGACCACCCGAGCGCGTCGCGGATGCGCGAGACGTCCGCCTTCGTCCGCGCGACGTCGCCGCGCGCCGCGTCGAGCCGCCGCGTCTCGAGGCTCCGCCCGGCAATCCGCTCGAGCAGCGCGATCGCCTCGAGCATCGACGCCTCCTCGCCGCCGCCGACGTTGTAGACCGCGCCGGCCGGAGCGCGCTCCATCGCCGCGATCGTCGCCTCGACCGCGTCGCCGACGTACGTGAAGCTCCGCGACTGCTCGCCGCTCCCGTAGATCTCGAACGTCGTCCCGGCGAGCAGCGCCTCGCAGACGCGGCGGAAGAACATGTCGGGGCGCTGCCGCGGCCCGTAGACGGTGAAGTAGCGGAGGACGACCGCGTCGAGGCCGAAGCCGAGGGCGTACGCGCGCGCGAGGTGCTCGCACGCGAGCTTCGTGATCCCG
This sequence comes from Gaiellaceae bacterium, assembly GCA_035541175.1. Taxonomy (GTDB): domain Bacteria; phylum Actinomycetota; class Thermoleophilia; order Gaiellales; family Gaiellaceae; genus Palsa-739. Next base: position 20,922 of record DATKNT010000083.1, read on the forward strand.
TACGGCGAGATCGGCCGCGGCACCGAGTCCTCCGGCGTCGGGTACGCCTCCGCCTCGCCGTACACCGACGACGAGGACGCGAGCACGACGCGCACCTTCGCGGCCGCCGCCGCCTCGACCACGCGCTGCGTCGCGAGGACGTTGCGACGCACGTAGAGCGGGAACACGTCGCCGAAGCTGCGCACCCCCGCCTGCGCGGCGAGGTGGAAGACGCCGTCGACGCCGTCGAGGTCGAGCGCCGTCTCCGCCAGGTCGGCGCGCGAGACGTCGAGCGCGGCCGCGTTCTCCTCCTTCTCGGCCGGGTCGTAGTAGTCGGTGAAGCTGTCGACGCCGACGACCTCGTGGCCCGCGGCGGCGAGCGCGTCGCCGAGCTGCGAGCCGATGAACCCCGCGGCGCCTGTCACGACGTAGCGCATCAGCGGGGGACCATCCCATAGACCTGGCCGTAGCCGACGAGCAGCAGCCGGCCCGGCACGGCGACGACGGGCGAGTACTTGCCGTCGGGATACGTCCAGACAAGCTTGCCCGTGGCCGCGTCGAGCGCGTACGTCATCCGCTTCAGCGTCGAGAAATAGACGATGCCGTCGACGACGGTCGGTGAGCCGGCGATCGGCCCGTTCCCCTTGTAGCTCCACTTGACGTCGCCGGTGGCCGCGTCGAACGCGAAGAAGCGGCCGCTGAAGGAGCCGGCGAACACGCGGTCGTTCCACACCGCGGGCGAGCCGTAGACGTAGCCGCCGGTGCCGTGCGACCAGCGCAGCTTCCCGGAGGTCGCACCGTACGAGTAGACCTTCCCGTCGGTCGAGCCGATGTAGACGCGGCCGTACGCGAGCGCCGGGGTCGAGTAGAACTGCGAGCCGCCGTAGAGCCGCGACTCCGCGGCCGACTTCCAGATCAGCTTGCCGCCGGTCGAGAGGCAGTAGACGTGACCGTCGTACGAGCCGACGTAGAGGCGGCCGCCCGCCGTCGCGACGCCGCCCTTGACCGCGCCGCCCGTCTTGTAGCGCCACACGGTCTTGCCGTGGCGCGCGTCGAGCGCCCAGATCCAGCCGTCCCAGTCGCCGACGTAGAGCCGCGTGCCGACGAGCAGCGGCGAGGTCTCCGACGGGCCGATGATCCTCGTCCAGCGGATGTTCCCGAAGCCGACGCCGAAGTCGATCACCTCGCCGTTCGTCCCGTGCCCGCCCGTCTGCGCGTTGCACGGCGGCCGGTTGAGGAAGACGGCGTAGGCCGAGCCGTGCTGCACCGGGCCGATCGCGGGAGACGCGGCGACGCAGCGGCGCGCGTAGTACTTCCACGCCGTCCGACCGGTCCTCACGTTCACCGCCGCGAACTTCCCCGAGTTCGTCGAGACGTACATGCGTCCGTAGCCGACCGACGGCGGGAACTCGACGAGGCTGCCCGCGTGGTACGTCCAGACCGTGCGGAACGGCGGCCGCAGCGGCAGCGCGACCGAGCGGGTGCGCGTCGTCACGAGCCCGAACATCGGCCACGGCACCCGGAGCGGCGTCCTCGTCACCGTCGGCGCCGCGGTCGTCACGAACTCGACCGTCGAGGAGCCGCGGATGTTCCGGCCCTCGTGCCGCCGAGCGACCACGTACGCCACGACGACGCCGACCGCGAGCACGAGGAGGACGACGAGGATGGTCGGGAGGCGGCGCCGCATCCGGCCGAGGTTAGCCGGGCGACGTGACCGTCCCGAGCGGAACCGTCGCCGTCTGCCCCGCCGAGTTCGTCGCGGCGAGGTCCGCCTGCCACGTCCCCGGCGGCACCGCGAGCGCCGTCCCGCCGGTCGTCGGCGTCCCGGCGTTCGGCTGGCGGCCGAGGTCGACCGTCTGCGGGGCGGCGACTCCCGCCGGGTCGGTCAGCTGCACCCGGAGCTCGACCCAGGGCGTGCCGGGGTCGCTCCACTGCCACGACGCGTTCGTCCCGTCGAGCCCGGCGGTGAGCTGCGGCGGCGCCGTGTCCCACGCGACGACGACGGGCGCGAGCCTGAACGTCGCGCGGTTGCCCGCACGGTCGAGCGTCGCGACCTGCGGCACGTACGTCCCCGGGCGGACGGTCGCGTCCGGCGTCCACGTCAGGACGTGCGCGCCCGCGCCGAGCCGGTAGGTCAGCACCTTCCCGGCGACGGCGAACGTCACCGAGGCGCGCTTCGAGAGCGTGATCGGGATCGCCACCGTGTCGAGCCAACCGTCGAGCGGCTGCGGGTACGCGGTCGGCGGCGGCGTCCCTTCGACCACCTGCGCGGGTGCGTACAGGTAGTCGTGGAACCGCTGCGCGGCGCCGACCCAGAACGGGTCGCCGGTCTGCGCGGCGAGCTTCGCGAGCAGCGACGTGACGAGCGTCTCGTAGTCGCGCGACGCCTCCGTGCCGCCGAGCTCGTAGAGCGACCAGTCGCCGGTGTCGAACCGTGGCAGGAGCGCCTGCGCGCTCGCCGCGAGCTGCGCCGCGAGCGCGCTCGCGTTCGGATCGTCCGCGGCACGCGCGTACTCCCCGAGCGAGACGATGGCCTGCAGCTGCGCGTTGAGGACGATCTCGCGGTTGAAGCCGTAGAGCCGGATCCACGGGCCTGGGCCGAGCGGCAGGACGAGCGTCCCGCGGATCGCCTCGAACGCGCGCGCCGCCTCCCGCAGCAGCGCGGGCTCGCCGAGCAGCGAGCTCGCGCGCGCGAGCGCCTGCGCCGCGACCGCCTGCGCCATGCCGGAGGTCCACGGCGGCCGGCCGCTCCCGAACGGGAACGCGTACTCCCAGACGGCGCCGCGCCCGCGCGGGATCGCACGCGCGACGAGGGCGTCCGCGAGCGCCCGCGTCCCGTCCGCGTCCTGCGCCGACGCGAGCGCGTTCAGCGCCGAGAAGCTCGCGAGCGGATGGAACTCGAGCCCCTGCCCGTCGAAGAAGCGGTAGACGACCCCGTCGTCGCCGGTCACGTCGGTCTTCGCCTCGGGGATGCGGTGCGTCTCGAGGTAGGCGAGGTTCTCCTCGAGCTGGGAGAACAGGGCGAGCGCGCGCGGCGACGTGTACGAGTCCGGGAGCGTCGCGACCTGCGCGAGCTGCGCGGCGACGAGCCGGCCGCGCAGCTTCGGGAGCCGCGAGACGTCCCGCAGCGCGACGGTCACGTCGCGCCGGTAGCGCGCCGCGTCCGGCGGTTCGAGCCAGTGCTGCTCCAGCCCGTGCGCGATGCCGAGCCGCGCCCGGTGCGCGTCCCGTGCGACCGACGCGGACGCGGCGGCCGGCGGGAGGAGCGCGAGCGCGACGGCGGCGGCGCCGGCGAGGCGCCGTCCCCGGGTCACTTCTCCCGGTGCCGCAGGGGTCGCGGGTGGATCGCGGTGACGCGCGTCACTGGCTGCTCATGGTGCCCGACGAGCGGCTGCACCGCGAACAGCGTCGAGTACCCGTGGAAGAGCAGCTGCATCCCGTCGCCGGAGACGGGCACGTACTGGCCGTGCGGGAAGCGGACGAGGACACGGCCGGTGAGCGCGTCGACGCCGACGATCCGGTGCGCGAAGCTCCCCGCGTAGGCGACGCCGTCGACGACGGCGGCCGCGCCGGAGATGGCGCCGCCCGTGCCGATCTCCCAGAGCACCCTCCCGCTCGCCGCGGAGAGCGCGTAGAAGACGCCGTTGTACGAGCCGACGAAGACGCGGCCTCCCCATACCGCCGGCGACGAGTAGACGTACGCGCCCGGCGAGAACCGCCAGAGCGTCCGGCCGCCCGTCGTGAACGCCGTGAGCGAGCGGCCGTCCGACGAGGGCGCGAACACCCGCCCGGCGGCGACCGCCGGCGTGCCGTAGATCCGGCCGTTCACGTGCCCGACCCAGCGCGTCGCGCCGGTGCGCGGCGACAGCGCCCAGAGCCGCCCCGCGTAGTCGCCGATGTAGAGCGTGCCGCCGGCGATGGCCGCGCTCGAGGTGATCTTCGCGCCGAGCCCCCGGCTCCAGCGCAGCCGGTGCGTCCGCAGGTCGAGCGCGTCCATCCGCCCGTTCCAGGTGCCGAAGTAGTCGATGCCGCCGACGACGAGCGGCGACGACTCGATCGGCGAGCCGGCGCCGAACTGCCAGAGCAGCCGGCCCGTCGCGCGGTCGAGCACGAAGACCTCGCCGTCCATCCCGTGGTAGACGAGCTCGCGGCCGACGACGGCGGGCGACGACGCCATCTTCCCGGCCGGCGTCGAGTGGGTCCAGAGCACCGTCCCCTTCAGCATCGAGATGGCGCGGACGGTGGCGTTGTAGTTGCCGATGTACGCGACGCCGTCGGACACGACGGCCGGGAACTCGATCAGCCCGCCGAGCGGCACCGCCCAGACGACGTGGAAGGGCGGGCGCAGCCGGATGAAGGACTGGCTCTGCGTCCGCGTGCCGTTCGCGCCGTACAGCGGCCACTGCAGCTCGGGCCGGTAGAGGCGCACGGTCACCTTCCGGTGCGTGCGGAAGTCGGCCCAGACGGTGCGCGGCCCGTAGCCGTCGACGCTCACGCTCACCGGCAGCGCGCGCCGCCAGGGGACGCGGATCTCGACGGCGCCGTGCCGGTCGGTGCGACCGCTGCGCCCCCACAGCCGGACCGAGGCGCCGGGCAGGCGCGTCCACCGGTCGCCGTCGATGACGGTGATCACGAGGAGCGCGCGCTTGTGGGCGACCGGCGGCGGCGCGGACGGCGCCGGCGGCTTGCGCACCGCGGCGGTCGTCGCGGGCGGAGCCGCCGCGTGCCGGCTCCCCCCGCAGCCGGCGAGGAGGCCGAGCAGCGCGAGGCCGGCCGCCGCGCGAAGCGCGGAGGCTACGGCTCGACGCCGTCGGGTGCTACCGGCTCGGGGAGTTCCTCGGCGAACGGCTCCAAGGTACCGTCCGGTCCGGCCGACAGCACCAGCTCACTGAAGAAGCGGGTCATCACGAGCCCCTCGCGGAACTCGCCGAGCCGCGGCTCCGGCCGCTCGCCGGCGGCGAGCGCGAGCGCGAGCTCCGGGTAGAGGCTGCCGGCCGCCGTCGGCAGCGGGAAGGCGCCGCCGAAGCGCGGGTTGATGTCCGTCACCCGGAGCGAGCCGTCGGGCTCCCGGAAGCACTGGACGTTGGCAGGCCCGACGAGGTCGAGCGTCTCCGAGACGAAGCGGCCCAGCTCGATCAGCTCCGCGTCGCGGATCGTCCGCCCCTTGATCGACTCGCCGCCCTTCGACTCGATCATCGTCCGCGGCACCGCGTTCAGGCAGCGGCTCTCGAGGTCGCAGAAGACGTCGATCGAGAACTCCTCGCCCCGGCACGCCGACTGCACCATCGACTCCTTGTCGGTGTACCGCAGGAAGAAGTCGAGCTCGGCGCGGTCGGCGCAGCGGTAGATCCCGCGCGAGCCGAAGCCGTGCCGCGCCTTCACGAGCACGGGGAACTCGAGGTCGTCCGGCACCGCGTCGGGGAGCCACGTCGGCGGCGAGCCGATCCCGCGCTCGACGAACAGAAGGTGCGCGAGCCACTTGTCGGCGAGCGCGTCGACGATCTCCGGCGCCGGCAGGAGCACGAGCGCGCCGAGCTCGCCGCGCGCCCGCGCGAGCACGCCGTGGTCGAGGTCGGTCAGCGGCACGATCAGCGAGACGTCGTGCAGATCGACGAGCCCGCGGAGCGCGCCGACGTAGCCCGGGTCGTCCACGCGCGGGACGAAGGCGTGCTCGTCCGCGTGGTAGAGCGCGGGTGCGAGCGGGTTCACGTCGGTCGCGAGCGTCCGCGCGCCCGCGCGCTTGAACGCGGTGACGATGTCGACCCGCTGGCCGGCACATGTGAACAAGACGCCGTTCACGCGCGCCCCTCGCCGGCGTCGGCTCCCGCCGGGCAAAGCCCGGCGCCGCCGCCGCCTGACGACGCCCGAGGAACGCGCGCGCGTCTCGGGGATGACAATGGACGTCTCACCGCGCGGAGAGGGTACCCGGCTCTGATTGACTCGGGCCGGTGATCCGGCGGATCCTCCTCGTGATCGCGGCGCTCGTCGTGCTGTGGCTCGTCGCCTGCGCCTTCCTGTTCGTCTGGCCCCGGGCCGACTCGTCGCCGGCGCACGCGGACGCCGTCGTCGTCCTCTCCGGCGGCCTCGACCGGCGGCTCGACCCGGCCCTGAAACTCGTCCGGGAGGGCGTCGCGCGGACGCTCGTCATCTCGAGCCCGAACCGCGGCAAGTGGCCGAAGGCGCGGGCGCTCTGCGCCGGGCGGACGAGGCCCGCGCCCGGCGTGAAGGTCGTCTGCTTCCAGCCGCAGCCGTTCAGCACGCAGGGCGAGGCGAGGGCAGTCGCGCGGCTGGCGCGCGCGCACGGGTGGAAGCGGGTCGTCGTCGTCACGTCGACCTTCCACGTGACGCGCGCGCGGATGCTGTTCGAGCGCTGCTACCACGACAGGCTCTGGGTCGTCGGGTCGAGCTGGCCGTGGTGGCAGCTTCCGGAGGAATGGGCGAGCGAGACGGGCAAGCTCGCCGTGCAGCTCACCGTGCAGCGCGGCTGCTAGTGCCCCGTCCCTAGAAGCCGACGGCGCCCTTGTAGATCACGAAGGGCAGGTCGAGCACGGCGAGCGCGACGAGGACGCCGGCGACGAGGCGCGGCCGCCGCTCGCCGAGCTTCGTCGCCGCCCAGCCGAAGCAGAGCGCCCAGGCGCCGAGCGTCGTGAGCATGTACGTCGGCTTCAGCACGTCGCCGTCGGGCGTCGGGTAGCTGACGGTGAAGTAGAGGTAGCCGGCGAGCCCCGCCAGCGGCAGGAGCGCGACGAGCAGCCGCGGCGGATCGCGCCGGCGCAGCGCGAGCACGAGCAGGACGAGCCAGCCGCCGAGCGCGAGCGCCGTCGGCACGAGCCCGATCACGTTCTGCGCGACGAGCCACGCGTTCTGCGCAGGCGACGGCTTCGCGTGCTGCTCGCGCGACCACGCGAACACGCCGTACCAGTCGCCCCAGGTGTCGACGTACGTCTCCGGCCACGCGAGGTTGGCGAGGTGCGGGCGGTACGGCTTCGTGAACACCGTCCGCGGCGCGAGGTCGAAGTAGAACCGCGCGGGTCGCCGCTCCCACAGCGGCTTCGACGAGTGCGGCCGGTCGAAGATCGCATTGCCGTAGTTCGCCGCGCGGTAGCCGTACCACGGCCCGGCGATGACGACGACGGCGGCGAGCGAGACCGCGAGCGCGCGGACGAGTTGCCGCCGCTCCTCCCGCCGCACCCAGATCGCGACGAGCCACGCGAGCACGACGACGGCGAGCGTCCACAGCGCGAACTGCCGGATCATCTGCCCGGCGCCGAGCGCGACGCCGAGCCCGAGCGCGGGCTTCCAGCCGTAGCTCCGGCGCACGAGCATCCGCGCGGCGAGATAGAGGCAGAGCGTGGCGACGAACAGGTCGGTCGGCTCCGGGTTGAACATCGAGGCGGTGCGCGTCAGCACGGGCGACAGCGCGACGAACCCCGCGGCGGCCGGCTGGAGCCACCGCCGCTCGGGCCAGAGCAGCCGCGCCAGCGCGATCACGAGCAGGACGGTCCCGACGACCATCGGCACGTTCAGCAGCTGCCCGAGCTTGTGCGGCTCGGCGAGCCCCGCCTGGCGGCCGAGCCACGTGACCGCGCCGGCGATCGCGTAGTAGAGCGGCGGCGAGTAGTACTCCGGCGTCTCGTTGCGATGCGGCAGGCGGTGGTGCTGGATCAGGAAGTCCGCGTACTCGCGGTGCGACGGCGCGTCGTAGCCGGCGCCGGCCGGATAGGAGGCGGCGTTCCAGAGGACGATCAGGCCCGCGAGGACCGCGAACCCGACCGCGACGCGCTCGGGCGTCGCCTTCTCAAGAATCAGCTTTCCAGCCACCCGATGCGCCCTTGTAGGTGCCGCCGAAGAGCGCGAGCGGCGTCTTCGCGAGGATCTTCAGGTCGAGCCGGGGCGAGCGGTGCTCGACGTACCAGAGGTCGAGCTCGATCCGCTCGTCCCACGGGAGCGCGGCGCGGCCGTTCACCTGCGCCCAGCCGGTGATCCCCGGCTTCACCTCGAGCCGCCGCCGCTGGCGCGGCGTGTACCGCTCGACCTGGTAGCGCAGCGTCGGCCGCGGCCCGACGACGCTCATCTCGCCGCGGACGACGTTCCAGAGCTGCGGCAGCTCGTCGAGCGAGAGCTTGCGCAGGACGCGGCCGACGCGGGTGATGCGCGGATCGCCCTCGTTCACCGCGAAGCCGGCGCCGACCTTCTCGGCGCCGACGATCATCGTCCGGAGCTTCAGCAGCTCGAAGTCGACGCCGTCCCTGCCGACGCGCCTCTGCCGGTAGAGCACGGGCCCGCGGTCCTCGAGCTTGATCGCGAGCGCTGCGATCCCGAGCAGCGGGCTCGCGACGACGAGCGCGGATCCCGCGATCGCGACGTCAGCGGCACGGTTCACGGCCTCAGGCGCAACCCGTCGCGAGCGAGAGCGCGCGGCAGACCTCGCTCATCCGGTCGACCGAGAGCCGTGCGATCCGCTCGCGGAAGAGCGCCTGCGGGAGCACGGTGACGTTGTCGAGCGAGAGCGCGCACTCCTCGGGCATCCCGTCCGTGCCGTCGAGCACGACTTCGGTCGGGATCGCACGAATCGTTCGCGTCGCCGGGACCGCCAGCACCGAGTGGAGGACGGGAATCGCCGCCTGCCGGGTGAGGACGAGAAAGGGGCGCCGGCCGGCCTCCGGATGCTCGACCCACCAGACCTCTCCACGGTTCACCACGGCTCTGCCTTGATGGCGGCCAGCGCCCCTTGCAGGACATACGGATCGGCCTCGGCCGGCGGGCATCGCTCGTAGCCCGCGACGATCGCGGCGTCGACGGCGGCCGCCTCGCCGGTGCCGAGCAGGAGGTCGACCGATTCGCGGATCAGGTCCGAGCGCGATCTGCCGGACGCGGCGGCGCGCTCGTCGAGGGCGGCGAGCCGCCCGTCGTCGATCTGGATCAGGGTCTGCCGCCTCGCCACGAGACATATTGTGGCATATGGTGACGGCGGGCCTCCCCGGCCGGCCGACGCAGCCCCTGGACGTCGGCGGCGCGGTTCATGTCACGCGACAGCGCAGGAGCGTCCAGACGACCCGGAGACCGTCGAGGGCCGTCAGCTTCTTCCCCTCCTCGCGCGTCCGCGCCCGGTAGCCGACGGGGACCTCGTAGATCCGCACGCCGGCGCCGAGCAGCCGCGCGGTGATCTCGGCCTCGATCGCGAACCCGCGCTCGCGCAGGTCGAGCGTCCGGAAGAGCTCCGTCTCGATCGCCTTCTGTCCCGTCATCAGGTCGGAGATCCAGGCGTTGTAGACGAGGTTCGCGACGAAGGTGACGGCGCGGTTGCCGACGACGTACCAGAAGCTGAAGGCCGAGTGCGACCGGAAGGCGCGCGTCCCGTAGACCGCCCTCGAGTCGCCGCTGCGCAGCGGCTCGAACAGGAGGTGCAAGTCGCGCGGGTCGTACTCGAGATCCGCGTCCATGATCGCCGTGTAGCGCCCCCGCGCCTCGCCGAGCGCGGTCCGGATGGCGGCTCCCTTGCCCCGGTTGCGGTCGTGGTAGAGGACGCGAACGGCGTCCGGCCACGTGCGTCCGCGCAGCAGCTCGCGGGTCCCGTCGCTCGAGCCGTCGTCGACGACCAACAGCTCGAGCGCGTCGGCGACGTTCGCCTCGAGCACCGAGTCGATCGCGCGCTCGACCGTCTCCCGCTCGTTGTAGACGGGCATGACGACGGTGAGCTCGGGTGCGGCCGCGGTCACGGCCCCGCCGTTCTACCATCTCGTCCTCCGTGCCCCGCCCGCCATCCGTTCGCGTGCCCGTGCCGCTGGCCTACGGCCTGCTCGCCGCGGTCCTCGCCGCGATCGCGATGCTGCCGTCGCTTCGTCCCGCCGGCTGGAGCCTCACCGTGCTGCCGCGCGTCGGGACGGGCAGCGCCCTGGCCGCGACGGCGAAGCAGGTCGACCCCGGGTTCCGGCTCGTGTCGCAGGGCGCGTACGACGGGCAGTTCTACTGGGGAATCGCGATCGACCCGCTCGCCCGCGGGCGCGCGCACGCGGAGTTCGACACGGCGCCGTACCGCTACGGTCACCCGCTGCTCGGCTGGCTCGGCTGGCTCGCCTCCGCCGGGCAGGCGAGGGCCGCAGCCGCCGCGCTCGCCGTGCTCGGGCTCCTGACGATCGGCGCGGCCGCCGCCGCGGCCGCCGCGCTCGGCCTCGCGCGCGGCCGCTCCGGGATGGAGGCGCTGTTCGTCGCGCTGAACCCGGGGCTCCTGTACGCAGCCGCGCACGACCTGACCGAGCCGCTGTGCACCGCGCTGCTCCTCGGCGCGCTCTACGGCTACGTGCGCGACCGGCAGGCCCTGCTCTACACGTGCCTGGTGCTCCTGCCGCTGTCGAAGGAGGAGTTCGTGCTCGTCCCGCTCGCGCTCGCCGGCTGGGAGCTCGTGCGACGCGGCCGGCGGCTCGGCGACGTCGTCCCGATCCTCGCGACGCTCGTCCCCGTCGCCGCCTGGTGGATCTACGAGCGCGCGACGCTCGGCGCCTGGTTCACGCACGGGAGCCACGCGCTCGGCATCCCGTTCAGCGGCTGGCGGCGCGCCCTCGTCGACGCGGGCGTCCACTCGTACGACCCCGCCGCGGCGCTGAACCAGCTCGGGGAGGTGACGGTCGTCCTGCTCGTCGCGCTCCTCGGCCTGCTCGCGATCGCAGCCGTCCGCTCGCTGCGCCTGCGCGGGCCGG
>DATKNT010000084.1:0-11571 GCA_035541175.1 Gaiellaceae bacterium
TGCATCGTCTTCATGGACGAGATCGACGCCGTCGGCCGCCACCGCGGCGCCGGCCTGGGCGGCGGCCACGACGAGCGCGAGCAGACGCTGAACCAGCTGCTCGTCGAGATGGACGGCTTCGAGATGAAGGACAACATCATCCTCATCGCCGCCACGAACCGGCCCGACATCCTCGACCCGGCGCTGCTGCGCCCGGGCCGCTTCGACCGCCAGATCGTCGTCGACCGGCCCGACCGGCTCGGCCGCCGCAGGATCCTCGAGGTGCACACGAAGGGCAAGCCGCTCGCGCCGGAGATCGACCTCGACACGCTCGCCTCCGGCACGCCGGGCTTCACCGGCGCCGACCTCGCCAACCTCGTCAACGAGGCCGCGCTGCTCGCCGCGCGCCGCGGCAAGAAGATCATCGAGCAGGAGGAGCTCGAGGAGGGGATCATGCGCGTGATCGCCGGCCCGGAGAAGAAGGCGCGGCTGCTCTCCGAGCACGAGCGCAAGATCACCGCGTACCACGAGATGGGCCACGCGCTCGTCGGCCACTTCCTCGAGCACACCGACCCGGTGCACAAGATCACGATCGTCTCGCGCGGCCAGGCGCTCGGCCTGACGATCTCGCTGCCGACGGAGGACCGCTACCTGACGACGCGGAGCGCCCTCATGCACCAGATGGCGATGACGCTCGGCGGGCGCGCCGCGGAGGAGATCGTCTTCCACGAGGTGACGACCGGCGCCGCGAACGACCTCGAGAAGGTCACCCAGACCTCGAAGGCGATGATCATGAGGTTCGGCATGAGCGAGAAGCTCGGCCCGCGCGTGCTCGGCCACAGCAACGAGCAGCCGTTCCTCGGCCGCGACTTCAGTGCCCAGGCCGACTACTCCGAGGAGATCGCACGCGAGATCGACGACGAGATCCGCCGCGTGATCGAGGAGGCGCACGAGCTCGCGCTGTCGGTGCTCCGCGAGCACATGGACGACCTCCACAAGATCTCGCTGATCCTCATCGAGCGGGAGACGATCGACCGCGACCAGTTCGAGCGCCTGCTCGCCGGCGAGGACGAGGCGACGGTCTTCCCCGATGAGACGCTGGCGGCGCCCACGACGCCGCCCGAGGAGCCGCGCCGCGAGCGCCAGCCGCGGCCGAGGCCGTTCCCGCTCCCGGGCGCGACGATGCAGCCCCCGCCTGATCCGGCGAAAAGCTGACGCTTTTCGCCGGGCTGGCCACGAGCGGCATCGCGCTCGATTCGCGCTGCTGCACGGCCGCGTGTGCCGAAGCATGCGCGACCGCGTCCTCCGGCCCTCGCGAACGCGTTCGCGTCAGCTCCGGCTCTTGGCGGCCGGTGAGCACAGCGCCGGCAGTGCATCGAGTCTTACCGTCACCTGATGCGCGGGCGCCGGCGGGTTAGCCTGGGGTCGTGGACGCTCGCACCTTTCAGGCTGGTGTGCTCGGCGGTCATGAGTCCGTCAAAGGGTTTCGGGTGGTTGCCACCGACGGGCATGCGGGGCGCGTCTCGTGGGCGAGCTACGCGCCCGGCGAGAGCTATCTGGTCGTGACGACCGGGTTTCTCCGTCGGAGGCATCGGGTGCTCCCAGCAGGCGCGGTCGGGTCTGTCGCCGCGGGAGAGGTTCGTGTGTCGCTTAGCCGGTCGCAGGTCGCAGCACTGCCGCTCCTCACCCATCCGCAGGCACCCGTGGCCGACGAGACGGTCGAGCAGATGCTCAACGCATTCGAGCGTGCCGCATCGACCCCTCAGAGCGGAGGGTTCTAGGGAAGGCGAATCGGCCTGGGGCCGGCGTCCTCTCGGCGGAAGGCGGAAGGCCCGCCGGAGCGGGCCTTCCAGGCAACTCAACCGCTGAACCCGACTGTCACCCGGGTCCGAGGATGCCATGAAGGGCGGCATCTTCCCGAGTGACAGTCGGGCGCTCTGCCGGTTGAGCTACCTCGGGGACGATGCTCCACCTCGAGAGCGTCACCGGCGTTTCCTTGCAGCGGTGTGCCGACTTCATGCAACCATCTCGGCGTGATTCCGATCGAGGACAGGTTCCCGCGGCCTTCCGTGATGGGCGTCGTCAACGTCACGCCCGACTCGTTCTCCGACGGCGGGGTGCATCTCGACGCGGACGTCGCCGCGGCCGCGGCGCGGCGGATGGTGAAGGAGGGCGCGGCGATCGTCGACGTCGGCGGCGAGTCGACGCGGCCGGGGTCGGACGGAGTGTCCGCCGACGAGGAGCTGCGGCGCGTCGTGCCCGTGCTCGAGCGGCTCGGCGGGGAGGTGCCGGTCTCGATCGACACCGCGAAGGCGGAGGTGGCGCGGCGCGCGCTCGCGCTCGGCGCGGAGATGGTCAACGACGTGACCGCGCTGCGCGCGGATCCCGAGCTCGCGGGCGTCTGCGCGGACGCGGGCGCGTACGTCTGCCTCATGCACATGCGCGGAGAGCCGCGGACGATGCAGGACGACCCGCGTTACGACGACGTCGCGTCGGAGGTGGCCGCGTTCCTCGAGGAGCGGCTCGCGTACGCGGTCTCGGAGGGGATCGCCGAGGAGCGGGTCTGCCTCGACCCCGGGATCGGCTTCGGGAAGACGGTCGAGCACAACTTCGAGCTCGTGCGACGCCTCGACGTCCTGCTCGCGCTCGGCCGCCCCGTGCTCGTCGGCTTCTCCCGCAAGAGCTCGCTCGCGAGGCTGCTCGGGCAGCCGGAAGGGCCGCTGTCGGCGAGCGTCGCCGCCGCCGTCGCCGCCTACGATCGCGGCGCGACCATCCTCCGCGTCCACGACGTCCGCGAGCACGTCGAGGCGCTGACCGTCGCGCGCGCCGTCGTCGCAGGCCCGTGATCACGATCGAGCTGCACGGGTTGCGGCTCTTCGGCCGCCACGGCGTCCATCCCGGGGAGAAGGAGCGGGGACAGGACTTCGTCTTCGACGTCGAGCTCGGCGTCGGCGACCGCGGCGTCTCCGACCGCCTCGAGGACGCGGTCGACTACGACGCCGTCGCGCGCGCCGTCAGGGAGGTGTCCGACGCACGGTCGTACGACCTGCTGGAGGCGCTCGCCGCCGCTGTCGCCGACGACCTGCTGGAGCGATTCTCGGCCGAGCGTGCGGTCGTGCGCGTGACGAAGCCCGCCGTCCGGCCGGGCGGCCTCGACGGCACCGCCTCCGTCAGGATCGCGAGGCCTTGACCGCCAGCACGTAGCTCGTCCGCACGCTCTTTCCGGTCGGAAGCACTTCGACGTAGGCGTTGGCGCCGCGCAGGCCGCCCTGCATCTGCGTGCCCTTCAGGTCGCGCCGGCGCGCGGCCGGGCCCTCGTCGACGCTCGTCGTCTGCGGCCCCCAGATCCTCGCCGCGGCGGCGCCGGCGGCGGCGACGGACACGCGCACGACCCGGTTCGCCGGCACCCAGATCCGGTAGATGTCGCGCGTGTCGTCGTTTGCGTCGAGCGAGCCGGCGATCCGGATCGACGGCTTCGCCGCCGTCGTGATCGCGGGTTCCCCGTCCTGGAAGAGCGCGCCGGGCTTCACCTCGTCGATGTCGTCGTTCGGCTCGAGCGGGTCGCGCGGGGGCGCGGGCGCCGCGAGGGCCGCCGGGATGTCCAGGATCCCGAAGCCGGTCTCCGGGTCGAAGCCGGGAGCGCCGACGTCGCGCGCGGTGACGCGCAGCAGCTCGTAGAGTTGCGTCCAGTCGAGCGTCGGCCGGACGGTCCAGATCCAGGCGGCCGCGGCGGCGACGATCGGTGCCGCGAAGCTCGTCCCGTCGAGCTGGCTCATGAACCCGCTCGGGTTCGCCGTCAGCGGCACCGCGCCGGTGATGTCCACTCCCGGGGCGGCGAGGTCGTTCATCGGCGAGACGGTGGAGAAGTCCGCCGGCTTGTCGCTCTCGTCGGTCGCGGCGACGGTGAGGACGTGCTCCTGGTCCGCCGGATACGACGGAGGGCTTCCGTGGTCGCCGTCGTTCCCCGCAGCGGCGACGACGAGACAGCCGCGGTGCTGGGCGTAGAGCACTGCGTCCGCGACCTGCTGGCTCGGACTGCGGCTGCCGAAGCTGAGGCTGATCACCGCCGGGCAGTGCTCGGCAACCGTCTCGATCCCGACCGCGGCGCTGAAGCTGAGGATGCTGCTGACCGGGCTCGCGTCCCAGATCTCCAGGGCCGCTTGCGGATAGACGCCGACGATGGCGACGCCGTTGACGGGGGCGGCCGCGACCGAGGCGACCACCGTCCCGTGCCACTCCTCGGGCCCGAACGTCGACTGGTTGTTGAGCAGCGTCACGTCCGGCCGGCCCGCGAACTCCGGCGTCGTCACGTCGAGGCCGCTGTCGACGATCGCGAGCGGGACTCCCGGGCCCGGCGGCGTCGCCTGGTCGGCGCCGACGTCGTGGAGCCACCATTCCTGCGACTGGAGCGGCTCGTCCGAGACGCGGCCGGTCGCCGCGGTCGCGGCGCCGGCGAGACCGAGGACCGCGACCGCGATCGCGAGAGCGATGACGGGCCTGGGCGCCACGTAGCGCCAGCGTACCGGTAGCCTCGTGCGGTGACGCTCGCCTACGTCGCCCTCGGCTCGAACCTCGGCGACCGCGAGGGAACGCTGCGCGCCGCGCTCGAGGCGCTCGCGGCCGAGCCGGGGATCGAGGTCGTCGCCGTCTCGCGGCTCCGCGAGACCGACCCGGTCGGCTATCTCGACCAGCCGCGCTTCCTCAACGGCGCCGCCCTCCTCGAGACCGACCTGTCCGCCCGCGGGCTGCTCGACCGGCTGCTCGCGGTCGAGCGCCGGTTCGGGCGCAGCCGTAAGGGTGTCCCCGAGCAGGGGCCGCGCACGCTCGACCTCGATCTCCTGCTCTACGGCGACGCCGAGATCGACGAGCCGGAGCTGCACGTGCCCCATCCGCGGATGCACGAGCGACGCTTCGTCCTCGAGCCGCTCGCGGATCTCGATCCGGCGCTCGAGATCCCCGGAAAGGGCCGAGTGCAGGGGCTTCTGGCGAAGCTACACTGAGCTCGATGTCCAACCTCGACGATCTCGACGAGTACGAGGCCGAGCTCGAGCTCCAGCTGCGGAAGGAGTACCAGGCCGTCTTCGGGCTGTTCCGCTACTGCATCCTCACCCCGGACGCGACCTACCTCTGCAACCGGCTCGAGCGGACGGTCGTGCCCCAGCAGGCGTACCCGTTCATCAACCTCAGGCTCGAGGACGTGTGGGTCTGGGACAAGAACCGGCCGACCCGGATGATCCCGCGCACCGAGATCATCGTCGTCTCCGGCGACGTGACGATCGAGGAGCTCCGCGGCGAGGGCGACGAGCCGACGCTGACCGCGGAGGACCTGGCCGAGAAGCTCGGCCAGCCGCGGCGCGAAGACGATTTCTAGGGCGGCGCGGGGGAACCCGTGGTTCCGGGCTTTGCCCATCCCGAGCCGCTCGGTCGCCTGCGGCTAACGCGCCTGCGGCTGCGTTAGCCTCCGGCCTCGGTCTCGCTGGTGGCGTAGGTTTTTCTTCATGTTGCTCGCGGTCGACGTCGGGAACACGCAGACGGTGTTCGGGCTCTACGACGGGGCCGAGCTCGGCGACCGCTGGCGGATCGCCACCGAGGCGCACCGGACCGGCGACGAGCTCGGCGCGCTGCTCGGCGACTTCCTCGACCTGTCCGCGATCGACGGCATCTGCCTCTCGTCGACGGTGCCGCGCCTGATCCGCGAGTACGAGCACCTCGCGGAGCGCTGGGCGAAGGCGCCGCTGCTCGTGCTCGGGCCGGGGGTGAAGACGGGGATCGCGATCCACTACGACGACCCGCGCGAGGTCGGGCCCGACCGGATCGCGAATGCGATCGCCGCGAAGGAGCGGTTCGGCGCGCCCGTGATCGTCGTCGACTTCGGGACGTCGACGAACTTCGACATCGTCGCGCCCGAGGGCGACTACGTCGGCGGCGTGCTCGCGCCGGGGATCGAGACGTCGATGGACGCGCTGTTCGAGCGGGCGGCTCGGCTCGTGAAGGTCGACTACGTCGAGCCGCCGTCGGTGATCGGGAAGACGACCGCGGGCGGGCTCCAGTCCGGGCTCGTCTACGGCTTCGCCGGCCAGGTGGACGGCATCGTCGAGGCGATCCGCGGCGAGCTAGGCGCCGATGCGCCGGTGGTCGCGACGGGCGGGCTCGCGGAGCTGATCGCCCCGCACTCGAAGACGATCTCGTCGGTGGAGCCGTTCCTCACGCTGGACGGCCTCCGCCTCGTCTGGGAGCGGAACCAGTAGGCGGGCGGACAGGTCCCGGGGTCTGACCCCGGGTCAGCGTCCGCGCGGGACAGGTCCCGGGGTCTGACCCCGGGTCGTGCCCCGACGGGTCAGCCGCCGCCGTACGGGGAGATGGGCAGCTCGTCGAGGAGGATCCCGTCCGCCGGATCCGGCAGCTCCGCCTCGAGGCGCGCCACGATCTCCGCCGCCCCCGGCGCCGCCGCCAGCAGACGCGTCACGATCTCCTCCGTGTCCTGCAGCTGCACGAGCTCCTGCTTGAACGGGCGCGGGAACCGCCCGTGCCCGAGATACCAGCCGTAGAACTTCTTCAGGAACCGCGACGCGCGGCGCTCGCCGAGCTCGCGCACCGTCTCGCGGACGAACACGATCAGCTCGGCCGCGACCTCCTCCCGCGACGGCCGTGCCGTCTCGCCGTCGACCATCTCCCGGAGCGCCCACGGGTTCCCCTGCGCGCCGCGGCCGACCATCACCGCGGCCGCACCCGTCGCGCCGATCACCGCCTCCGCCTTCGCCCGAGAGGTCACGTCGCCCGACGCGACGACCGGCACGTCCACGAGCGAGACGAGCTCCGCGGTGAGCGAGTGATCCGCGAAGCCGGTGTACATCTGCCGTGCCGACCGCGGATGGAGCGTCAGCGACGCCGCCCCCGCCTCGACGAGCCGCGGCCCGAGCTCGAGGCACGCACGCGACCCGTCCTCGACGCCGCGCCGCATCTTCACGGTCACCGGCACCGACACCGCGCCGCTCACGGCCTCGACCACGCGGCACGCCCGCCCTGGATCCTCGAGCAGGTGCGCCCCGGCGCCCGTCTTCGTCACCTTCCGCACCGGGCAGCCGAAGTTCATGTCGACGACGTCCGCGCCCGCCGCCTCGACCATCCGCGCCGCCTCGGCCATCGCCCGCGGCTCCGAGCCGAAGATCTGGATCGCCAGCGGATGCTCGTCCCGGGCGACGCGGAGGTACCCCAGCGTCCGCTCGTTCCGGTGTTCGATCCCGGCGCACGAGACCATCTCGGAACAGACGAGCCCGGCCCCGAACCGGCGTCCCTGGCGGCGGAAGGCCTGCACGCTGACGCCGGCCATCGGGGCCAGGACGACGCGGGTCGGCACCTCGACGTCGCCGATCCACCAGGACTCGCGCAGATTCGCCTGCAAGACCGGGAAATCGTACCCCCGCACCCTGTTGACGGAGGTGTCGCGCCTGGGTACCATCCGCCCCCGCCGGAGGGCGCATCCCGCTGCTGCCGGCCGTTTTTGCAGGCGCAGGAGGACGATTTGAAGGAAGTCATTCTCACTCCCGAGGGCTACGAGAAGCTCAAGGAAGAGATCGAGACGCTGTCGACCGAGAAACGGCGCGAGATCGCGGAGCGCATCCGCGTCGCGCGCGAGTTCGGCGACATCGCGGAGAACGCCGAGTACGACGCGGCGAAGAACGAGCAGGCCCACCTCGAGGCCCGCATCGCGCTGCTCGAGGAGCGGCTGAAGAACGCACGCGTCGTCACGAAGAAGGAGATCAAGTCCGGCGAGGTCTCGATCGGCACGAAGGTGCGCCTGCGGGACGTCAACGCGAACAAGACCGTCGAATACCACATCGTCGGCTCGGCGGAGGCGAACCCGGCGGAGAACAAGCTCTCGAACGAGTCGCCCGTCGGCAAGGCGATCATGGGCCGCAAGAAGGGCGAGACGGTCGAGGTCGCCGCGCCGCGCGGGAAGATGAAGTTCAAGATCATGGACATCAAGGCGGCGTAGGCCCCCGCGGGCCCCGCCGTGATCGATCTCCATTCACACGTCCTGCCCGGCGTCGACGACGGCCCGGGCTCGATGGACGGGAGCCTCGAGATCCTGCGCGCGGCGGCGGAGGACGGGATCGCGCGCATCGCCGCGACGCCGCACGTCCGCGACGACTATCCGACCGCCCCCGCGACGATGGAGCGGCTCGTCGACAAGGTGAACGCCGCCGCGAGCGCGGAGGGGACCCCGGTCGAGGTGCTGCGCGGCGGCGAGCTCGCGCTCGAGGCGGCCGCGGCCGCCGACGACGAGACGCTGCGCCGGTTCGGGCTCGGCGGGAACCCGTCGGCGCTCCTGCTCGAGTTCCCGTACCGCGGCTGGCCGCTCGAGCTGCGCGACCTCGTCTTCCGGCTCGAGACGCGCGGGTACCGGATCGTGCTCGCCCATCCCGAGCGGAACGCCGAGGTGCAGGCCGAGCCGGAGCGGCTGCGGCCGCTGGTCGACGCGGGCGTGCTCGTGCAGCTGACGGCCGCGTCGGTCGACGGGCGACTCGGCCGCGCCTCCGAGGCCTCCGCCCGGACGCTGCTCGACGCCGGGCTCGCGCACCTGATCGCGAGCGACGCGCACGCGCCCGCGATCCGGGCGGTCGGGATGGCGGCGGCCGCGGAGGCGGTCGGCGACGAGGCGCTCGCACGCTGGCTCACGCACGAGGTTCCGGCGGCGATCCTCGACGGAACGCCGCCGCCGCCGCGACCCGCCCGCAGGACCGGCCGCCGCCTTCCCTGGCGCCACTAGACTCGCCGCGATGGCCGCTCCGAAGCGCTTCCCCGACCGCGACGAGATCGCCGCCGTCCGTGCCGAGGCCGAGCGCCTCGCCGACGGCGAGACCGGCCACGCGACGCGGCGCCTCGCCGGACGGGTGATGGCCCGGCGGGACCTGGGCAAGCTCGTCTTCCTCGACCTCGTCGACCGCAGCGGCCGCATCCAGCTCCTCTGCCCGGTCGAGCGCACCGGGGAGGTGGACGTGCACCTCGGCGACATCGTCGGTGTCACCGGCGCCCCGGCGAAGTCGCGCCGCGGCGAGCCCTCGCTCATGGTCGAGGCGCTCGAGCCGCTGGCGCGCATCCGCACGCCGCTCCCGGACACGTTCCACGGGCTCACCGACGTCGAGCTGCGCTACCGCAAGCGCTACCTCGACCTGCTGATGAACGACGAGTCGCGCGACCACGCGCTCGTCCGCTCCCGCGCGGTCGCCGCGATCCGCCGGATCCTCGACGAGTGGGGCTTCGTCGAGGTCGAGACGCCGGTGCTGCAGCCGCGCTACGGCGGCGCGTTCGCCGAGCCGTTCGTCACGCACTGGAACTCGCTCGACGAGGACCGGTACCTGAGGGTCGCCACCGAGCTGTACCTGAAGCGCCTGATCGTCGGCGGGCTCGAGAAGGTCTACGAGATCGGCAAGGACTTCCGCAACGAGGGCGTCTCGTTCAAGCACCATCCGGAGTTCACGATGCTCGAGTGGTACGAGGCGTACGCCGACTACCGCGACACGATGGAGCGGATCGAGCAGCTCGTCTCGCGGGTCGCGCACGAGGTGCTCGGCACGACCGTGGTCACCTTCCGCGGACAGGAGATCGACCTGGCGCCGCCGTGGGAGCGCGTGCGCTTCGTCGACGCGCTCGCCGAGTTCGGGTTGTGGACGCGCGACGAGGCCGAGCTGCGGCGCACCCTCGAGGCGCGCGGCGTCGACGTCTCGCACGACCCGACGTGGGCGAAGCTGATCGACCATGCGCACTCGCACTTCGTCGAGCCGGCGCTGATCCGGCCGACGATCCTCTACGACTACCCGATCGAGCTGTCGCCGTTCGCGCGCGCGACCGACGACGACCCGACGATCGTCGAGCGGTTCGAGTACTTCGCGGGCGGCATCGAGCTCGGCAACGCGTTCACCGAGATCAACGACAGCGACGAGCAGCGCGCGCGCTTCGGCGCCCAGCTCGCCGCCGGCGCCGCGGGCGACACGGAGGCGGAGCACGGCGACCCGGACTACGTCGAGGCGCTGTCGTACGGCATGCCGCCGACGGGCGGGATCGGCCTCGGCATCGACCGCCTGTCGATGCTTCTCACCGGCAGCGAGTCGATCCGGGACGTGATTCTCTTCCCGGCGCTGCGCACGATCGACTGAGCGGCGTCGACCGGCGCATCGGCAAGGGCCGGAGGCGAAGACGTCGCGGAGCGAGGCTTCGCCGGAGGCCGAACGAGCGCGCGGGCCTTGCGCAGCAACGCCCGCACGCGTCAGGCGTTCGCGTCGAAGCGCACTCGGAAAGCCGGACAGCACGGAGCGCGGTCGAGACCGCGCTCTCGACCGCGCGCGGTTCCGCCGTCAGAGCGACGAGCTCAGCTCTTCGCTCTGCACCGGCGAATGCCGCGTGAAGTCGATGACATCCGCCAGGATGGCATCGAGCGAGCGCGTCGGCTGC
Source organism: Gaiellaceae bacterium (assembly GCA_035541175.1). Classification (GTDB taxonomy): domain Bacteria; phylum Actinomycetota; class Thermoleophilia; order Gaiellales; family Gaiellaceae; genus Palsa-739. The sequence goes on from DATKNT010000084.1 coordinate 10,432, forward strand.
CAGCCGATCGCAGCGGTGACCTTGTCGATCGACGGCTGGCGGTGGAGCATGTCCTCGATGCCCTGCCCGTATGCGTCCTCGTACGGGATGCGGACGATCTCCGAGCTCGACCCCGTGAGCGCGAGCACGCGGCCGGCGAGCTCGTCGATCGTGACGCGCTCGGTCGAGCCGATGTTGTAGATCTCGCCGACGACGCCGCGTGCGTCCATCAGCCCGCAGAGCGCGCGGATCGTGTCCCGGACGTGACAGAAGCAGCGCGTCTGCGTGCCGTCGCCGAAGATCTCGAGCGGCCGCCCGGCGAGCGCGGCCGAGACGAAGCGTGGGATCACCATCCCGTACTGCCCGCTCTGGCGGGGGCCGACCGTGTTGAACAGGCGCGCGATCACGCAGTCGAGACCGCGCTCCTGGTGGTACGCGAGCGCGAGGAACTCGTCGAGCGCCTTCGACTCCGCGTACGCCCAGCGGCGCGCGGTCGTCGGGCCGTACTGGCGGCGGCTCTCCTCGTCGAGCGCCTCCGGCTCGCGCCGGTCGCCGTAGACCTCGGACGTCGACGCGACGAGCACGCGCTTCCCGAAGCGGTTGCAATGCTCGAGCACGTTCTCCGTCCCCTGGATGTTCGTCACGAGCGTGTGCACCGGCTGCTCGACGATCAGGCGGACGCCGACCGCCGCCGCGAGGTGGTAGACGACGTCGCAGCGGTGGACGAGCTCGTTCACGACGGACGACTTCAGGACGGAGTCGACGACGAGATGGAAGTCACGGCGGTCGCGCAGGTGCGCGACGTTGCGCTCGGAGCCGGTGGAGAGGTCGTCGAGGGCGAAGACCTCCCAGCCGCCGGCGAGCAGGAGCTCGGCGAGGTGCGAGCCGATGAAGCCGGCGCCGCCGGTGATCAGGGCGCTGCGGCCTGTTCCGTCCCCGCTCATGCTCGGCCGATCCTAGTCCGATGCCGTAAAGGAACCGTCAGCGAGGTGTTCGCAGGACATTCGGGGCGGCGCAAGAAAGGTCAGGCAGTCCGGATCCCCGGCCGATAATACCGGGATGCGATTTTTCGACCGCCTGCTCGGGCGCTGGCTGCCCGTCGCGGCGCTGACGGTCGTCGGAGCGGCCGCCGCCGCTGCGTTCGCGTACTCCGCGGCCGAC
>DATKNT010000085.1:0-11141 GCA_035541175.1 Gaiellaceae bacterium
CCGGGCACGCCCCCGAGCAGCAGTCCGCGCCCGCCGAGCGGCTTCTCGAGGAAGTACGCGCCGGCCTGCGAGGCGAGGCGGCCCGCGATCTCGCTCATCGGCGCGAGCAGCGGGAGGCGACGGTCCTCGGTCTCGACGGTCTCGTACGCGATGGCGGTGATGCCGCTGTCGACGAGCGCGCGCGTGAGCGGCTCGTCTGCCGCGATGTGGAGGTACGTGAAGAGCACGAGCCCTTCGCGCAACCGCGGGTACTCGGCCGCGATCGGCTCCTTCACCTTGAGGAGGAGCTCCGCCTGTTCCCAGACGTCGTCGACCGAGACGAGCGTCGCGCCGGCGCGCTCGTAGTCCGCATCGGGGAAGGAGCTCCCGCCGCCGGCGGTCGTCTCGACGAGCACCTCGTGGCCGCTGAGGACGAGCTCGCGGGCGCCGGCAGGCGTCAGCGCGACGCGGTACTCGTCGGTCTTGATCTCCTTGGCGACGCCGATGCGCAAAGCGGGCCAACGATAGCGCGCCGGCCGATCGGCACGCTCTCGGGCCGAAGCTGCGAGGGACACGTGACCGTTGCGCGGGTATCGTCGACCGCAGAGGGAGGAAGGGATAGGACCCCACCCTTGGGTGGGGGTGTGGGATCGGCCGCGACGGTCATGTCCCCGGTGGTCGCCGGCTCGGTCCTCACGCCTCGGTGCGCTTGCGCTTCCTCAGGTAGAGCAGCAGGCCGACGAGGGTCTTCGCGTCCTCGATCTCGCCGATCCGCTGATCCAGCTCGTCGACGGGAACGCGGACGAGCTCGATGTGCTCGTCGGGCTCCGGCGACGACTCCCCGGGCTCGACGCCCTCCGCGACGTACACGTCCATGCGCTCGCGGCAGAAGCCGGGAGTCGTCCAGAACGACGCCAGCTCCCGCCACTCGCCGCCGGTGAGGCCGCACTCCTCCTGCAGCTCGCGCTTCGCGGTCTCGAGCGGATCCTCGCCCGGCTCGCGCGTGCCTGCCGGCAGCTCGACCAGCATGCCGCGCGTCGCCTCGCGGAGCTGGCGGACGAGCGTCACGCACCCGTCCGCGTCGACGGCGACGATCGCGACGGCGCCCGGGTGCTCGACGATCTCGCGCTCGTGCGCGCCCCACCGCTCGACGGTGACGCCGAGCAGCCGCCCGCGATAGACGAGATGCGACTCGTCGGGCTTCACGCGGCCAGCCGCTCCACGAGACGGCGCTCCTCGGGGCCGAGCCACGGCGGGCTGCCGGCGGCGGCGTTCTCCGCCGTCCGCCCGGGCCGGCTCGTTGCCGGGATCGCGACGTCGACCCGCTCGTCCGAGAGCACCCACTTCAGCAGCGCCTGCGCCCACGTCTCGACGCCGAGCTCGCGCAGCGGCGCCAGCTCCGCCGCCGGCGGCGCGCGCCGGAGGAGCGCACCCTCGCCGAACGGGCGCATCACGATCACCGGCACCCCGAGCTCGGCGGCCAGCGGCAACAGCTCCCGCTCGACCTCGCGCTCGTGCGGGTTGTACGGCAGCTGCACCGCGTCGAACCGGCCCGTCCGCAAGGCCTCGGCCAGCTCCGGGAACGCGCCTGCAGCGTAGTGCGTGACGCCGATCCGCTCGACCCGCCCCTGCTCGCGCTCCCGTTCGAGCCAGCCGAGATGCTCGCGCCACGCGACGAGGTTGTGCACCTGCTCGATCTCGATCCGTCCGTACCACGCGAGCTGGCGCCGGAACTGCTCCCGCCCCTCCTCCACCGAGCCCGCCCAGATCTTCGTCGCCACCGTCACGCCGTCGCGCCGCCCGTCCAGCGCCGCCGCGAGCGACGCCTCGGCGCCGCCGTACATCGGCGACGAGTCGACGACCCGCACGCCCGCCGCCAGTGCCGCGCCGACGACCTCGCCGGCGAGGGCGGCGTCGCCGCCGAACGTGTTCCACGTGCCGAGCCCGACGACGGGCCCGAGCCGGCGCTCCTCCATCACGGCTCCCGCGCGAGGTCGACGAGCCCGAGCGTGACGCCGACCATCGCCTCGAGATCCGCGACCGCGATCCGCTCGTCCGCGGTGTGGATGTCGGTCATCCCGTTCGCAAGGTTCACGCAGCGCAGCCCGTGCGCGTTGAAGACGTTCGCGTCGGCGCCGCCGCCGGTGAGCACGTAGGTCGGCTCGAACCCGCAGCGCGCGAGGGCAGCCGCGGCGAGCCGTACCGCGCCGTCGTCGCGCTTGAACCGGTACCCCGTGTACTGCTTGTGCACCGCCGCCTCGACCTCGCAGTCGGTCGCGGTCGCGGCGAACGAGTAGGCGTCGAGCATCTCCTGGACGATCTCGCCGAGCTTCCGCTCGTCGTGCGAGCGTGCCTCGGCGAGGAAGCTGCACCACTCGGGAACGATGTTCCCGGCCGTGCCGCCCGAGATGACGCCGACGTTCGCCGACGTCTCCGCGTCGATGCGACCGAGCCGAAGGTCGGCGATCGCCCGCGCGGCGGCGGCGATCGCGGAGCGCCCCTCCTCCGGGTACATCCCCGCGTGCGACGCGCGCCCGTGGAAGCGCACCTCCATCGCCTGCGCCCACGGTGCGCCGAGGACGATCTCGCCGATCGGCGAGCCCTGGTCGTAGACGTACCCGACCTCCGCGCGCAGCCGTGTGCAGTCGAACGCGCCGGCGCCCTTCAACCCGACCTCTTCCATCGGCGTGAACAGGAGCTCGATCCCCGCGTGCGGGCGACTCTCGACGAGCACGCGCCGTACCCCCTCGAGCATCGCCGCCACCGCCGCCTTGTCGTCCGCGCCGAGGATCGTGCCGCCGGCGTTGCGGACGACCCCGTCCTCGACGACCGGACGCAGCTCGCCGTCGAGCGGGACGGTGTCGAGGTGGGCGCAGAAGAACAGCGGCGTCCCGGGCGCGGTCGGTTCGATCCGCGCGTACACGTTGCCCATCGTCGAGCCGATCCGCGGCCCGGCGTCGTCCTCGTCGGGGTCGAGGCCCAACCCGCGGAGGTAGCGGAGCACGGCGTCCGCGACCTCGCGCTCCTCGCCCGGAGGGCTCGGCAGCGCCGCCAGCTCGAGGAAGAGCGGGACGATCTCGCCGCCGGCCGACAAGCTAGAGGACCGCGGCGGTCTCGGTCGCCTGCCGCTCGCGCCCGCGTTCCCGCGCCCGCGCGAGCGCCGCGCCGACGAAGCCGCGGAACAGCGGCGCCGGCCGCGTCGGCCGCGACTTGAACTCCGGATGGAACTGGCTCGCGACGAACCACGGGTGATCGGGCAGCTCGACGATCTCGACCAGTCGCCCCTGCTCGAACGTGCCGCAGACGACGAGGCCCGCGTCGACGAGCTGCTCGCGGTAGAGGTTGTTCACCTCGTAGCGGTGCCGGTGCCGCTCGAAGATCACCGCCTCGCCGTACAGCTCTCGCGCTCGCGTCCCTTCGACCACCTCGATCGCCTGCGCGCCGAGCCGCATCGTCCCGCCGAGGTCCTCGACGCCCTTCTGCTCCGGCAGCAGGTCGATCACCGGGAACGGCGTCTCGGGATCCATCTCCGTCGAGTTGGCGCCGTCGAGCCCGACGACGTGGCGCGCGAACTCCGACACGGCGACGTGCATGCCGAGGCAGATGCCGAGGTACGGAATCCGCCGCTCGCGCGCGACGCGGCACGCGAGGATCTTCCCCTCCCAGCCGCGCGAGCCGAAGCCGCCGGGGACGAGCACGCCGTCCACCGTCTCCAGCAGGTCGGCCGCCTCCTCGTACGACATGTGCTCCGCATCGAGCCAGCGCACGCGCACCGCGCAGCCCGCATGCAGCCCCGCGTGCTTCAGCGCCTCGTGGACGGACAGGTACGCGTCCTGGAGCTTCACGTACTTCCCGACGAGCGCGATCTCGACGATCTCGCGCCGCTCGTCGATCCGCCGCGTCAGCTCGTCCCACTCGGCGAGATCCGCCTCCGGCGCGTCGAGCCCGAGCCGCTCGCACACGAGCCGGTCGAGCCCCTCGGCCTTCAGCACCGACGGGACGAGGTAGACGTCGGGGACGTCGGGGCTCGCGACGACCGCACCCGGGTCGACGTCCGCGAACAGCGCGATCTTGTCGCGGATGTCGCGCGAGAGCTCCTCGTGCGAACGGCAGACGACGACGTCGGGGTGGATGCCGATGCGGCGCAGCTCGTTCACCGAGTGCTGCGTCGGCTTCGTCTTCAGCTCGCCGGCCGCCTCGATGAACGGGACGAGCGTCACGTGGATGTAGACGACGTTCTCCTGCCCCACCTCGCGGCGGAACTGGCGGATCGCCTCGAGGAACGGCAGCGACTCGATGTCGCCGACGGTGCCGCCGATCTCCGAGATGACGACGTCGGTCGGGCCCGCCTCCGACGCGCGCCGGATCCGCGCCTTGATCTCGTTCGTGATGTGCGGGATCACCTGCACCGTCGCGCCGAGGAAGTCGCCCTTCCGCTCCTTGCGCAGGACGGTGTCCCAGATCGCGCCGGCGCTGTGGCTCGCGTTGCGGAGGAAGTTCTCGTCGACGAAGCGCTCGTAGTGGCCGATGTCGAGGTCGGTCTCGGCGCCGTCCTCGGTGACGAAGACCTCGCCGTGCTGGAACGGGCTCATCGTCCCCGGGTCGACGTTGAGGTACGGGTCGAACTTCTGCAGCTGGACGCGGAGGCCGCGGGCCTTGAGCAGCCGCCCGAGCGACGCGGCGACGATTCCCTTCCCGAGCGCCGAGACCACTCCCCCCGTCACAAAGACATACGCCGGACGAAGACGGACTTCGGGACCCCGTGCGCTCACGGGATTCCAGGGTAGCAGCGATAGAGGTCGGACACGATCACGGCTCGGCAGCCGTCTGGACGAGGTCGTAGAGACGGTCGAGCGCGACGCGCGGGAACGAGCGCCGCATCGACGTCCACGGCGCGGTGACGACGAGAACGACGCGGGTCAGCCCGTGCTCGAGCGGCTCGAGCTCGATCTCGGCCTCGATCCGCTCGTCCACGAGCTGGAAGGCGACGCGGACGCCGCTCACGACCTCGGTGACGAGCAGCGTGCCCGTCGCGCCCGGCCGCCGCAGCAGGTCGGCCCAGAACGGGAGCGTCCCGCCCGAGCTCAGGACGTCCGAGCCGCGGATCCGCCAGCGGGCGCCGGGGGCGAGACCTCGCCGGTCGGGCTCGACGCCGGAGATGCGGGGCCACCAGTCGGCGAGGTGGTACGGCTCGGCGAGGAAGGCCCAGACGTCGTCGAGCGGCGCGAGCAGGACGCGGCTGGCGGCATAGCGCGGCACGGCCGGGCGCCCTACCGCACCGTCGCGAGGAACTCCTCGCCGCCGAGCATCCGCTCGAGCTCCGTCTTCCGTTCGTCGTCGGCGAGCTGCTCGATCCGCGTGTGCGTCGGGTCGCCCGGGATCTTCTCGACGCGGAAGTGGCGGTCGGCGAGCGCGGCGATCTGCGGGAGGTGCGTGATCGTGATCACCTGCGCCCGCTCGGCGAGACGCCGCAGGACGCGGCCGACGGCGTTCGCGGTCTCGCCGCCGATGCCGGCGTCGATTTCGTCGAAGACGAGCGTCTCGCCGCCGGCCACCGCGGCGATCGCCAGCGCGATCCGCGACAGCTCCCCGCCCGAGGCGGTCTCGGCGACGGGGGCGAACGGGAGGCCCGCGTTCGGGCGGACGAGGAAGGCGGCTTCGTCGATCCCGGTCGAGCCCGGATCGTGCTCGCGCAGCTCGACGAGGAACTCGCCCTCGCCCATGCCGACGTCGTGCAGCTCGGCCGCGACCGCGTCGGCGAACGCCGGCGCCGCGGCGTTTCGCTCGACACGCAGCTCGGTCGCGAGCGCGTGCGCGCGCGCCTCCGCGTCGGCGACCGCCTGCGCCGCCGCCTCGGCCGGGTCGGCGCCGCCCTCGAGCGCGGCGAGCTCGGAGCGCGCCTCCGCCGCGCGGGAGAGCAACTCCTCGTACGTCGCGCAGCGGAAGCGCCGCTTCGCGTCGGCGATCCGGTCGAGTCCCGCCTCCAGCTCCTCGAGCCGTCCCGGCTCGGCCTCGAGCGAGGCGAGGAACGCCTGGAGGTCGGAGGCGACCTCGCGCAGGCGCAGCTCGGCGTCGCGGAGCTCGTCGCCGGCGCGCTGCAGCTCCGGCGCGAGCCGCTCGAGCGGCGCCACCGCCCGTTCCGCGAGGGCGACGAGCCCGGAGGCGCCGTCGCCGTCCTCCGGCGCGAGCGCGCCCACGGCCGCGGCCGCGCCCTCGGCGAGCTCGGCCACGTGCCGGAGCCGCTCGCGCTCGTCGCGGAGCCGCTCCTCGTCGCCCGGCTCCATCCCCTCCGAGTCCTCGGCGAGCGCCCGCAGCTCCGCGAGCCGCGCCTCCGCGAGCGCGGCGTCGGCGGTCAGCTCCTCGTACCGGCGGCGCGCCGCGAGCAGCTCGCGCCAGGTCGCGCGCAGATCGTCGCGGCGGCGCAGCTGCTCCTCGCCGCAGAACCGGTCGAGCACCTCGAGCTGATACGACGGCCGCGCCAGCCGCCGCTGCTCGAACTGGCCGGACATGGCGAGGACGCGCTCGACCGCGGCGCCGACGTCCTCGCGCGCGGCCGCACGTCCCCACGCGTAGGCGCGCGTGCGCCCGTCCGCGAAGACGCGGCGCGAGACGAGCAGCGCGTCCTCGTCCTCGGGCCGCAGCTCCCGCAGCGCCTCGAGCTCCTCCGTGTCGGCGCCGGGCAGATCGAGCTCGGCCTCGACGTACGCCTCCGCCCCGGCAGGTCCGACGTACGAGTCGTCGCCCTTCGCCCCGAGCAGGAGCCCGACCGCCTGCGCGAGGATCGTCTTCCCCGCCCCGGTCTCGCCGGTGATCGCGTTGAGCCCCGGCGCGAACTCGAGCTCCGCCGCCCGGATGAGCACGAGGTTCTCGATGCGCAGGCGTCGCAGCACCCCGCCAAGAGTAGTCCCGCGACCCGACGCCGCCCATTGACAGATGCGGACATGGGCCGCCGCTCAGCGGTGGAGGCTCCGCGGCCGATCGCCGCGCTGCCCCGGAGGCAGCGCGGCGATCTTCGCAGCGGCCGCGGTCACCCTCCGTAGCCGCTTCCAGAGCCGCCGCCCGGAGCCGGCGCGGGCGACGATGTCGCGGCGGCCGTCGAGGCGGCGTGCCAGACGCCGACGTCCTTGAAGCCCTCGCCCTTGGCGTCTCCGGGCTTCTTGTCGAGGGTGAACGTGTAGAGCGGCGCCCCGCGGAACGTCACCTGCACGCGCCCCTTCGCTCCGGGACGCACGATCGTCGCGAGCCCGCGAACGCCGGTCGGGGTCGTGCCCTTGGCGACGAGCAGCGGCGTCCAGAACGACAGGCACGTCGCGTCCGTGCAGATGAACCGCCCTTTGCGCTCGGCGCTGAGGGAGTAGAGGGTCAGGCCCTTCACGGTCACGAGCACGCTCTTGCCGAGCGTTGCGTTGCGGGCGGTCGTGGCGACGCGCTGCTGCCTCGCGGCGGCCGCGCTGTCCGGGCGTGCAGCGACGAGCGCCGCCGCGACGCCGGCGGCGACCGCGGCGAGGAGCAGCAGCGTGGCGCGAGCTCTCGTTCGGGGATGCATCCATCCTCCTTCGTCGGGAACAGGTGTCACGACGTGCTACGGCAGAACGCCGCGGAGGGATTGCGCCGGACCGAAAACTCCTCGAGCGCTCTCGGCCGTATCTCGATGCGTGGGCCGCTCCGCCGTGCTCGGCTTCCCAGGACACGTCCCGGGGTCTGACCCTGGGACCTGACCCGGAGACCTCTGTGTCAGGACAGGGTCTCCTAGCCCGGGACTAGAGCCCCGCGCGGCGTCCCTTGGTGAAAGCACAGCTTGTATCCGTCCGGCGTCCGCACCCAGAGCGAGCTGCGATTCGCGTACTCGATCTCGTCCCCGAAGGTCACCTCGCTGGTGTACGTGACAAGGTAGGCGTCGCCTGCGACCTGACGAACTGCGAAGTCCCGCAACGGCACCGTCGCTCCGATGGGCTGCGCCGTCACGTTGATGCTGTCGGCCCGACTGAAGATCCGGCCAGACCGACCGAACTCGATGAAATCGGCGGCAAGGACGCCGTCCATATAGGCGCGATCGAACCTCGTTGCCTCTCGCCAGAGCGACTCTTCCAGCTCACGTAGTTCCGCTGCGACTGTCACCTTGGGGATTATCGATCGCAGCTGAGACATGTCCCAAGGTCGTGACCCGGGACAGGCCTCCGGCATGTTCTGGGCAGCGACGAAAGGCCGGAGGCCAAGCCCGGCGCAGCCGGCTTGGACGGAGGCGGGACCAGCGGCCGGTCCTGCCGCAGGCACGACCGGACGCGGCGGGGCAGGCAACCCGCTCAGAGCATCGACGACGAGACAGCACGGAGCGCGACCGGGACCGCGCTCCCGGTCGCGCGGAGTTCCGCCCCGACGTTCACCTCACGGATGTGAGGTGAACGTATCTCTGTAGCGGCTGAAGAACGTCGTCTCCGGCAGCGTCGCGAGCAGGCTCTTCTCCGGCGAGAGGCGCACCGCCGCCTGGCCGCCCGGCGGCACCGACGCGACGCGGCGGCCGTCGACGAGGACGGCGACCTCGACGTCGGCGGTGCGGTTGACGAGCGTCAGGTCGGGGCCGCGCGGGACGACGAGCGGGCGTGCGTGGAGCGAGTGCGGCGCGATGAACGTCACGGCCATCGCGTCGAGGCCGCGCACGAGCACCGGCCCGCCGTTCGAGAGGTTGTACGCCGTGGATCCCGACGGCGTCGCGCAGATCAGCCCGTCGCAGGGGATCGTGCCGAGGTCCTCACCGCCGATCGCCCACGACAGCTCCACCATCCGGCCGAGCATCGCGCTCGTCGCGACGACGTCGTTGACGGCGAGGTGGGTCTCGCCGTCGAGCTGCACCTCGAGCGTCGGCAGCTCGACGACGACGTACTCGCCGGCGAACACGCGCGCGAGGTCCCGCTCGATGCCGTCCGGCTCGATCGACGCGAGGAACCCGACGCGCCCGTAGTTGACGCCGATCACCGGGACGGGGCTCCCGAGCAGCTTCCCGAGCGTGCGCAGCATCGTCCCGTCACCGCCGACCGCGATCACGATGTCGGCGCTTCTGGGATCCGCGCTCGAGTCGAGCAGCGTCACCCCCGCGTCGGCAGCGACCTTCTCGACGCGGGCGACCGCCTCGTGGACGTCGACGCGGCCGTGCGCGACGACGGCGGCGGTCTCAATCGCCCGCGGAGACGGCTGCGTCGATCCGTTCGTCGAGGTCATCGGGAAGCGTCGGGTGGTCTCCCTGCACGAGCTGGAGGAACAGCTCCCGGTTGCCCTTCGGCCCGGGAAGACCCGAGTCTACGACGCCGGCGGTGCCCGCCCCCCAGCCAAGCGCCGCCTCGGCCACCTCGCGCACGACGCGCCGGCGCACCGCGTCGTCGCGGACGACGCCGCCCTTCCCCACGTCGGCGCGCCCCGCCTCGAACTGCGGCTTCACGAGCACGACCGCCTGCCAGCCCGGCGCGGCCAGCCGTAGCACCGGCGGCAGCGCGACCCGCACGGAGATGAACGAGACGTCGCAGACGACGAGCTGCGGCGCGAACGGGAGCTCCATCAGCTCCCGCGCATTCGTCCGCTCGAGCACCGTCACGCGCGGATCGTCGCGGAGCCGCGGATGGAGCTGCCCGTAGCCGACGTCGATCGCGACGACGCGCGCCGCGCCCCGGCGGAGCAGCACGTCGGTGAACCCGCCGGTCGACGCGCCGACGTCGGCGCAGTCGAGCCCCGCCGGATCGACGCCGAGCACGTCGAACGCGTGCGCGAGCTTCTCGCCGCCGCGCGACACCCACTCGGGGCCGCGCTCGACGGTCAGCTCCGCCGACTCGTCCACCTGCTGGCCAGGCTTCTCGTACCCGGGGACGCGCCCGGCCATCACGAGCGCCTGCGCCTGCGCGCGCGACTCCGCCAGGCCGCGCTCGACGAGCAGGACGTCCACGCGCTTCTTCGCCACGCTATCCCGCAGTGGCCTGCCCGAGCGGCTTCGCCGGCAGCCGCCGCGTGAACCAGAGACCGAGGAAGGCGAGAATCGCGACTCCGAGCATCGCGACCTTCAGCCCGTCGATCTGGGCGTTCCCGTAGTCCTCCGCGACGGCGTCGGCCTGGCGGGGCGGCAGCCCGGCGTCGCGCGCGCCCTGGCGCACCTGCTCGACGGTGACGATGTCGATCCCCTTCGCCGCCTCCTGCGAGATCGTCGTGCTGACGTTCTTCGGGAGGGCGGGGTTCTGCTCGATCCTCGACACGAAGCTGTTCGTCAGCGAGGTGAGGAGGATGGCGCCGATCAGGGCGGTGCCGAGCGAGGCGCCGAGGTTCTGCGCCGTCCCCTGGAGACCGCCGGCCTCGTTCGATTCCTCCGGCGGCGCCGACGACATGATCACGTTGCCGAGCTGCGACATGAGCAGACCGGCGCCGATGCCGAACATGATCAGCGAGATCGAGAAGCCCGTGCCGTGCAGCTCCACGTCGATCGTCCCCATCAGCAGCAGCGCCGCGCCGGACATCGCCAGGAGGCCGACCTGGCAGACGCGCCTCGGCGATCGCCGGGCCGCCATCTTCGGGCCGAGGAGTGCCGCGATCAGCATCGAGATCGACATCGGGAAGAGCCGCTTGCCCGTCTCGAACGCGTCGAGCCCCAGCACGACCTGGAGGTACACGGGCAGCACGAAGAACGTGCCGAGCAGGACGAGCTGCATCGTCGCGAGCGTCGACAGGCCTGCCGTCAGCGGCTCGATCTTCAGGAGCGCCCGATGGAGCAGCGTGTCCTGGCCCCGTCGCTCGCGGCGCTCCTCCCACCACCCGAACAGCATGAGGAAGCCGAGCCCGGCGGCGATGAGGAACGGAACGATCGAGAGCCCGAACAGCGTCACCTCGTGTCCGTTGATCGTCGGCGGCGACTTCGATGCGATCCAGCCCCACGTGCTGGCCTTGAGGATTGCGAACACGACGAGACCGAGACCGATCGCAGAGAAGGTCGCGCCGACGACGTCGAGCTTGGGGCGGTGCTCCGCCGCCGGCGCGGGCACCATCCGCCGACGGAAGAGGAGGATGAAGACGACCACGACGGTCTCGCCGGCGAAGACCCAGCGCCAGCTGAAGTACGTCGTCACATAGCCGCCGATCAGCGGTCCCGCCGCGATCGCCGCGCCCGCGACGCCGCCGATCACGCCGTA
>DATKNT010000086.1:0-8407 GCA_035541175.1 Gaiellaceae bacterium
AAGGGAACGCTCGTCATCGTCGGAGGCGAGACCGGCGGCCGATGGCTTGGCGGCTACGACCGCCAGCTCCGAGCGGTTCTGCTCTCCCGGTTCGTGGGCCAGGATCTGAGAACGTTCATCTGCTCGGAGAACGCCGACGACTTGCTCGTCCTCAAGGAGTTCATCGAGGCGGGAGAGATCACACCCGTGGTCGACCGGGCCTACCTGCTGCGGGAGGCCGCCCAAGCGATCGGGTATCTGGAGCAGGGCCACGCTCGTGGCAAGGTCGTGATCACCGTCTGACGCGAGGACCGGCGATCGCGGCGTCGCGATCGCGCTGTTGTGGGCTGCTCACACAGGCGATCACACGGTCACCTGCGCGGGCCCCGGTCTCGTCATCGATTCCTCGGCCAGCCTCAACGGAAAGCGCTGGACCGTGCACCGAACCTGGTACCGGGCCTCCCCGACCGCCTTCATCGTCAGCCGCTCGGCGACGATCGAGGTGTCGCGTCTGGCTAGCTCGAGCGAGTTTCGGATCGACGCCCCGTTCGCTCCATGCAGATAAGAGCCACCATCGCGCTCCTCGGCGCCACGCCGCCGCGCCCGACATGCGCGGGCGCGGCCCATCACGCTCCCGGCACGAGTTCGCTCTCGCCCGAACCTGCAAGCGGAAAGCACAGCGCGAGGCCGCGCGCGCGGAGCGCGCCCGGCCCGCGCGAAGCGGGCGACGCAGCTTCGAGTGGAGCTAGCCGGACTCGAACCGGCGACCTCCTGGGTGCGATCCAGGCGCTCTCCCAGCTGAGCTATAGCCCCGCGGCGGTCTAGTGTAGCGGGCTCGACGCCGCCGGCCCGCCCGCCTTCTCCATCAGCTTGCCGTCGCGGATCGTCTTCGCCATCTCCTTCGACTCCTCGCGGTACCAGGTGCCGTCCTCGAACCGGATCGCCGGATACTTGTTCTGGCCCGTCGCGGCGACGATCACGTCGCGCTTGCTCCGGCGCACCGGCCCCGGGACGCGCTCGTAGTCGATGCCCTGCTCGATCAGCGCCGACTCGACGCGCCAGCACGGATGGCCCTGGATCTTCACCCACTGCGTGGAGCAGCGATAGAGCTTGACGGCCACGTCCCCTCCTCGGTCGGTCGAGACCCCGCGTCCCTACGATACGCCGAATGCGAGGGGTGGCACTCGACGCGGCGGGGCGCCCGCAGGTGCGCGAGCTGGACGAGCCGGAGGGCGAGGGCGCGCTCGTACGCGTGCTCGCGTGCGGGCTCTGCGGCTCGGACGTCGAGAAGCTGCGGCCCGGATTCGCCGGCCTCGTGCTCGGGCACGAGGTCGTCGGCGAGACCGAGGACGGGCGCCGCGTCGCGCTCGTCCACCACCGCGGCTGCGGCGAGTGCGAGCGCTGCCGCGGCGGGCACGAGTCGACGTGCGAGCGGTTCGCCGCGCCGACGATCCGGCCCGGCGGCTTCGCGGAGCGGGTGCGCGCGGACGCGTGGATCGACGTCCCGGACGGGCTCGGCGACGCCGAGGCGACCGCGCTCGAGCCGCTCGCCTGCGTCCTCCGCGGCGCCGAGGCGGTGCCGCGCGGGCGCGTGCTCGTCGTCGGCCAGGGGTTCGTCGGCCGGCTGTTCGCGGCGGTGCTCGCGCGGCGGGGCGACGACGTGTTCGCGCTCGACGCCGACCCGCGGCGGAGCGGCCGCGCGCCGGACGGCCAGGTGGGTGCGGTCGTCGTCTGCGCTCCCGGCGGAGGCGCGGCGGCGCTCGATCGCGTCGTCCCCGGCGGGACGATCCTCGTGTTCGCGGATGCAGGCCCGTTGCCGGCGGACGAGATCTACCGGCGCGAGCTGACCGTCGTCGGCCGGCGCTCCGCGACCGAAGACGCGATGCGGGCCGCCGCGGCGCTGCTGCCGGAGCTCGAGCTGCCGGCGCCGACGGTGCTCCCCCTCGAGCGGTTCCGGGAAGGGCTCGACCTCTTCCTCCGCCGCGACGCCGCCAAGGTCGTGTTCGTCCCGTGAGCTTGCTCACGTTCTCGGGGCGGCGCCGGCGGCGCGATCCATCGTTCGGCGGGTCGAGGACAGTACGGGCGGGTACGGACTCGACGCGCCGGACCTCGGAGCGTGCCGCCGGCGTCGTCAGCCTTGCGCGGAGCGCCGCTCCGCGGCGCCTGAGCGAAAGGCGGCCGAGGGCGTGAGGGCGTGCCTGTACTACGGGATCGGCGACCTTCGCGTCGAGGAGGTGCCGGACCCGGTGCCGGGCCCCGGCGACGTGCTCGTCCAGGTCGAGGTCGCGCTCACCGACGGCACCGACCTGAAGACGTTCCGCCAGGGCCATCCCGTCCTGCTCTCGGAGGCGCCGTCGCCCTTCGGCCACGAGTTCTGCGGGATCGACGTCGCCACCGGCCGCCGCGTCGTCGCCGCGAACTCGGGGCCGTGCGGCGAGTGCGAGGCATGCCTGCGCGGCGACGAGCCGCTCTGCCCGCAGCTGCTCCCGTTCCTCAACGGCGCGTACGCGGAGCTGATCGTCGTCCCCGAGCGGATCGCCCGCGTCAACCTCCTGCCCGTTCCGGACGGACTCGCACCGGAGATCGCGGCGCTCGTCGAGCCGCTCGCGTGCTGCCTCCGCGGTGTCGAGCGGGCCGGAGTCCGCGAGGGGCAGACGGTCGCCGTGCTCGGCGCCGGCCCGATCGGGCTGATGCTCTGCGCGTGCATCGCGGACGCGGGCGCGCACCCGGTGCTCGTCGGCGGGCGTCCGGAGCGGCGCGCGCTCGGGCCGGAGTTCGGCGCGGTCGCCGGCGACGGGCGGAACGCCGACGTCGTGATCGAGGCGACCGGCTCGGCCAAGGGCTGGGGCGACGCCGTCGCGCTCGTCCGTCCCGGCGGCACCGCCCTCCTGTTCAGCGGCCTGCCGGGGCAGAGCGAGGTGCCGCTCGATGCGTACCGGATCCACTACCAGGAGCTGACCGTGCGCGGGTCGTTCCACCACACGCCGCGCGGCGTGCGGGCCGCGCTCGTGTTCCTCGCGAGCGGCGCGCGCCCGTGGCATCGGCTGCTGACGCACGAGGTCGGGCTCGAGGGGCTTCCGGCGCTGTTCGCGGATCCGCCGGTCGACTATCTCAAGGCGGTCGTCCGGCCGTGACTAGGCGGCGAACAGCGTCAGATCCGGCTCCCGCTCGCCGCGGAGCAGCTCGAGATCGACCTCGACGCAGCGGATGCTGCGCGACTCGGCCAGCGTCACCGCTTGCGGCGTCAGCCGCTGCGCGGCGAGGATCCCGCGGCACGACTCCTTCGCCGGGTCGAGCCGGATGAACTCGAGGTAGCGCGTCAGCTGCTCGACCGCGTCGATCGTCGCGTTGCGCTTGATCTCGACGGCGACCCAGCCCGCGCCGGCGTCGCGGCACATGAGGTCGACCGGGCCGACCTCGGTCTGCCACTCGCGGCGGACGAGCGTGAGCTCCTCGCCGAGCGCCGACGGCATCGCCGCGAGCGCCTCCTGGAGATCGCGCTCGACGCCGTCTTTCTGCAGCGCGGCCGACTCGCCCATGTCGTGCGTGACGTCGCTCAGCACCTCGGCGAGCCGGATCTCGAGGACGTCGTCGGTCTTCGGCTTGCGGACGACGAGCCGGTCGCCGTCGTCCTCCACGGACGTCGGCGCGGTCATCCAGTTGAGCGGCTTGTAGCCGCCGGCGTCGTCGTGGACGAGCACCGAGCCGTCCGCCTTCAGGATCAGCAGCCGCACGGCCTCCGGCAGCACGGCGTCGAGGCGGCCCGAGTACCGGACCTCGCAGCGGGCGACGAGCAGGCGCATGCGGGGACACTACTGTCCCCAACGGACATGCCAGGGCCTGGCCCCGACCGGGGCCAGGCCCTCGCCGTTCACCGGGAACCGTGCTTCCCCGGCGTCACTCCGGCGTGTTCGGCACCGTGACGACGGCGCCGACGACGGCGCCGTTGACGCCGCGGACGACCTTCCGAGCCTGCGGCTTTCCGTTCCCGCCGAGCGTGTCGGTGATGATCGAGTAACCGCGGGCGCGAGCGGACGTGCCGAGGTCGGCGATGGGGTCGCTCGTGAACCGGTTCGGTGCGACCACGTGCTGCTTGTGGCGGACCGGCAGAACGTGCTTCGACGCGGCGCCGGCCACGGGGACGGCGATCGCGGCGGCGGCGACGGCCGCGAACGTGCAGGCGACTCTGGTGCGGGCGATGGACGACATGTGTGCCTCCTTGTCGGTGCGGAGAGCCGAGACGAGGTGCATGTCGGGAAGCTAGGCCCGACGACGACGCCTGTCGTTCGCGGCCGCAACGGTCGCCGTGTCACGCTCGCGACAGAGGCGCGCGGCGCGGGCAGCGGACGACGGACGGGCGCATGCGGGCGACGGGAACTCGGCGTCCACCCCGGAGCCGAAGACGTCTGCCCCGCCACGGCACCGCCGGTCGCTTCGGATTCAGCTCCGAACGCAGAGCGCGAGGAGGCGATCGCGAGCCTGAAGCGCAAGCGCCGCCTCGCCGAGGACGCGCTCGCGGATGTCAGCGTCAACGGCGTGCTCTGGATCATCTGGGCGCTGACCGACCGCTCGACGGACGGCAGCATTCCCTGGCCGACCTGGGTCTCCGCCGTCCGGGGCTTCCTCCTCCTGGTGGACGCGTGGAGGGCCTACGACTCCTGGCCGCGCAGCCTGCGCGCCGGCCGATCACCGAGACCGAGATCGAGCAGGAGATGCAGCGCTCGCGCCGCGCGTAGCTACCGCTGCCGCGTCCGCTCGACCGCGAGGCGCCACTCGGCGCGCCGGCGCTCCACCTCGTCGTGCGGCATCGACGGCTCGTAGCTCGGGCCGCGGCGCACGAGCGCGGCGACCGCCTCGGGGCTCGGCCAGGCTCCCGTCGCGAGCCCGGCGAGCGCGGCGGCGCCGACCGCGGTGCTCTCCGTCTCGGCGACGACCTCCACCGGCTGCTCGAGGATGTCGGCCTGGAACTGCATCAGGAACGCGTTGCGGCTCGCGCCGCCGTCGGCGCGGAGGAAGGCGACGCCGTCCGGCTGCGCCTCGAGCACGTCGGCGACCTGGTGCGCGATCCCCTCGAGCGTGGCGCGCGCGAGGTGCCCGCGCGTCGTGCCGGCGGTGAGGCCGGTGACGAGGCCGCGCGCGTCCGGGTCCCAGTACGGCGAGCCGAGCCCGGCCAGCGCCGGGACGAAGACGACGCCGCCGGTCGACCCCGCCTCGACCGCGAGCCGCTCCACCTCGTCGATCTCGCCGACGATCCCGAGCCCGTCGCGGAGCCAGCGGACGACCGCGCCGCTCGTCAGCACCGAGCCCTCGACCGCGTACTGGACGTCGTGCCCCGCCGCGACCGCGGCGACCGTCTTCAGCAGCCCCGCCGGCGCCGGCGCCGTGTCGCCGCCGACGTTGACGAGCACGAAGCTCCCGGTCCCGTACGTCGCCTTCGCCTCACGCGGCTCGAAGCAGCCCTGGCCGAACAGCGCCGCCTGCTGGTCGCCGACGAGGCTCGCGACCGGCACGGTCGCGCCGAGGAGCTCGGCCTCGCCGGCGACGCCGGACGTCTGGACGACCGCCGGGAGCAGCGCCGCGTCGACCCCGAACAGCGCGAGCAGCTCGTCGTCCCACGCGAGCCGGCCGATGTCGAACAGCATCGTCCGGGCGGCGTTCGTGACGTCGGTCGCGTGCACGCGTCCGCCGGTGAGCTTCCACACGAGCCACGTGTCCACCGTCCCGAACGCGAGCTCGCCGTGCGGCCGCTCCGTCCGGGCGAGCAGCCACTCGAGCTTCGTCGCCGAGAAGTACGGATCGGGGACGAGCCCCGTCCGCGCGCGGATCAGCTCGGCGGGAAGCCCGCGGCACCGCTCGGCCGTACGCCGGTCCTGCCACACGATCGCGTCGTGCACGGGCCGGCCCGACGCCCGCTCCCAGAGGATCGACGTCTCCCGCTGGTTCGTGATCCCGATCGCCGCGAGCTCACCCGCGCGGAGCCCCGCCTCGGCGAGCGCCGCCTCCGCCGCGGCGAGGACGCTCGACCACAGCTCCTCGGGATCCTGCTCGACCCACCCCGGCTGCGGATACTGCGCGCCGACGGCGACGTAGCCGCGCCCGCGCACGGCGAGGTCCTCGTCGACGACGAGGCAGGTCGTCCCGGAGGTCCCCTGGTCGATCGCGAGGATCAAGTCGACCGCTCTCGGCGTGAAGCGCGCGCCATCTCAGCCGGAGGCCAACGCTGCCGCAGGCGCGTCGGCCGCGCGGGAGAGCGAGAACGCCGACGACGATCCGGGTGCGTGAACGCGTCGCCGCGCGCAGCCGGAACCGCGCTCCCGGCAGAGCGCACGCGCGGAACCGCCACGAGCGCCGAGGGAGGGGGCCCGTGGGGGAACCGCAGGTTCACCCACGCGAGACGCGAGAGCCGCCGACGATCGCGTCGGCGCCGTCGTCGAACCGGACCCAGGCCTTGCCCTTGCCGTCGTAGTCGGGCGACCAGGCGACGAGCGTCGCGTCGCGGCCGGCGACGCTCACCCGCTCGGTCCCCTCCCGCTCCGCGCCGAGCCAGACGCGCACGAACGGGTTCGACTCGCGCTCGCGCCCGATCGTCGTCTCGTCGGTGTGGCCGGGATAGACGACGACGCCGTCCGGCAGCTCGAGCAGCCGCAGCACGGAGGCCCGCACCTGCTCGAGGTCGCCGCCGCCGACGGCGTCCTTGAACAGGACGTCGCCGGTGAAGACCGCCTCGCCGTCGACGACGAAGGCGACGTGCTCGTCGGCGTGCCCCGGCGTCGCCAGCCCGCGGACGCGCAGTTCGCCGAAGCTCCACTCCCCCGGTTCGGCGACGACCGGGATCCCGTACCGCCGGACGAGCTCGTCCTCGTTGTCGACGTGGTCGTGATGCGAGTGGGTGCGCAGGATCGCGGCCGGGGAGGCGCCCCAGCCCTCCACCGCGGCCACGAGCGGGGCGACGTCGGCCCCGGAGTCGACGAACACGGCCGTCCCGCCCGCCCGGTCGGCGACGGCGTACGCGTTGGAGAGCCAGCCGGGGTGCATGCTCCGGGCCACCAGCATGGCGCTAGGCTAACGCGACAAGCGTGAAGAGGAGGACGGATGGGCCTTTGGTCACGGACAGTGGCGGTCTTCAAGGCGAAGTACTCGAAGCTTCTCAACCGGGCCGAGAACCCGACGGAGACGCTCGACTACTCGTACGAGCAGATGATCGAGCAGCTCCAGAACGTCAAGCGCGGCGTCGCGGACGTCGTCACGGCGAAGAAGCGGCTCGAGATCCAGACGCAGGGGCTCGAGCAGAACGTCGTCAAGCTGGAGACGCAGGCGCGTCAGGCGGTGGCGGCGAACCGCGAGGATCTCGCCCGCCAGGCGCTCGAGCGCAAGGCCGCGGCGCAGCAGCAGCTGCAGGGGCTCGACCAGCAGGTGCAGCAGCTCTCCGAGCAGCAGGACAAGCTCGTCGACGCGCAGCATCAGCTCGAGACGAAGATCGAGGCCTTCCGCTCGCAGAAGGAGGTCATCAAGGCGCAGTACTCGGCCGCCGAGGCGCAGGTCCGGATCGGCGAGGCCGCGACCGGCATCGGCAAGGGCATGGCCGACACGGGGCTCGCGATCCAGCGCGCGAAGGACAAGACGGACGAGCTGCAGGCGCGCGCGGCGGCGATCGATGAGCTGACCGCGACCGGCGCGCTCGACGACCTCACCCAGCCCGGGACGACGCAGCTCGACCGCGAGCTGGCGCAGATCTCCTCGAACGCGCAGGTCGAACAGGATCTCGCGAAGCTGAAGGCGGAGGTCGGCGGCGGCGACGGCGGCGCGAAGCAGCTCGACGCCGGCGACGGCGCACCCGCGGCGGCGCCCGCTCCGGCGGAGGAGAAGCCGGCGGACGAGCCCGCGTCGTAGCGTCGCCGATGCCGTTCACCGACGTCTTCTTCGGCCGCAAGAAGCTCAAGGAGCCGGCCGGCGATCGCCTCTTCGCGCTGACGACCGCCGCCGTGACGCTCGACGTCGAGTGCGGGCTGAAGCCGGCCGGCGTCGGCGCGGTCGTGTTCAAGCCGCTGTCCGCGGGCGAGTTCACGCAGGTCGACCAGGACGTCGAGGAGCTGCTCAAGTCGGTCGCGTCCGGCTCGGGGTCGACGCTCGACCGGAAGACGGACACGTTCGGGTTCGAGTGGGTGATCGTCCGCGACACGGATCTGGAGGACCAGGTGACCGCGGTGCACGCCGTCGCCGACGAGTTCCAGGCGCGCGGCTTCGGCGCCCAGCTGCTCGCCGCCGCGTTCCGGTTCGCGGACGGGGGCGGCAAGCCCGTCTACTGGATCTACGGCTTCAAGACCGGCACCTTCTGGCCGTTCGCCCCGACCGGCGAGAAGCAGCAGCGCGACAACGCGAAGGAGATGGAGCTGAAGGCGAAGCTCGAGCCGGAGCTCCCGATCGAGCC
>DATKNT010000087.1:0-19721 GCA_035541175.1 Gaiellaceae bacterium
CCATCTCCTCGCGGATGATCTGCTCGACCTTGCGGTGGACGCGCCAGCCGAGGGGCATGAACGTCCACAGGCCGGCGCCGACCTGGCGGACGAAGCCGCCGCGCACGAGCAGCTTGTGCGACACGGCCTCCGCGTCGGCGGGGTCGTCGCGCAGCGTGGGAAGGAAGAGCTGTGAGGCCCGGGCGATCATGCGTTGTCCCCGCAGGCTACTCGAGCGGGATCAGGCTTGCCTCGGCCATCGCGAGCGCCGCCGGCTTCGCCATCTTCAACCGCTTCGGGCGCTGCATGCCGTCGGCGATCCATCGGTCGATCTCGAAGAAGAGCTCGTCGATGAGGATGTCGGACGAGACCTTCTTCAGCACGCGGCCGTGCGCGTAGATGAAGCCGACGTCGCGTCCACCGGCGATGCCGAAGTCGGCGTCGCCCGCCTCCCCCGGGCCGTTCACGGCGCAGCCGAGGACCGCGACCTCGACGTGCTGCGGATAGGCGGCGAGCCGCTGCTCGACCTCCTCGGCGAGCAGGTGCACGCCGACGTTGTCCCGGCCGCAGCTCGGGCACGCGATCATCACGGGGCCGCGCTCGCGCAGGCCCAGCGCCTTGAGGATCTCGAAGCCCGTCTTTGGCTCCTCGACGGGGTCGGCCGTCAGCGACACGCGGATGGTGTCGCCGATCCCGTCGACGAGCAGCGCGCCCATCCCGACGGCGCTCTTGATCGAGCCCGAGAACGGCGTGCCCGCCTCGGTGACGCCGAGATGGAGCGGGTACGGAACCTTCGCGGCGAGCATCCGGTACGCGCGGATCATCGTCGGCACGTGGCTCGACTTCACGGAGATCTTGAAGTCGTGGTAGTCGAGCGCCTCGAGCAGCCGGACTTCCTCGAGCGCGGCCTCGACGAGCGCCTCCGCCTGGTCCTGCCGGGCCAGGTCGGAGAGGTGCTTCGGGAGCGAGCCGGAGTTCGCGCCGATCCGCATCGGGATCCCCGCCTTCTTCGCGGCGCGCACGACCTGCTCGACCTTGTCGGGGCCGCCGATGTTCCCCGGGTTGATCCGGACGGCGGCGACGCCCTGCTCGATCGCTCGCAGCGCGAGCGAGGCATTGAAGTGGATGTCGGCGATCACCGGGATCGGCGAGAAGCGGACGATCCGCCCGAGCGCGTCGGCGTCCTCGCTCTTCGGGACGGCGACGCGGACGAGCTCGCAGCCGGCGGACACGAGCGCGGCGATCTGCGCCGTCGTCGCCTCGACGTCGTGCGTCTTCGTCGTCGTCATCGACTGCACGACGACGGGCGCGCCGCCGCCGATCGCGACGCCGCCGACGTTGATCTGGCGCTCGCTGGGCATCCCCGGCTGAGTCTAGCCAGGAGGCGCTATTGCGGGTTGTTGCCCGTGGAGAAGGCGATCACCATCAGCAGCATGATCAGCGCGAAGCCGACGACGGAGACGCGCTCGTAGACCTCGCGCGCGAGCGCCCGCCGCCGCACGGTCTCGATCAGCGTGAACAGGATGTGACCGCCGTCGAGCGGCAGCAGCGGCAGGAGGTTGAGCAGCGCGACCGAGAGGCTGACGAGGCCGACGATCTGCAGGTACCAGTTGAAGCTCACCTTCAGCGCGGCGGCCGAGATGCGGACGATGCCGACCGTGCTCGTCAGCTGCCCCTTCGGGTGGCCGCGGAAGACGCTCGTCAGTGCGCCCACGGTTCCCGCGACGACGCGCCAGACGTCGGTGATCGCGAGGCGGGCGCTGTGGGCGACGGAGTACTTCGCGAGCGTCGCGGCGGGGACGAAGCCCCAGATCCAACGGTCGCCCTCCCGCACGGTGCGCTCCGGGCCGAGCGTCAGCGTCGTGCCGCCGCGATCGACCGTGACGGTGATCGGGCGCCCGTGGCTGCCGCGGATCAGCTGCGAGATCCGGTCGAACGTCGGCGTCGCCTTCCCGTCGACCGCGACCACGCGGTCGCCCGGCTGGAGCCCCGCGACCGCGGCGGGCATCCCGGAGTCGACCTCGCCCACCTTCGTGCTCGGGTTCCCGGACGGCGCGCCGGTCGTGTAGACGGCGAAGAAGATGACGATCGCGCAGAGGATGTTCGCCGCCGGCCCGGCGCCGATGACGAGGATCCGCTTGTACGCGGGCTGCCGCCAGTACGCGTCGGCTCCCGTCCCCTCGTCGAGCTCGCGCAGCGCGCGCTCCGCGGAGCGCCGCGCGGCCGGCGTCAGCGTCGCGGCCTCGATCTCGGAGCGGAGCTCCGGGAGCGCGGCCCGCGCGCCGGGGTAGTCCTCCGCGTCGACGAGCCGGCGGACGCGCTGCACCGCGGCCGAGAGGCCCGGCTCCTCGCGCATCGCCGGCCCCATGAACGACGTCACGTCGTGGCCGGCCAGCTTGTGCATGCCGGGGATGCGGACGAGACCGCCGAGCGGGATCGCGCCGATGCCGTACTCGATCCCCTTCCGCCGCACCTTCACGAGCGCGGGTGGGAAGCCGACGTAGAAGCTCCTCGGACGGATGCCGACCGCGAGCGCCATCGTGAAGTGGCCGAGCTCGTGCACGAGGACGATCAGGACGAGGCCGACGATGACGATCGCCCAGTTCATGCCCGCTCCCGGCGCGGGCAGAGCCGGCGCCTCCGCTCCTCGATGAGCTCCGTCGAGCCTACGCTCATCCGACGGGCACCCCCTCTGCCGCGAAGCGGCGCGCCTCGCCGTCGGCGGCGACGAGATCGTCGAGGTCGCGCACGGCGGCGCCGGACGCGCGCGCGAGCGCGTCCGCGACGACCTCCGGGATCGCGAGGAACGGCAGCCGCCCCTCGAGGAACGCGGCGACGGCGACCTCGTTGGCCGCGTTGAAGACGCACGGAGCTGCGCCGCCGCGCTCGCCGGCCTCGCGCGCGAGCGCGAGCAGCGGGAACGTCTCGAGGTCCGGCGCCCGGAACTCGAGCGTCAGCTCCGTCAGGTCGAGCGGCGGCAGCGGCGTCTCGGCGCGCTCGGGATACGTCAGCGCGTACGAGATCGGCACGCGCATGTCGGGATAGCCGAGGTGCGCGAGAGCCGCGCCGTCACGGAAGCGGACGAGCGAGTGGACGATCGACGTCGGCTGGAGCACGACCTCGATCCGGTCGTACGGGATCCCGAACAGGAAGTGGGCCTCGATCACCTCGAGGCCCTTGTTCGCGAGCGTCGCCGAGTCGATCGTGATCTTCGGGCCCATGCTCCAGGTCGGGTGTGCGAGTGCCTCCTCCGGCGTGACCGCGTCGAGCTCGTCGCGCGTGCGACCGCGGAACGGCCCCCCGGACCCGGTCAGCACGAGGCTCGCGACCTGCTCCGGCGACGAGCCTGCGAGGCACTGGTGGAGCGCCGAGTGCTCGCTGTCGACCGGGAGGATGCGGCCGCCGCCGCGGGCCTGCGCCGCGAGCGCGAGCTCGCCGCCGGCGACGAGGCTCTCCTTGTTCGCGAGCGCCAGGTCGATGCCGTGCTCGAGCGTCCAGAGCGTCCCGTGGATCCCGGCGAAGCCGACGACCGCGTTGAGCACGACGTCCGGCTCGGCCCGCTCCAGCAGCTCGGTGAGGTCGCCGCCGACCTGCTTCAGCGGGGCGTCCACGCCGTCGAGCGGCGAGGACGCCGACGCCGCCGCGCACAGCTCCAGCCCCGGATGCGCGGCCACGATCTCGATCGCCTGCCTCCCGATCGAGCCGGTGGCGCCGAGCAGGGCCACGCGCTTCACGGACGCAGTGTACGGACCGTTTCCGCGCTCAGACGTATCCGAAGGCAAGAACGAGGTAATAAGCGGCGATCCCGGCGAAGAGCAGGGAATCGACCCGGTCGAGGATGCCGCCGTGGCCGCCGAGGAGCCGGCCGGTGTCCTTCACCTCCATGTCCCGCTTCAGGGCGGACTCGAACAGGTCGCCGACGGCGGCCGCGAGCACGACGACGATCCCGAGCACGATCGCCTCCCAGATCGTCAGGTACGTGGCCCGCGTCTTGTAGAGCGCGATGAACGAGACGAAGACGCCGGCGAGCGAGCCGACGACGAAGCCCTCCCACGTCTTCCCCGGCGAGAGCGTCGGCGCGAGCTTGTGCCTCCCTAGCAGCCGCCCGCCGAAGTAGGCGAGCGTGTCCGCCGCGAAGACGGTGAGGACGACGGTGAAGGCGATCAGCCGCGGCTCGTCGTGCATGCGCCGGAGCAGCAGCAGGAACCCGAGGCCGAAGCCGATCCAGGCCGTGCCCAGGATCGTCGCGCCGATCGCGACGGTGGCCGGCGACCGCGTCTCCGCGACCGCGTTCAGCACGAAGGCGAGGACGAACGTCGCGAGGAAGCCCCCGAGCATCCAGACGATCCCGCCGGTCTGGGCCCCGACGAGCGCGAGCACGACCCCGGCGTACACGGCGGGCGCGAGCGGCCGCAGCGGCCGCGCCATCGTCACGAACTCGTGCACCGCGACCGCGCCCGCGGCGGCGACGAGGGCGAACAGCGGCCAGCCGCCGAGCCAGAGGAGCCCGAGCACGACCGGAAGGCCGACGATGCCGACCAGCACGCGCGAGGACAATCCGCTCATCTGCCGCCGAATCTGCGGCGCCGGCCCGCGTAATCCTCCAATGAACGGCGAAACTCGTCCGGGCCGAAGTCCGGCCAGAGCGTGTCGGTGAAGACGAACTCGGAGTACGCGGACTGCCAGAGCAGGAAGTTCGAGACCCGGAACTCGCCGGAGGTGCGGATGACGAGATCCGGGTCGGGCATGGCGGGCGCGTAGAGGTGGCGCGCCAGCAGCTCCTCGTCGACGTCGGCCGGCTCGACCCCTTCCTCGAGGAGCCGTCGCGCCGCCTCGACGAGCTCGGCGCGGCCCCCGTAGTCGAACGCGATCCAGAGGCTGAGCCGCAGCTTGTCGGCGGTCGCCTCCTCGAGGTCGGCCATCCGCGCCTGCAGCCAGTCCGGCGCCCGGTCGCGCCGCCCGATGAAGCGCGTGCGCACGCCCTGCGCGGCGAGGTCGGCGAGCTCGCGGTCGATCGTCTCGCCGAAGATCTCCATCAGGGCGGCGACCTCCTCGGCGGAGCGTGTCCAGTTCTCCGTCGAGAACGCGTAGACGGTGAGCGAGTCGATGCCGACGTCGATCGCCGTCTCGACGATCGGCCGCAGCGCCCGCGAGCCGGCGCGGTGGCCCTCGGCGACGTCGACGCCGTGCGCCGCGGCCCAGCGGCCGTTCCCGTCCATGATGATCGCGACCGCGCGCGCGACCTCCGGCAGGCCGTGGACGGAGGCTGGATCGGCGTCGGTGCGGGACGCACTCAGACCTCCATCACCTCGGCTTCCTTGTGCTTCAGGAGCTCGTCGATCTGCTTCGTGTGCTCGTCCGTGAGCTTCTGCACGAGCTCCTCCGCCCGGTGCTCCTCGTCGGCGCCGATGTCGCCGGAGTCGACGAGCTCCTTCAGGTGCCGCATCGCGTCGCGGCGGATCTCCCGCACCGCGACGCGGTGCTCTTCCGCGAGGCCGCGCACGACCTTGACGAGCTCCTTGCGGCGCTCCTCGGTCAGCTGCGGGATCGGCAGGCGGATGATCTTCCCGTCGTTCGAGGGCGTCAGCCCGAGGTCGGACTCCTGGATCGCCTTCTCGACCGCGCGGATCGAGCTCGGGTCGAACGGCTGGATGGTCAGCATGCGCGACTCCGGCACGTTGATCGTCGCCAGCTGCTTCAACGGCGTCGCCGTGCCGTAGTAGTCGACCTCGATGCGGTCGAGCAGCGACGCGGACGCGCGCCCCGTCCGCACCGTGTTGAACTCGCCGCGCGCGTGCTCCACCGACTTGCCCATCCGAGACTGCGCGTCCTGGGTCAGCTCGTCGACGGTGGCCATCTCAAGAACCCTCCTCGTCCGGTGTCGCGATGATCGTCCCGACGTCCTCGCCCGCGACGACCCGGGCGATGTTGCCGTCGGCGAGCTCGAACACGTGGATCGTCAGCCTGTTGTCCATGCAGAGCGAGAGCGCCGTCGTGTCCATCACCTTGAGGCCCCGCTCGATCGCCTCGAGATGCGTGAGCCGCGGCAGGAACGCCGCCGACGGGTCGGTGCGCGGGTCGCCGTCGTAGACGCCGACGACGCCGTTCTTCGCCATCAGGATCGCGTCGGCGCCGATCTCGAGCGCCCGCAGCGCGGCCGCGGTGTCGGTCGTGAAGAACGGGTTGCCCGTGCCGGCGGCGAAGATGACGACGCGGCCCTTCTCGAGGTGGCGGATCGCCCGCCGCCGGATGTACGGCTCGGCCACCTCGGAGACGGCGAGCGCGGACTGGACGCGCGTGTCCGCGCCGGCCCGCTCGAGCGCGTCCTGGAGCGCGAGCGCGTTCAGCAGCGTCGCGAGCATCCCCGCGTAGTCCGCCGTCGCCCGGTCCATCCCCTCCGCCGCCGCGGCCATGCCGCGGTAGAAGTTCCCGGCGCCGACGACGATCGCGACGTCGACGCCCGTGGCGCGGATCGACGCGATCTCCGCCGCGAGGCTGCGGACGACGCCGACGTCGATGCCGAGGTCGCGGTCCCCCATCAGCGCCTCGCCGGAGAGCTTCAGCAGGATGCGGCGGAAGCCGGGCGAGCCGGCCTCGGGCACGACGAGCGTCTCCTCGGGCCGGACGCTCACGCGAGCTCGAACCGCTCGAACTCCAGCACCTCCGCCCCGGCCTCCTGCAGCGCCTGGCCGGCGGTCTTGGAGGACTCGTGGATCCACGGCTGGTCGAGCAGGACGCCGTCGCGCTCGGCGAAGAACCGCTTGCTCATCATCCCGTCGACGATCTTCTCACGGGCCTGCTCCGGCTTCGAGAGCACCTCGTCCGAGTTGGCGTAGATCTCGCGCTCCGCGGCGACGACGTCCGCCGGCACGGACTCCCGGTCGATCCAGCGCGGCTTCGTCCACGCGATGTGCATCGCGACCTTCTTCGCGAAGTCCTCGTCGCCGCCGCGCACCTGCACGAGCACGCCGAGCTTGTTCGCCGGTGGGTGCGCGTAGGCGGCGATCCGGCTGCCGTCGACGGCCTCGAACCGGGCGGCGCCGGCCACCACGATGTTCTCGCCGAGCTTGCCGGACAGCGCGGCGCGCTCGTCCTCGAGCTCGGCCTCGGCGCCGGCGCCCTCCGCCTCGACCGCGTCGAGCACCTTCTCCGCGTACGCGAGGAACTCCTCGTTCTTCGACACCGGCTCGGTCTCGCAGCCGACGGCGACCATCGTGCCCTTCTTGCCGTCCCCGGCCAGGCGGTAGCCGACCTTGCCCTCGGTCGTCTCCCGGCCGGCGCGCTTCGCGGCCTGCGCCATCCCTTTCTCGCGGAGCAGGACGATCGCGGCGTCGATGTCGCCGTTCGTCTCCTGGAGCGCGCGCTTGCAGTCCATCATCCCCGCACCGGTGCGGTCGCGGAGCTCCTTGACGAGCGCGGCGGAGATCTCGGCCATCAGCCCTGCACCTCCTCCGCCGGCGCCTCGGCAGGGGCCTCGGCCTCCGCCGGCGTCTCGGCTGCGGCCTCCGGCTCGGCAGCGGTCTCGGCGGCAGCCTCGACCACGGCGGCGCCGTTCGCCGACGGTGCCGGCTCCGCGGCCGGTGCGGGCGCCTTCTGGAACTCGCGCGCCGACACCTTCTGCTGGCCGTCGGCGATCGCGTCGGCGATCGCGCGGGCGATGAGGCTGCACGAGCGGATCGCGTCGTCGTTCCCCGGCACGACGTAGTCGGCCTCGTCGGGGTCGCAGTTCGTGTCGACGAGCGCGACGACCGGCAGCCCGAGCCGCCGCGCCTCGCGGACGGCGAGCTGCTCCTTGCGGAGGTCGATGATGAAGACGGCGTCCGGCTGGCGGCGCATGTCGGCGACGCCGCCGAGGTTCTGCTCGAGCTTCTCGAGCTCGGCCGCCATCGAGATGCGCTCCTTCGCCGGCAGCAGGTCGAGCTGGCCCTCCTCCTTGAGCCGCCGCATCTCGTGGAGCCGCTCGATCCGGTCGGACATCGTCCGCCAGTTCGTCAGCAGGCCGCCGAGCCAGCGGTGGTTCACGTACGGCATGCCGACGCGCTTCGCCTCGGTCTCGACGGCGTCCTGCGCCTGCTTCTTCGTGCCGACGAACAGGACGGTGCCGTTCCGCTCGGCGAGGTTGCGGACGAACAGCGCCGCCTCGTCGAGGCGCTCGCTCGTCTGCGTCAGGTCGATGATGTAGATGCCGCCGCGCTCGGTGTAGATGAAGCGGCGCATCTTCGGGTTCCAGCGTCGCGTCTGGTGGCCGAAGTGCACTCCGGCCTCCAGCAGCTCGCGCATGGACACGACTGCCATGGGGCTCCTTCCGGTTTTCTGTCGGGCTTGCACCGGCGGGGCTCGAGCGCACCGGCCTCATGAGCCGGCACCCGCGCCCTGGCTGGTCCGCCGGGTCGAGGGACGAAATCGCGGGGAAGTCTAGCTGCGGGCCGCTTCGAGGGCGGCCGCGAGGTCGGCCGGCAGCGGTGACGCGATGTCGACCGGCTCGCCCGTGAACGGATGCTCGAACGCGAGTCGCGCCGCGTGGAGGAACTGTCGCTCGAGGCCGAGCTCCCCGGCGCGCCCGTACAGCGGATCGCCGGCGACGGGCAGGTCGATCGCCGCCAGGTGGACGCGGATCTGGTGCGTCCGGCCGGTCTCGAGCGTGACGCGGAGGAGCGCGTGCCGCGGCAGCAGCTCCTCGACCTCGAAGTGCGTGACGGCCTCGCGCGGCGTGTCGGTGTCGAGCGAGTGGCGCAGCGGGTCGTGACGATCGCGCCCGATCGGCGCGTCGATCGTCCCGGCGCGCGAGCGCGGGCGGCCGACGACGAGCGCGCTGTACTCGCGCGTGAGCGAGCGCGAGCGGACGAGCTGCTGGAGCCGGCGATGCGCCTCGGGCGAGCGCGCGACGACGAGCAGCCCCGACGTGTCGCGGTCGAGCCGGTGGACGATGCCGGGCCGGTCGGGGTCCTCCCCGCCCTCGACGTCGTACGCGAGCAGTCCGTGGACGAGCGTGCCGCGCCGGTGGCCGCGCGCCGGGTGGACGACGAGCCCCGCCGGCTTGTCCACGATCAGCAGGTGCTCGTCCTCGAACGGCACCGCGAGCTCGATCGCCTCGGGCACGAGCCCGCTCCGCGCCGGCGTGGGTGCCTCGAGCTGGAGCTCCTCCCCGCCCTCGAGCCGGTGGCTCTTCGGCCGTGCCCGCCCGTCGACGAGGACGCCGCCGCCGTCGAGCAGACGCTCGGCGACCGCCCGCGACCCGATCTCCGGCAGGAGGGCGAGGAAGCGGTCGAGCCGCGTGCCGCGGGCCTCGTCAGGGACGCGCAGTCGCGTCACGCACGTGCCGGGAGCGGCGCGGCTCGCGCTCGGCGGCGAGGAGCGCGGCGAGCAGGAGGCCGACGCCGATCACGATGAAGCTGTCGGCGAGGTTGAACGCCGGCCAGAAGCGGAGGTCGATGAAATCGGTGACGTGGCCGAGCCGGACCCGGTCGAGGAGGTTCGAGAGGCTGCCGCCGATCACGAGCCCGAGCGCCACCGGCAGGATCGGGTGGCGGCCGCCCGAGCGGGCGAAGTACCCGAGCATCCATGCGACCGCGATTCCCGTGAGCACGATCACGACCGCCGTCGCGCTCGCGAACAGCCCGAAGGCGATGCCGGAGTTCTGGACGTGGTGGATCCACAGGGGCCCGAGCACGTGCGTCCCCTCGTCGAGCTGGAGCGTGCTCGTGACGATGTGCTTCGTCAGCTGGTCCGCCGCGATCGCCGCGAGGGCGATCGAGGCGAGCGCGACCCACTGCGCCGGCCCTGCGGCGAGCGAGCGCTTCGCGGTCGAGATCGGCGCGAGCGCGTCCGTCGAGGAGCCGACCCGGACGTCGGGCCGGCGCACGGGCTCGGTCACGGACGCTCCAGATCGCGCTTGCAGTCGATGCAGTGCAGGGCCCACGGCTTCGCGTCGAGCCGGCCCTGCGGGATCTCCCCGCCGCAGCGCGCGCACGTGCCGTACGAGCCGTCCTCGATCCGCCCGAGCGCGGCGTCGATCTCGAGCAGCACCTGCGTCGAGTGCTCCTCGAGCGTGTAGTCGATCTGGCGGTCGAGCGTGGCGGTCGCCGTCTCGCCGAGATGGTTGTCCACCGTGCCGCCGATCTCCTCGACCTCCTCGTCCATCCGGCCGGGATGGTCGTCGCGGAGGTTGGCGATCGCGTTCTCGACGCGCTCGCGCTCCTCCAGGAGCGCGGCGCGGAACCGCTCCGTGTCGATGGTCATGGACGTCCGTCCTCTCCCGCGGCGGAGGCGAGCCGGCGCTCCGCGAACGCCTGCCCCACGCCGGTGAGCTCGATCGTCTTGTCGCGGCTGCCGTGGCCGGCGACGACGGCGACGTCCTCGCGCGGGACGCCGATCGTCTCCGCCAGCAGCCGCACCACCGCGTCGTTCGCGCGGCCGCGCTCGGGCGCGGCGGCGACCCGCACCTTCCACGCCTCGCCCCGGCGGCCGACGATTCCCGACGTGCGCGCTCCCGGGGTGACCCGCAGTCGCAACCGTGTGGTGGACGCGGCGGCCATGGACGAATCTTATCCCCGGACTATGCCGCCTCGGCTCCGGGCCACGTCGTGTCCAGGTCGGGCTCGAGCGGGGCCTCGTCCGCTCCGGACGCCTCGGATTCCGAGGCATCGGGCGCGTCCACGGCGGCGAGCGCCGAGCGGAGCTGCTCCCGCAGGCGGCGCGAGTCGGCGGCGAGCCGCTCGTTCTCGGCCAGCGCCTTCCGCTGGACGGCCCGCGCCTCGGCGTGCGCCTCGGTGAGGATCAGCTCCGCCTCGCGGCGAGCCTGCTCCTTCAGCTCGGCCGACGCCCGCTCGGCGGAGACGAGCGTCGTCCGCAGCAACGCCTCGAGCTCCCGGTAGCGGACGAGGTCCGCCTCGAGCTGCTCGACCTTGTCCGCGAGGTCCGCCCGCTCGCGCCAGACGTCCTCGAAGCTCGCGGCGACATCCGCGAGCAGCCGGTCGGTCGCGCCGGCGTTGTAGCCGAACAGCGACCTCCCCGGGGTCATGTGCCTGATCTCGACTGGTGTGAGCGCCATGTCTGCTCCCCTTCTACGCGAACTGCTGGAGGATCCGGATCACCACGCGGCTCAGCACCCACAGCACGATCACGGCGACGATCGGCGACAGATCGAGCGGCCCCATCGAGGGGAGCACCCGTCGGAACAGCCGCAGGTAGGGCTCCGAGACGTCGTACAGGAAGCGTTGGATCCGGTTGAGCCAGGGCGAGTACGGCAGCCGCAGCCAGCTCGACAGGATGTACACGAAGATCACGAGCGTGTAGACCGTCGTGAAGACGGTCACGAACGTCTCCGCCTTCGTGACGGCGCTGAAGAGCAGGCTGACGGTGGCTGTCACGCCCATCAGGCACGCCGTTCGCGCTGCACCGGCGGAATCCTGGCTAGGCCTGGTTGAAGAAGCCGCCGCGCTCGAGCAGGCGCGCCCGCTCCTCCGCCGAGACCTCGACGTTCCGCGGCGTCAGGAGGAAGACCTTGTCGGCGACGCGCTGCATCCCGCCGTCGAGCGCGTACGTCAGCCCGCTCGTGAAGTCGATCAGGCGCTTCGCGAGGTCCTGGTCGCAGCTCTGGAGGTTGAGGATCACCGGGACGCCGTCCTTGAACCGGTCGGCGACCTGCTGTGCGTCGTTGAAGCTCCGCGGCAGGACGAGGTGGACGCGGCTCGTGCCCGGGCTCGGAAGCGACTCGACGCCGCGCAGCCGGCGCGGCTCGGGGGCCGGGCGGAGGACGCTCGTGCGCGCGACCGTGTCGGTCGGCTCCGGATCCGTCCAGTCGTCGAACTCGCCCCGGCCCTTGCGCCGCGGCGCGAGCCGGCGAACGTTCGGGCGGTCGGCGTAGGCGCGCTGCAGCTCCTCGTCCGTGAGGTAGCCGTCCTCGTCCCACTCCTCCTCCTCGGCGATGCCGAAGTAGACAAGGGTCTTGTTCCACACGTCGCCGAACCCCATGGGTGGGCCGAATGGTACCGCCCCCGTTGGACGGTTAAGCGCGGACGGCTCAGCTCCAGAGCACGGAGCCGAGGCGGACGTACGTCGCCCCTTCCTCGGCGGCGACGCGGTAGTCCTGGCTCGTCCCCATCGACAGCTCGTGGAGGCCGTGCGCCGCCGCCAGCTCGCGCAGCCGGCGGAAGTACGGCCGCGACTCCTCGGGGTCGCCGGTCGCCGGCGGCATCGTCATCAGCCCGCGTGCGGCCGGGTACAGCTCGAGCATCCGCTCGATCTCGCCGGGCTCGACGCCGGACTTCGACGCCTCGCCGGAGAGGTTGACCTCGATCAGCGCCGGGATCGTCAGCTTCGCGGCCGCGGACTCCGAGTCGAGGGAGTGGCAGAGCTCGCAGATGACGCTGACCGTCCTCGCCTTGCGGCTCTGGAGGTGGCCGATGAAGTGCCAGCGAAACACGCTCCCGTAGGTCGCGTGTTTCGCCACGAGGTCCTGCGCCCGGTTCTCTCCCACCACCTCGATGCCGGCGTCGGCGAGCGCCTGCATGTCGTCGACGGAGACGTACTTCGTCGCGGCGACGACGGTGACGCCGGGGCCGACCTCGTCGCGGACGCGCTCGTAGCGGGCACGGATCTCGTCAGACGACGTACGCGATCACTCCCTGGCGTCCCGTCCTGCCGTGGTCACGCCGGTGGGAGAAGAACGTGTCGGCACCGCACGACGTGCAGAGGTCGAAGCGCTCGATCCGCTCGCAGCCCGCCGCCCGGAGCGCGCGCTCGGCGGACGTCCACAGGTCGAGCTTCCCGTCCCGGACGACGTCGTCGCCGAACGCCTCGCGGAACGGCGCGGCCACCTCGTCTCCGACCTCGTAGCAGCATGGGCCGATCGACGGGCCGATCGCGGCCGCGAGCCCGCCGCCGCCGAGCACGCGGACGCCCGCGCCGACGATCCCGGCGAGCAGGCCGCGCCAGCCGGCGTGGAGGATCGAGAGAGCCGGCGGGCGCTCGTCGGCACGCGCGATCGCGATCGGCAGGCAGTCGGCGGTGAGGAGCAGCATCGCGCGCCCCGCCTCGTCGCTCCAGAGCCCGTCGCAGTGGTCGTAGACCGTGCCCGGCGTGACGATCCCGCGCGGCTGCGCGCGCGAGACGGTGGCGCCGTGCCGCTGCCACGCCATCGTCGCGCCGTCGGGGTCGGCGGCGGCCTCCTCGCAGAGGCGGATGCGGTTCTCGACGACGCGCGCGGGGTCGTCCTCGGTGCGGATGCCGAGGTTGAGCGACTCGAACGGCCCGTCGCTGACGCCGCCGAGCCGGGTCGAGAAGGCCACCCGGTACGGCCCCGGGGCAGCCCATTCGATCAGAGCGAGATCCCCCACCCGTCCACCTTCTCACGCGAGCCGAACTCGAGGGCGACGTCGTGCGCCTCGACGTCCGGGCCGCGCAGCGTCGCCTGCTCGGAGTGGTAGCAAAACGCCTCGGCCCCGTCGGGATCCTGATACGTGACGCCGACGAACGACTGGCGCGGCGCCTCCACCGCGTACGGACCGACGACGACGCGTCCCGGCGCCGCCGTCGCGCCCGTGCGGAACATCGACGCGATGCCGTTCACCGCGCCGCGCTCGTTCGCGTGCAGTGCGAGCTGGGGCAGGTGCGGCACCTTCGCCACGAGCCCTTCGACCCATCGCCCGTTCGGGAGCGTCGCGTGGAACCAGCCCCAGCGGTCGGCGTGCCGGCGGCCGAACAGGTGCGCCTGCTGGCCGGGCTCGGCGTCGAGCTCGTGGCGCACACCGTCGATCTCGACGACGCCGGAGATCGCGAGCGACGGCTTGACGACGACCACCTGCGTCGACGCAAGCGGGCGCAGCAGACGCCGCGTGTATGCAAACGGCCGCTGCGTCGCGGCGAAGGTCAGCTGCCAGCGCGCGCCGTCGACCTCACCCGCTGCCGCGTCGTCGTCGAGGCGGCCCGGGCCGAGCTCGAGCGGCCAGCCCGTGCCGGGCGTCCGCAGCGCCTCGAGCGGGAGCGTGGTCTTCCGTGCGCGCGGCGCCTCGGCGGTCCAGTCGGCGAGCCAGAGCGCCGCCTCTCCCTCCTCGTCCGGATCGGTCGGCACGCGCAGCGAGTAGCGGATCCAGAACCGGCCCGCGACGGTCACGTACCAGACCTCGTAGCGTCCCGGCCTTCCGTCCCAGCGGAGCGCGTTCTCGTTCACGCCGTGCCGGCGAGCCTGCGCGCCCGCCGAAGCAGCTCGTCGCGCGTGTTCAGCTCGGGGTTGTCGACGACCGCGTCGAGCAGCTCCCGCAGGACGCGGCCGATCGTCGGCCCGGGCTTGAGCCCGAGCTCGATCAGGTCGTCTCCGCTCACCGCGAGATCGGCGAGCCGGTGCGGGCTCCCCTGCTCCGCCTCGACCGCCGCGCGGAACCGGGCGAGCCGCTCGAGCTCCTCCGCGGGCGGCGGCTCTCCGCCCGAGCCGCGCTTGCCGAGGAGGTCGGCCTCCTTGTGGTCGAGCAGGTCGCGCGCGCCCTCGTCCCCGTACTTCGCGAGGAAGCGCCGCGCCCGCTGCGGGTCCGGCTCGCCCGGCTTGAACATGTGGTGGCGGACGATCCAGACGACGCGCTTGCGCAGCGCGTTCGGATAGCGCAGCCGCCGGAGCGCCCGGTCGGCGAGCTCCGCGCTCACCTGCTCGTGGCTGCGGCCCGAGTAGCCGCGCTTCGCGTAGTAGTGCAGCCGCCCGTCGGTGCCGCGCCAGGCGACGTGCGGCTTGCCGAGGTCGTGGAAGAGCGCGGCGAGCCGCACGGCGAGCGACCGGTGCGCGTCGGACGCCGCCTGTACGACCGCGAAGGTGTGCTCGTCGACGGTGAGATCGTGGTAGCGGCTCTCCTGGTCGAATCCGATCGCCTCGCGGAACTCGGGGAGCAGCTCGCCGAGCACGCCGGTGTCGCGCGCGAGGCGGAGCGCGCGGGCCGGCTCGCGGCCGAGCAGGAGCTTCGACAGCTCGCCCATCCCGTCCGCCTGGAGGCCGCCGCCGACGCGCTCGCCGGAGACGAGCCGCACCGCCGGCGCCTCGTCGCGCAGCTGCTGCAGCGTCGCCTCGTCCGGCTCGAAGCCGAGCTGCGAGACGAAGCGGAGCGCGCGGACCATGCGCAGCGGGTCCTCCTGGAAGCTCCGCGGCGAGACGGTGCGCAGGATCCCCGCCTCGAGATCGGCGCGGCCGCCGACGGGGTCGACGAGCTCGCCGGTGGCGAGCCGTCGCGCCATCGCGTTCACCGTGAAGTCCCGGCGCCGCATGTCGTCCTCGACGGAGAGCGACGGGTCGGCGACGATCTCGAAGTCGTGGCGCCCGGGGCCGGTGCTCCGCTCGGCACGCGGCGGCGCGAACTCGATCCCTCCGCGCGCGAGCGCCCGGACCCGCCGGTCGCGCGGATGGAGCCGCACGCCGACGAGCCTCCCGGCGACGACGAGGTCCTCGACGCGGCCGTACGGCTCGAGCGCGCGCTTCAGCCCCTCGGTGTCGACGCCGGGGACGAGGAAGTCCGCATCCTTCGAGTCGAGCCCGAGCAGCTCGTCGCGCACCGCGCCGCCGACGAGATACGCGTCGAGCCCGAGCGAGCCGACGTAGTCCTCGATCTCCTTCCGCACAGCCTCATTCTCACGCGAACGCGGGGGCCGAAGCGGAAGGCGCGCCGCAGGCGGCCTTCCGCGGAGGCCGACCCAGCGCGGGGGCGCCGCGAAGCGCCGCCCGCGCGCGACTCCCGTTCGAGTCGCCTCCACTCCGACGAGCCTTCCGCACGGAGCGCGCCGGAGACCGCGCTCTCCGGCGCGCGGAGTTCCGCCGCACAGCTCGGAGAAGCGGAGCGTCTCCGAGCTACGCGAGCGCGATCGCTTCGATCTCGACGAGCGCGCCCGAGGGGAGCTTCGCCACCTCCACGGTGGAGCGCGCCGGCGGGTTGTCGCCGACGTGGCGCGCGTACACCGAGTTCATCCCCTGGAAGTCGCCGAGGTCCTGGAGGAAGACCGTCGTCTTCACGAGCCGGTCGAGGCCGGTGCCCGCCTCCTCGAGGATCGCCCGGATGTTCGCGAACACCTGCTCGGTCTGCTCCTCGATCGAGCCGCCGGCAAGCTCCTTGTCCCCCGGCCGCAGGGCGAGCTGCCCCGAGACGAAGACGAAGCCGCCGGCGCGGATCGCCTGGGAGTACGGCGCCCCCTGGAACGGGGCGGGCGCCGACTCGGTGCGGACGACGGTCTTATCGGCCACGGTGTCCTCCTTTGCTCTCGCATGCCTGTGCCAGCGCGACCCCGAGCGCCTTGAACATCGCCTCGAGCACGTGCTGCGTGTCCGTTCCGTTCAGGAGGCGCACGTGCACGGTGAGGCCGGCGCCCTCGGCGAGCCGCTCGACGAAGCGGCGGGCGACGTCGGTGCCGAGGCCGCCGATCCGCGCCTGGGAGAGGTCGACGTTCGAGACGACGAGCGGCGCGTCCGCGGCCTCGAGCGCGACGTGGGCGAGCGCCTCGGACGAGGTCATGAACGCGGACCCGTACCCGCGCGCGCCCGGCGCGTGCAGCGGACCGGCGAGCGCCTCGCCGAGCGCCCGCCCCGCGGCGGTCACCTCCGCCTCGGCGTCGCCCGGCTCGACCTCGAGCACGAGGTCGAGCTGCGCCGCCTCTGCCAGCCGCTCGAGCAGCCGGTCGAGCACGGGGACGCCGGTCTCGACGCTGGCGACCCCGGTCCCCCCGAAGTCGACCCGGATGCCGCTCCGGCCCGCGGCTGCGTCCCCAGCGCCCATGGTCGCGGAGGCTACCGCCGTGGTTCGAAACTCGCCCGTATTGGTTGCAAAGATGGGCCGATCGGCCCATCGCATTGTCCTCCGATTGGACTAGGGTCAAATACGGGGAACGAATG
The DNA here is from genome assembly GCA_035541175.1 of Gaiellaceae bacterium. Classification (GTDB taxonomy): domain Bacteria; phylum Actinomycetota; class Thermoleophilia; order Gaiellales; family Gaiellaceae; genus Palsa-739. Next base: position 16,838 of record DATKNT010000087.1, read on the forward strand.
GAGAGGGCACGGGTGGGTCTCGCGATGGGGATCGCGGCCCTTGTCGCCGTCGGCGGCGTAGCCGCGGCGACCGGTCGCATCGACGGCGCGCACGCAGAGGCGCGAACCCTCGTCGTCGGCTACCGCACCCCGGCCGATCTCGCCGCGGCGCTGCGCGGGACCGGAGGCGTCGTCGTCCGGCGGCTGCCCGCGCTGCGCGCCGCCGAGGTGCGGACGCGGGAGGCTGCGCCGGCGCTCCGCCGCGCGCCGGGCATCCGCTCCGTCTCCGCGCCCGTCGCGCGCCGTGCCGCCGCGGAGCCGGCGCTCGCGCCGACCGCGGCGAGTCCCGACGCCCCCTTGGAGTGGCAGTACGCCGGCGCGGACGAGACCGGCGTCCCCGACAGCGTCCTTCGCGCCGCCTCCTCTGTCCGCATCGCCGTCGTCGACACGGGAGCCGACCTGACCGCGCCGGACCTCGCCACGAAGTCCCCCACCGCGTACAACACGCGCACCGGTACCGGCGACGTCCGCGACGACAACGGACACGGCACCTTCGTCGCGTCGATCGCCGCGGGCTCGGTCACGAACGGTGAGGGAATCGCCGGCTTCGGCGGCGACGCGCAGCTCCTCGTCGTCAAGGCGGGCTCCGCCGACGGGACGTTCACCGACGTCGACGAGGCCGCCGGGATCATCTACGCGATCGACCACGGCGCCCGGATCGTCAACCTCAGCTTCGGCGGCCCCGGGACGACGCCGATCGAGCGCCACGCGATCCAGTACGCGATCGACCACGGCGCGCTCGTCGTCGCGGCGGCCGGCAACGAGTACTCGCAGGGCAATCCGGTCGAGTACCCGGCGGCGCTCCTGCAGCCGGTCGGCTCGGACGGCGCCGGCGGCGCCGGGCTCTCCGTCGGCGCCTCGAACCAGGCGGCTGCGCGCGCCCGCTTCTCGAACACGGGCTCGTGGATCTCGTTGACGGCGCCCGGCACGAACGTCTTCGGGGACGTGTCGTCGCTCTCGTCGCCCGTCGCGTATCCGCGCGCCGCGCTCCCCGGGTCGTCGGCCGGACTCTACGGCTACGCGAGCGGCACGTCGTTCGCGGCGCCGCAGGTCGCGGGTGCCGCCGCGCTCGTGTGGGCCGCGAACCCGGCCCTGACCGCGCAGCAGGTGGCGCAGATCCTCAAGCAGACCGCGTCGGGCCGTGGACGCTGGACGCCCGACCTCGGGTTCGGCGTCGTCGACGTCGCCGCCGCCGTCGCGACGGCCCAGTCCGGCCAGGCCGGCGTGCTCCTCTCGGGCAACCGCGTCAGGTCGAAGCTTCACCTGACCTGGAGCGGGGACGCGAGCCGCTACACGCTGACGCTGACGAGCGCCGGCTCGAGCCGGACCGTGCTGTCGGCGACCTCGAACACGAGCGCCTGGGTGACGCTGAAGCCGGGCCGCGCGTACGCGTTCACGGTCGCGGCGATCGACCAGAGCGGCGCGACCGCGGCGACGTCGGCTCCGCTCACGGTCGCGGTGCCCAACCGGCGGCAGACCGCCGGCAAGTAGTCCGGGGCGTCAGGCTTCGACGCGCTCGATCCGCGCGCCGAGCGCCCTCAGGCGCTCGTCGATCCGCTCGTAGCCGCGGTCGATCTCGCGCACGTTCCCGATCGTCGACGTCCCCTCGGCGCACAGCGCCGCGAGCAGCATCGCCATGCCGGCGCGGATGTCGGGGCTCGACATGCGCTCGCCGTAGAGCCGCGCCGGGCCGGTGACGACGACGCGGTGCGGATCGCAGAGGATGATCCGCGCGCCGAGGTTGACGAGCTTGTCGACGAAGAACAGCCGGTTCTCGAACATCTTCTCGAAGATCATCACGGTCCCGCGCGCCTGGGTTGCGACGGCGACGGCGATCGACGTGAGGTCCGCCGGGAACGCCGGCCACGGGCCGTCGTCGATCTTCGGGATATGACCGCCGACGTCGTCCTCGATCAGCAGGTCCTGGCCGTCGGGGACGCGGATGCTCGTGCCCTCGACCTCCATGCGGATGCCGAGCCGCCGGAACACCGGCGTGATCGCGACGAGATCCTCGGGACGGCAGTTCTCGATCACGATCTCGCCCTCGGTGATGGCACCGAGGCCGATGAAGCTCGCCACCTCGATGTGGTCGGGCGCGATCGTGTGCTCGCCGCCGTGCAGCGACTCGACGCCGGTGAGGCGGAGCCGGTTCGTCCCGACCCCGTCGATCTCCGCGCCGAGCGCGACGAGGAAGCGGCAGAGGTCCTGGACGTGCGGCTCGCACGCCGCGTTGTCGAGCGTGGTCTCGCCGCGCGCGAGCGTCGCCGCCATCACGGCGTTCTCCGTACCGGTCACGCTCGCCTCGTCGAGGAAGACGTTCGCGCCGGCGAGGCCGGACGTGCGCATCGTGAAGCGCCGGTTCGCCTCGATCTCGACGCCGAGCTTCTCGAACGCGTGCAGGTGCGTGTCGACGCGGCGCCGGCCGATGACGTCTCCGCCGGGCGGCGGGACGATCGCGCTGCCGAAGCGCGCGAGCAGCGGGCCGGCGAGCAGCACCGACGCGCGGATGCGGCTGCACAGCTCCTCGTCGAGCTCCGTCTTCGTCACGTTGGCGGCCTGGATGCGGACGTCGTTGTCGCCGGGCCAGTCGACCTCGACGCCGAGATCGGCCATCAGGTCGAGCATCGTCTGGACGTCGAGGATGCGCGGGACGTTGTGGAGGACGACCTCGGCGTCCGTCAAGAGGCAGGCCGCGAGGATCGGCAGGGCGCCGTTCTTGTTCCCGGCCGCGCGGATGCGGCCGTTGAGCGGGCGCGCGCCCTCGATGAAGAACGCGTCGGCGAGGGCTGGTGCCACGGCCACGGGAGGCTATCCTAGCCGGGCCGTGACTCCGACCCGCGACCAG
>DATKNT010000088.1:0-6915 GCA_035541175.1 Gaiellaceae bacterium
GTCGCGACGACCCGCGGCAGCTCGACCCGCGGCGCCTCCGTCTCCGGCACGTCGGTCCCCGCGCCGAGCACGAGCTCCGACTCGACGTCGACGAGCAGGACGCCGTCGACGGTGCCGACGGCGGCGATCATCGCGACGGCCCCGCGAGCAGCGCGCCGACGAGCGCGGTGGCGCGGCGCGCGGCCGACGCCGGCGCGTGTCCGTCCGCGCGCGCCGCGACGTACGCGACCGCGAACGCGTCGCCCGCGCCCGTCGGGTCCGTCTGCACGACGTGCGCGGGCACGCGCGTCGCGGTACCGCGCGCGAGCACGAGCGACCCCTCGAGCCCGAAGGTGACGACGACCTCGGGCACGCCGAGCTCCGCGAGCGACTCCAGCTCCGCGTCGCCGATGATCGCGCGCGCCTCCTCCTCCGCGAGCTTGAGGATCGTGATGTGCCGGAGGAGGTCGCGGTCGAAGTCCGCGTCGAGGACGAGCGGCCCGCGCGCCGGCACGCGCACGAGGCCCTGCCCGTCGAAGAGGACGCGGCGCCCGCTCGCGATCCGCTCGAGCGTCTCGACGCCGAAGTCGCTGCGCAGGAGCGGCGCCACGTGCACCCAGTCGACCGAGCGGAGCAGGTCCGGCGACGCCTCCCGCGGGCCCCACGGCTCGCCGATCGCCTCGACGACCATCGTCCGGGCGCCCCGCTCGTCGTACGACATCCCGAACGCCGTCGTCTCGCCCGCGACGGAGAGCACGGTCGGAAGCCCGAGGGTCGAGAGCTTGCGCTGGAACTCCCGCCGCTCCGGCTCGCCGCACTTCGCGAACACGGTCGCGCCGATCCCGAGCGCCCGCAGCGCGCGCGCCGCATGCCAGGAGCCGCCGCCGATCCGCGGCGCGCCTCCGGCGACGACGTCGCGGGAGAGGTGCCCGATCACGGCCAGCGGGCGCACCCGCGCAGCCTAGTCCGAGGCTTCTGCAGGGATCGCCGAAGGCGTGCTCCACCGCGCCGCGAGCGAGAACACGAGCGCGAGCGCGAACGACACCGCGAAGCTCGGCAGCGACGCGGTGAAGCTCACGTTGCCGGGATGCGTGTGCGCGACGAGGCTCGTCCACCACGACGGCCCGACCGGCGACAGCCACTGGTAGAGGCAGAAGCCGACGAGCCACGCGGCGAGCTGCGGGATCCGCTGCGCCGGCGCGCGGAAGACGTCCGCCTCCGTGTAGTGGCCGCCGGCCGCGAGCCAGTCGGCGACGAGGACGCCGAAGAGCGGGACGAAGAACGAGCCGAGCAGGTAGAGGAAGCTCTGGTAGTTGCCGAGGTCGAGGACGAGTGCGAGCCCGGTCGCGACGACGGAGACGATCGTGATCAGCAGCCGCTGCGAGACGCGCGGCACGAGGTTCTGGATCGAGACGGCGGTCGAGTAGATGTCGGCGAACGCCTTCTCGCTCTCGTCGATCGTGATCGCGAGCAGCGCGACGAAGGCGACGCCGCCGGCCGCCGCGACCGCGCCGGGGAGCTGCTGCGCGTCGGCGACGCCGCGCGCGAGGACGATGAGGATCCCGAGCCCGACGCACCAGATCGTCGGGACGAAGTAGCCGATCCCCGCGCCGAGGGCCGCGCCGCGGCGGGTGCGGGCGAAGCGGGTGTAGTCGGCGGCGAGCGGCGTCCACGAGACGACGCTGCCGATCACGAGGTCGACTGCCTGCCCGAAGGTCGGGAAGCCGCCCTTGCCCGGCGCGGCCCAGAACGCGTGCAGGTGCGACTTCGTCACCGCCCAGTACGTGAGGTACGCCATCGCGAACAGCAGCGCCCACGACGCGAACTTGCGCAGGTAGCGGCGGACGAAGCCGATCGGCCCGAGCATCCCGAGCGCCCAGCTGAGGAGGCCGAACGCGATCGTCCACAGCCACGTCCCCTTCCAGCCGAAGACGTGCTCGGACAGCGCCGCCGCCGCGGCCGCGATGATGATCAGCTCGAAGGTCGACCAGCCGACGTTCTGCGCGACGTTGAGGACGGTCGGCGCGTACGAGCCGCGGCGGCCGAGCGGCGCGCGCAGCAGCACCATCCCGGGGACGCGCGCGTCGGCGCCGACGAGCGCGGCGACGGCGAGGAGCGCGTTGCCGGCGATCGCGCCGACGAGGATCGCGAGCAGCGCGTCGCGGAGCGACAGGGCCGGGACGAGCAGCGCGCCGATCACGATCACGAGCAGCGAGACCGACAGGTTCCCCCAGAGCAGCGTCGAGTCGAGCCCGCTGAGGACGCGCAGGCGCTCCGGGACGGGCGTGATGCCCCAGCTCGGCGTGCGGTCTGTCGTCGCTCCTCCCTTCGCCGGTACGAACCGGATCAGGTTCGACGGGTGTGCTCTCAGCCGCGCCTGGCGCGGCACCCCGGTCCTCCGAAGCGTACCCTCACCCCGGGGTCGCGACCGACGGAGGGAGGCGGACGGTGACCGAGCGGAAGAGCTTCACGAGCGAGGAGGCGCGCCGCTACGGCGCGGAGATCGGCATCGACTGGCAGCACGCGCCGTTCGACGTCGAGCAGTTCCGGGCCGGGATGGACGTCGAGCTGGAGCACGGGCTCCACGACGCGAAGACGAACGTCACCGACGACGATCCGCACGTGACCGCGAAGATCGCGCTCGCGCACCTGAACGAGTTCCCCGACTACTACACGCGGCTCGAGCAGATGGAGGAGGACGCGAAGCGCGACTGGGCGATGAAGGCGGGCTACTAGAGGAGGGCTCAGCCCGCCAGCAGCCGCCGCAACACGAACGGGAGGATGCCGCCGTGGCGGAGGTACTCCCGCTCGCGCGGCGTGTCCAGGCGGACGCGCGCGCGGAACTCCGTGTCGTCGGCCCGCACCGTCACCTCCTCGGACTCGCCGTTGTCGACGCCGAGGATCGAGAACTCCTCGCGGCCGGTGAGGCCGAGCGACTCGCGGCTCTCGCCGGGCATGAACTGGAGCGGCAGCACGCCCATCATCAGCAGGTTCGAGCGGTGGATCCGCTCGTACGACTCCGCGATCACCGCGCGGACGCCGAGCAGGTTCGGTCCCTTCGCCGCCCAGTCGCGCGACGACCCCGACCCGTACTCCTGTCCGGCGATGACGATCGTCGGCACGCCGTCGCCGCGGTAGCGCATCGCCGCGTCGTAGATCGTCGTCTCCTCGCCGTCCGGCAGGTGCACCGTCCACGTCCCCTCGGAGCCGGGGACGAGCTGGTTGCGCAGGCGCACGTTCGCGAACGTCCCGCGCATCATCACCTCGTGGTTGCCGCGACGCGCCCCGTACGAGTTGAAGTCGCGCCGCTCGACGCCGTGCTCGACGAGGTAGCGCCCCGCCGGCGAGTCCGGCCGGATCGCGCCCGCCGGCGAGATGTGGTCGGTCGTGACCGAGTCGCCGAGCACGACGAGGCAGCGCGCGCCGGCGATGTCCTCGAAGACGCCGGGCTCGCGCGGCATCCCGGCGAAGTACGGCGGCAGGCGGACGTACGTCGAGTCCGGCTCCCACGCGTAGAGGTCGCCCGAGGGAATCTCCAGCCCGCGCCAGCGCTCGTCGCCGGTGAAGACGTCGGCGTACGTGCGCGAGAACATCTCGCCCTCGACCGAGCCGGCGACGGTGCGGTCGATCTCCTCGCGCGTCGGCCAGATGTCGCGGAGGTAGACGTCGTTGCCGTCGCCGTCCCGGCCGAGCGGCTCCGTCAGCAGGTCGACGTCCATCCGGCCGGCGAGCGCGTACGCGACGACGAGCGGCGGTGACGCGAGGTAGTTCGCCTTCACGTCGCCGTGGATGCGCGCCTCGAAGTTGCGGTTGCCGGAGAGGACGGCGCAGACGACGAGCTCGCCTTCGCTCACCGCCGACGCGATCGCGTCCGGCAGCGGCCCCGAGTTGCCGATGCACGTCGTGCAGCCGTAGCCGACGAGGTTGAAGCCCAGCTCGTCGAGATACCGGTCGAGGCCCGCACGGCGGTAGTACTCGGTGACGACCTTCGAGCCGGGGGCGAGCGACGACTTCACCCACGGCTTGCGCGTGAGCCCGCGCTCGACCGCGTTCCGGGCGAGCAGCCCGGCGCCGATCATCACCGACGGGTTCGACGTGTTCGTGCACGACGTGATCGCCGCGATCACGACCGAGCCGTGCTCGAGCGCGTAGTCCTCGCCCGCGACGGGGACGCGCTTCTTCGACACGGTCGCCGTGTGCGCAGGAACCGGATCGGCGTCCGCGACGCCGTCCGGGGTCGGCGGATCGCTCGCCGGGAACGAGTCGGCGATCTCCTTGTCGTAGGTCCCGTTCCCGTACGCGACGCCGAACGAGTCGAGCGACTCGATGAACGCCTCCTTCGCGGACGCGAGCGGGACGCGGTCCTGCGGGCGGCGCGGCCCCGCGAGCGACGGCTCCACGTCGCCGAGATCGAGCTCGACCACCTCGGAGTACGTCGGGTGGTCGTCGGGCTCGTGCCAGAGCAGGTTCTCCTTGCAGTACGCCTCGACGAGCGCGACCCGCTCCGGCGCGCGGCCCGTCAGCCGGAGATACGCGAGCGTCACGTCGTCGACGGGGAAGAAGCCGCACGTCGCGCCGTACTCGGGACTCATGTTCCCGAGCGTCGCGCGGTCGGCGAGCGCGAGCGAGCCGACGCCGGGCCCGAAGTACTCGACGAGCTTCCCGACGACGCCGGTCCGCCGGAGGATCTGCGTCACCGTCAGGACGAGATCCGTCGCGGTCGCGCCCTCCGGCAGCGCGCCCGCGAGCCGGAAGCCGACGACCTGCGGCACGAGCATCGACAGGGCCTCGCCGAGCATCGCCGCCTCGGCCTCGATCCCGCCGACGCCCCAGCCGAGCACGCCGAGGCCGTTCACCATCGTCGTGTGCGAGTCGGTGCCGACGAGCGTGTCCGGGAAGGCCGCGCCGTCGCGCGACTCGACCACGCGCGCGAGGTACTCGAGGTTCACCTGGTGGCAGATGCCGGTGTTCGGCGGCACCACCTTGACGTTGTCGAACGCCGTCTGGCTCCAGCGGAGGAACGCGTAGCGCTCGCGGTTGCGCTGGAACTCGAGCTCGACGTTGTGCTCGATTGCGAGCCGCGAGGCGAACTCGTCGACCTGCACGGAGTGGTCGATGACGAGCTCGGCCGGGATCAGCGGGTTGATCCTGGCGGGGTCGCCGCCCTGCTCGCGCATCGCGTCGCGCATCGCCGCGAGGTCGACGACGGCGGGCACGCCAGTGAAGTCCTGGAGAAGCACCCGCGCCGGCATGAGGGAGATCTCCCGGGACGGCTCGTCCGCCGCGACCCAGCCCGCGACCGCCTCGACCTCCGCCTCGGAGCCGTTCCGGAGCACGTTCTCGAGCAGGATACGGAGCGTGTACGGGAGCCGGGCCACGTCCCAGCGCTGCTGGAGCGCGTCGAGGCGGTGGATCGCGTAGCTGCGGTCTCCGACCGTCAGCGAGGACCGGGAGCCGAACGGATCCGCCACGTCTCCGATTCAAGCAGAAGTGCCCGGTTGGCCCCGGCTTAACGCGTGCTTAATGCGCCGCAACAGGCCTTGAACCTGGCCGAGATAAGACAGGAGGGTGGGAACGGGCAGGAACTCCCGCCTCGCGCTGCTCGGGGCCGCTCTCGTCGCCGCCGGCGCTGCGGGCGCGGCGATCGCCGTCGGGATCGTCGCCGCCGCCGGCGGCGTCGGCGGCTCGACGACGACCGTGCGCGAGGTGCTGCCGGCCACGGAGCAGTCGTCGCCGGAAGACGCGACCTTCGCCCGCACCGCGCGGCAGCTCACCATCCACCAGATCTACACGGAGGCGGCGCCGGGCGTGGTCGAGGTCACCGCGACGAGCAAGGTGACGGCGCAGCCCGACCCGTTCCTCGATCCGTTCGGGATCCCGACCACCGAGACGCAGCAGGCGCTCGGCTCCGGCTTCGTCATCGACAAGGCCGGCCACATCATCACGAACTACCACGTCGTCCAGGGCGCGAGCAGCGTCTCGGTCAGCTTCTCGAACGACGAGCGGCTCCCGGCGACGATCATCGGCCGCGACCCGTCCACCGACGTCGCGGTGCTCCAGGTGAAGGCGCACTCGCGCGCGTTCGACCCGCTCGTGCTCGGCAACTCGGACGCCGTCCAGGTCGGCGACGCGGTCGTCGCGATCGGCAACCCGCTCGGCGAGGACCGCTCGATCACGTCGGGGATCGTCAGCGCGCTCCAGCGGCAGATCGTCGCGCCGAACGGCGCTCCGATCGACCACGTGATCCAGACGGACGCCGCGCTGAACCACGGCAACTCGGGCGGCCCGCTGCTGAACGCACGCGGCCAGGTGGTCGGCATCAACTCGCAGATCCAGACGGCGAACGGGAGCGACGGCAACATCGGCATCGGCTTCGCGATCCCGATCAACACCGTGAAGAACGTCGCCGCCCAGCTGATCGCGAAGGGCGTCGTCGAGCATCCGTTCCTCGGCGTGGACGCGCGCGGGATCACCGCGAGCATCGCGCGCCTCTTCCGGCTGCCGGTGCGGAGCGGGCTGCTCGTCGGCACCGTCTGCTCGGCGACGGGTGCGGCGAAGGCGGGCCTGCACGGATCGACGCAGCAGGTCACCGTCGCCGGCGAGACGTGGCCGCTCGGCGGCGACATCATCGTCAAGGCCGACGGCGTCCCGGTCGCGTCGGTCGAGCAGCTCCGCTCGATCATCGCCCAGAAGAAGCCCGGCGACACGCTTCCGCTCGAGATCTACCGCGGTGCAAAGACCATGACCCTGAAGGTGAAGCTTGGGCGACAGCCGCTCACCCCTCGCTGCTGATCGCCCGGTTCGGCCCCGCACCCCTGGGGGCCGGCTCCCGGAGCCGCAGGCCAGCGCGGCGCCGGGCGCATGAGACGGGGGCCCCGACCGCCTGCCCGGGGCCCCCGACTCACTTACCTCGCGAGACCTGCGGTCTCGCTCGGT
>DATKNT010000089.1:0-15069 GCA_035541175.1 Gaiellaceae bacterium
GGTCACCGACGCGCGGTGTCGCAGCATGACGACGGACGGGTGCAGGCTGACCTGCGGATTCGCGATCAGCAGGACCGCAGAGGTGACGAGAGGCGCGACCACCGTTCACAGCGTTGCACAGAAGGTGGACGATCGCCGCGAAGATCACTCGTCCGGGAACCAAGTGGGCATGACCTTCCGCCACCGGTCAGGACCGCTTCGGCCGCACCTCGGCGCAGAGCATCCCGAAGTACGTCGGCACCGCGTACGCGAGAACGTCCACGGTCGCGCCGTCGCCGACGGCGCCCTGCAGCACGAGCAGCTGCCAGAGCGAGTCGGCCTTCGCGGCGTCGACGACGAGGCCCAGCGGCGCGAAGTCGAGACGGCCCGACGCGAGGATCTCCTGCAGCAGGACGTCGTAGACCTCCGCTGACGGGTCGAAGCCGTAGGGACCGTCCGCGGCGTGCGTGTGGGCGTGGTCCGCGCTCGCCACGAGCGCGACGCGGGTGCTCCCGATCGCACGTGCGAGGGCCGCGCCCGCGCGGACGTGATCCTCGAGACGCACGTCGCGGGCGGGGCTGACGACGACGATCCGCTCGGCCGCCGTGAACGCGAGCGGGATCTCCGTCCCCCAGTCGATCGGCATCACGGCCTCGGCAGGATCGTTGCCGCCGTACGAGACGCCGAGCGCCGGAATGCGCTCCTCTCGCAGCGAGCGGAGGATCGCGCGGGCGAGGTCGCGGTCGGTCGCGGTCTCCCCCACCCGGCCCGCGGTCACCACCGCGAGGTGGCCCTCGACGTGGACGCCGTGCGGCGTGACGACGACGGTCGTCTCCGGCGCGGCCGCGTCGAAGCGGCGGCCGAGCTCCTCCATCGCCGCGCGCAGCTCGGGCACCTCGTCGAGCTCGCCGTGCGGGGCGATCGCGGCGAAGACGATCACGGCAGCGACGCGATCCGCTCGACGAGCAGCTCGAGGAAGCGGTTCGCGTCGACGTCGATCCCGACGTCGGCGTTTCGCGGCGCGTCGAGCACCTGCCAGCGGTCGACGACGGTGCGCCCGTCGCAGTGCTGCGACGCCGTCTCGATCTCGACGTTGCAGCGCAGGGTCTCGACGAGCGTCGGGTCGATCACGTGCGCGACCGCCATCGCGTCGTGGATCGGCGCGCCGTCGAAGCGGTAGCGTCGCCGGTGGAACCCGAGGAAGAAGTCGGCGAGCTCGGCGACGGCCTGGCCGCAGCGGCCCGCGCCGCGCAGCCGCTCGGCGTGCGCAGGCGTGAACAGCGCCCGGTGGGTGACGTCGAGCCCGATCATCGTGATGTCGATGCCGCTGCCGAAGACCTGCGCCGCCGCCTCGGGGTCGACGAACGCGTTGAACTCGGCAGCGGGGGTGACGTTGCCCTCGGCGATCGCGCCGCCCATCCAGACGATCCGGTCGAGCCGGTCGCGTACGTCGGGGTGGCGCTGCAGGAGCAGCGCGACGTTCGTCAGCGGGCCGGTGGCGACGAGCACGACGCCCCCGGGCGCCTCGTGCGCCCGGTCTTCCGGCCGGGCGGTGCCGGCTTCGCCGGCGCCGCTTCCAGCCTCAGCCTCGATCAGCTCTGCCAGGAGCTCGACGGCGTCCGCGTCCACCGGGCGCGTCGTCGGTTCCGGCAGGTCGGGGCCGTCGAGGCCGCTCTCGCCGTGGACGTTCGCCGCGGTCCGCAGCGTGCGCTCGAGCGGGCGGTCGGCGCCGGCGGCGACGGGGACGTCCGTGCGGCCCGCGAGCTCGAGCACCTTCAGCGCATTTCGCGTCGTCTTCTCGAGCGTCTGGTTCCCGGCGACGGTCGTGACGCCGCGCAACTCGACCTCGCGCGAGGCGAGCGCGAGCAGGATCGCGATCGCGTCGTCGTGACCGGGGTCGCAGTCGATCAGGATCGGGATCGCCATCGCCGCATCCTCCCCTACTCGCCGCTGCGCACGTCGCCGAGCGTGCGCGCCGCGAGCTCGAGATCGGAGAACTCGGCGACGCAGCCGTCCCCGGTCGGCGACTGGGCGAGCACGCCGGCGGCGAGCGGGCCCGGCCCGAGCGTGAAGTGGCGGATCAGCTCCCAGCGGTCGCCGCTGCGGAGGTGGAACGCGCACGCCGCGCCCGCGCGGGCGACGCGGAGCCGGGCCTCCGGCTCCGGGAGCGCGACGGAGTTGCAGTCGTCGGAGGCCCCCCGCGTGACGACGGAGACGACCGTCGGCCGGCCTGCCGGCGAGCGCTCGAGCGCGAGCTTCGCCCAGTGCGTCTCGTCGCGCCAGAGTAGGAGCGCGCCGGCGTCGAAGGTCGCGCGCAGCTCGGCGCGGATCGTTGCTGCGAGCGTGAAGTCGCCGTCGGTGCCCACGACGAGCGCCCGCGCGTTCAGGGTCGGAGGCGAGCCCGCCGGCGGCACGAACAGGTCTGTGCGGGCGCCGGCGGCGAGCGCGACGGGCGCGTGCAGCTCCCGGACGACCTCGACGCTCACAGCAGCGCGTCCACCTCGGCGGCGGTCGGGAGCGACGTCTGCGCTCCGAAGCGCGACGCGGCGAGCGCGCCCGCGGCGCACGCGCGCCGGAGCGCCTCGTCGCTCGTGCGGTCCTCGAGCAGCGAGACGACGAGGCACGCGGTGAAGGCGTCGCCGGCGGCGGTGCCGTCGACCGCGTCGACCGCGGGCGGCGCGGCGCGCGCCACCTCCTCCCCGTCCTCGAGCAGCACCGCGCCCTCGGCGCCGAGCGTCACCGCGACGACGCCGGCGCGCCCCGGCAGCGCCGCGAGCTCGTAGCGGTTCACGATCGTCACGTCGGCGACCGGGACGGGGCCGGACGGCGCCGGTGCGGCGTTGAGGAAGAACCGGCCCGGCGCCGCGAGCGCGGCCTGCTCGACCGTCTCGATCGGGATCTCGAGCTGGCAGAGGACGCCGTCCGCCTCCTCCGGCACGCGGACGTCCTCGGGACGGAGCTCCGCGTTCGCCCCCGGCGCGACGACGATCGTGTTCTCGCCGGCCGCGTCGACGGCGATGAGCGCGACGCCGGTGACCCCGCGCCGCGCCAGGTCGAGCGCGACCCCCGCGCGCTGTAGCTCGACGAGCGCCTCGCGCGCGAGCTCGTCGTCGCCGACGCAGCCGATCAGCGTCACCTCGGCGCCGAGCCGCGCCGCGGCGACCGCCTGGTTCGCGCCCTTGCCGCCGGGGATGCGCGTGAACGTCGCGCCGGTGACCGTCTCGCCGGGCCGCGGCAGCCGCTCCACGCGTGCGACGAGGTCGAGGTTGACCGAGCCGACGACGGTGAGCCGCGGGGTCGCCACTCGCGGCCGCCGATCAGGCGACCGCGAGCGCGCGGAGGTCGTCGAGCGCGCGGCCGAGCAGGTTCTCGCGCAGGTCGAACAGCCCCGCCCAGAGCGAGCCCGGGTCCGGCGCCGCCTCGATCCGCGCGGCCGCCGTCAGCCCCTCGAGCGCGCGCACGAGCACCGCGAGCTCGAGGTACGCCTGCGCCACGCGCTCGGCCTGGACGCACACGCCCGCCCGCGAGAGCACCGGCCCCCAGTCGAGCAGCTCCGCCGCGCCGGGGCCGCCGTACCAGGCGCGGCCCTCGGCCGCGTCCGCCTCGAGCTCCAGCAGGTAGCGCTTCAGCGGCTCCTCGAGCCCGGTCAGCGCCGTCTCCACCCGGTCGGCCGCCCGGCGCAGCGCCGCCTGGCGGCCGCCGGCGGTCGGCGGCTGCGCATCGCCGCGCTTCCACCGCTCCAGCAGCCGGCAGAACGCGAGCGCGGACGTCTCGCACGCCCGCAGCTGCCGGACGAGCGGCGACGCCGTCCGCTCGTCGACCCCCTGGTCCTCGATCACGTCGGCCCAGGTCGGTGCACGGGAGAGCCGCGGCATCAGATCTCCACGATCACGGGCAGGATCATCGGCCGGCGCCGTGTGCGGTCGTAGACGACGCTGCCGAGCGCGTCGTGGACGTGCTCCTGGATCAGCTTGACCTCGTTGACGCCGTCCTCGAGCAGCTCCTCCAGCACCGCGCGCGCCTCCTCGCGCAGCTCGTCGAGCAGCGGCTCCGCCGCCTCGCCGAATCCGCGCGCGATCAGCTCCGGCGGCGCCGTCAGCGCGCCGCCGTTCGACGCCGCGAGCGTCGCGACGACGATGAGCACGCCGTCCTCGGCGAGCCGCCTCCGGTCGCGCAGCGCGACGTCGTGCACGTCGCCGACGCCGAGCCCGTCGACGAAGGTGACGCCGGACTCGACGTGATCGACGACGCGCGCACCGTACTCCTGCGACAGCTCGACGACGGTCCCGTTCTCGGCGAGCACGATGTTCTCCTCGGCGATGCCGCCCTCGCGGGCGAGCTGCGCGTGCGCGGCGAGCATCCGGAACTCCCCGTGCACGGGCATCACCGCGCGCGGCCGGAGCAGCCCGAGGATCGTGCGCAGCTCCTCCGCGCGGCCGTGGCCCGAGACGTGCACCGGCGCATTGTCCTCGTGGAGCACCTCCGCGCCGGACTTCGCCAGCCGGTTGATCGCGTCGTGGACGCGGAGCTCGTTCCCCGGGATCGGCTTCGCCGAGATGATCACCGTGTCGCCGCGCTCGATCCGCACCGACGGGTGGTCGTCGTACGCGATCCGCGTCATCGCCGACATCGGCTCGCCCTGGCTGCCGGTGCACATGATCAGCTGCTCGTGCGGCGGCAGCTCGGCCAGCTCGTGCGGACGCATGATCATCTCCTCGGGCACGCTCATGTACCCGAGGTTGCGGGCGATGTTCGCGTTCTTCCGCATCGAGCGGCCGACGAACGCGACCTTGCGCCCCGACTCGATCGCGACGTCGGCCGCCTGCTGCATCCGGTGGACGTTCGACGCGAACGAGGTGACGAGGACGCGCCCGGTGCGGTGCGGGATGATCTGGCGGAAGGCCTCGCCGACGACGCGCTCCGACTGGGTGAAGCCCGGCCGCTCCGCGTTCGTCGAGTCGCCGAGCAGCAGGTCGACGCCGCGGTTCCCGACCTCGGCGAGCTTGCCGACGTCGGTGCGCTGCCCGTCGACCGGCGTGTGGTCGAGCTTGTAGTCGCCCGTGTGGACGACGCGGCCGCCGGGCGTCTCGAGCACGACGGCGGCCGCGTCCGGGATCGAGTGCGCCATCCGGATCAGCTCGATCCGGAACGGACCGAGCTCCAGCGGCGGGTCGTCCGGCGCCATCTCTCGCAGCTCCGCCTCGCGCAGGAGGCCGTGCTCGTCGAGCTTGGACTTCACGAGCCCGAGCGTCAGCCGGGTCGCGACGACGACGGGGACGCGCACCTCGCGCATGAGGTAGGGCAGCCCGCCGACGTGGTCCTCGTGGCCGTGCGTGAGCACGACGCCCCGCACCATCTCCTCGCGGTCCTTCAGGTACGAGACGTCACAGAGGACGAGATCGACGCCGAGGTGCTCGTCGCGCGGGAACGCGAGGCCGGCGTCGACGACGACGATCGACCCCTCCGCCTCGTAGACGGTCATGTTCTTCCCGACCTCGCCGAGCCCGCCGAGCGGGATGATGCGGCACACGCCCATTCGGGCCGAAGTCTAGTCCCGGCCTACGCCGACGCCGGCTGGAGGACCCCGCCGCGGACGAGGCACGCGCGCACCTGCTCGAGCTCGTCGTCCGTCGGCTCGACCATCGGCAGGCGGTAGCCGCCGACCTGATGGCCGAGCAGCGCGAGCGCGGCCTTGATCGGGATCGGGTTCGTCTGGATCCGCAACAGATCGTATGCGGGCTGCATCTCGTCGTTCAGCGCGCGGGCGCCGTCGACGTCGCCGTCCTTGTAGCGGCGCACCATCTCCTTCGTCTGCGGGCCCCACACGTGCGTGTGCACGCAGACGCCGCCGACGCCGCCGAGCTGGAGGAACGGGAAGATGAGCGCGTCGTCGCCGGCGTAGAGGTCGAGCCGCGTCTCCTGCGCGATGAAGCGCGCCTCGTCGAGATCGTCGTGCGCCTGCTTCACCGCCGCGACGTTCTCGATCTCGTCCGCGAGTTGCGCGATCGTCGCGGTCTCGATCTTGACGACGACGCGGCTCGGGATGTTGTAGACCACGACCGGCTTGTCGGTCACGGCCGCGATCTCCTGGAAGTGGCGGACGATCGCGCGCTGCGGCGGCTTGTTGTAGTACGGCGTGACGGCGAGGAAGCCGTCGACTCCGAGGTCGTGCGCGTGCGCCGTCAGGTGCGCGGAGTGGAGCGTGTCGTACGTGCCGGTGCCGGCGACGACGGCGGCGCGGTCGCCGACCGCGTCCACCGCGGCGGCGAACAGCTCGAGCTTCTCGCCGTCGGTGAGCGTCGGCGACTCGCCGGTGGTGCCGGCGACGACGAGCCCGTCGGAGCCGTGGTCGACGAGGAAGGCCGCGAGCTCGCGGAACGCGTCCAGGTCGACGGACCCGTCCGCACGGAACGGCGTCACGATCGCCGTCAGCACCTCGCCGAGCATTCCGTGCGAAGTCTACGCGAGCGCGTCCGCGAGCTCGCGCAGGGCGAAGAAGACGCCCTCCGAGAAGGTCGGGTACGGCTGGATCGTGTCGAGCAGCACGTCGAGCGGCGTCCCGGCCCGCACCGCGAGGGTCAGCTGGCCGAGCCACTCGTTCGCCTGCGGGCCGACCGCGACCGCGCCGGCGAGCGTCCGTGTCGACGGGTCGGCGAAGATCCGGACGAACCCGGCCCGGCCCGGGCGCTCGTACGTCTCGAGCCGCGGCACCGCCGCCAGCTCCCAGCGCGCGCTGACGAGGTCGTCGCCGTCCGTCCGCCCGACGGTCGCCACCTCCGGGTCGGTGAAGATCCCGGCCGGGATCGCGCGGTAGTCCGCCCTCGCCGGCAGCCCCGCGATGTCCGCCGCCGCCACGCGAGCCTGGTACTTGCCGACGTGCGTGAACAGCGCGACGCCGGTCACGTCGCCGACCGCCCACACGTTCTCGGCCGCCCGCAGCCGCTCGTCGACGGCGATCCCGCGCGGGCCGATCTCGACGCCGAGCTGCTCGAGCCCGAGCCCGGCCGCGTTCGGCGTCCGCCCCGTCGCCACGAGCAGCCGCTCCGCCTCGACCGCGGACCCGTCGGAGAGCCGGAGGCGGATGCCGGGCTCGACCGCCTCGACCGTCGTACCGAGCCGCACGTCGATCCCCTCCTCCCGGAAGACGTCGGCGACGAGCGCGCCCGCTTCCTCGTGCACGCGGCCGAGCAGGCGCGGCCCGTGCTCGACCACGGTCACCCGCGCGCCGAGCCGGGAGAAGAACTGCGCGAGCTCGGCGCCCACCGGCCCGCCGCCCATGACGGCGAGGCTCGACGGGATCTCGTGCGTGCGCGCCGCGTCCCGGTTCGTCCAGAACTCGACCCCGTCGAGCCCCGGCACCGGCGGCACGAACGGGCTCGACCCGGTGGCGACGACGAGCCGGTCGTACGGGAGCTCCTCCCCGTCCACCGCGACGACGCCCGGCCGCGCGACGCGCCCCCGCCCGCGCACGAAGGCGCACCGCCGGCCCTCGAGCCACTCGAGCTGGCCCGCGTCGTCCCAGTTGCTCGTCACCCAGTCCCGCCACGACCACACGCCGGCGGGGTCCGGCCGCTCCGGCGCGAGCCCGGGCGCCCGCTCGAGCGACGCCGCCAGCTCCGCCGCCCGGAGCATCGTCTTCGTCGGCATGCAGGCGTAGTACGAGCACTCGCCGCCGACGAGGTGGCACTCGACGAGGGTGATCTCCACGTCGCCGTCCAGGCGGCGGAGGGCGCCGACGAAGTGCTCGCCGGGCGACCCTCCGCCGAGGACGACGACGTGCGTCACTTCAGGTTGTTCGCCTTCAGGAACCCGGCGGCGACCGCCGCGGGCGAGCCCTTGTCGACGATCACGGCCTTGTTCATCGCGATCATCGCCTGGAGCGTCAGCTTCGCGGAGACGGCGTTGACGACCTGCGCGAACTTCGGCCCGGCCGAGGCGAGGATCTTCTGGTTGACGACGGGCGCGACGTTCTGGAACCCGAAGATGTGCTTCGTGTCCTGGAGGATCGTGTACTTCGTCCCGGCGAGCTGCGGATCGGTCGAGAAGACGTCGCCCGCGGTGATCTTGCCCTGGTCGAGCAGCGTGTAGACGCTGATCGACGCGAGCGGGACGAACGTCACCTGCTTGAGCCCGTAGATCTGCTCCAGGCCGAGCAGGCACGTGATGCGCGTCTTGCACTCGGGATACCCGGCGAAGGAGAACGACTTCACCTTCTTCATGTCGCCGATCGTCGTGACGCCGAGCTTCTTCGCCGTCGACGTCAGCATCCCGAACGAGTCGGAGTCGTAGAACGGCGTCGCGTTCAGCAGCGTCAGGCCGCGCGTCTGCTCGAACGCCTTCGCCTGCTCGTACGTCGCGGCCGCGCTCTTCGGCGACGGCTTCTTCGCGAGGTCGAGGACGATGACGCCGGTGTACTCCGGATAGAAGTTGATCTTGCCGCTCGTGATCGCCGTGTCGATCAGCTCCGAGCTGCCGATGTTCTCCTTGTAGGAGACCTTGAAGCCGGCGCCCTGCAACGCCTGCTTGTAGAGCTGGCCGAGGACGTACTGCTCGGGGAAGTTCTTCGTGCCGATGACGATCGTCGGCGGTGCGGCGGGCTTCCTCGTGGCGGCCGTGGAGCCGGCCGCCGCGATCAGGCCGATGAGAAGCGCGACTCCGAGCGAGACGGCGTAGGCGGCCTTCGCGGCGCGCCTCGTGTGCTTGCGGAACATCCTCCCTCCTCTCCTGCTGGCTGAGCCTCTGACCTTACGCGCCGGAGCCGTGTCTGGGCGACACGGCACGGTGCAGCAGGCCGAGGAGCATCGCGGCGAGAAAGGCGAGGAGCGAGACGCAGAGCGCCGCGCCGACGACGCCGGCGAGGCCGTAGCTCGCCTGGTTGACGATCACGTCTCCGAGCCCGCCGCCGCCCGCGATCGAGGCGATCGTCGCCGTCGCGATCACGAAGATCGTCGCGATGCGGATGCCCGCCACCACGAGCGGCAGCCCGAGCGGCAGCTCCACCTGCGTCAGCACCTCGCGCTCGCTCAGCCCCATCCCGCGGGCCGCCTCGACGACGTCGGGGTCGACGCCGTCGACGGCGAAGTACGCGTTGGTCAGAATCGGCGGCACCGCGAGCACGACGAGCGCCGCGGTGTTGTTCCAGAAGCCGAGCCCGAAGACGACGAGGCCGATCGCGATCAGCACGAGGCTCGGCAGCGCCCGCCCGACGTTCGACACGCTCGCGGCGAGGAAGAGCCCGCGGTGCTTGTGCCCGAGCCAGAGCCCGAGCGGGAGCGCGAGCACGAGCGCGATCCCGATCGCCGCGAACGACAGCTCGAGCTGCTCGCCGGCGAGGTGCAGGAGGAAGCCGACGTTGTCGACGATGAACCGGAGCGCGTCCACGAACGTCCCCGGCTGGAACTGGTCCGCGAGCGTGGTCATGCGTGCCTCACCCGCCTCGTCCACGGCGTCAGCGCGCGCTCGAGCAGGTGCAGCAGCGCGTCCGCCGTCAGTGCGAGCGCGACGGCGAGCGCTCCGGCGGCGAAGATCTCCGTCTTGAAGACGTCCTCGCGCAGCGCGATGAAGAGCGGATAGCCGAGCCCCTTCGGGATGACGAACGCGGCGACGGTGGCGATCGAGATCGTCGACACCGTCGCGATCCGCACGCCGGCCATGATCGCCGGCGTCGCCAGCGGCAGCTCGACTCGCAGGAACGTCTGCGTGCGCGTGAAGCCCGCGCCCCGCGCGGACTCGATCACCTCGGCCGGCACCGCACGCAGCCCCTCGACCATGTTCCGGTAGAGCACGAGCAACGTGTACGAGACGAGCGCGATCTCGACGGTCAGCACCGTGATTCCCGTGATCGGCACGAGCAGCTGGAAGAGTGCAAGGCTCGGGATCGTGTAGAGGAAGTCGGCCCAGTACCCGATCGGCGCGTCGAGCACGCGGACGCGCAGCCCGACCAGCGCGAGCAGGAACGCGATCGCGAACCCGATCGCGACGGCGATGAGCGCGAGCTCGATGTGCTGGACGAGCGCCGGCTGCAGCGTGTCGCTCCAGTGCGCACGCACCCAGTCCGTGCAGAAGGTGCCGTTGTTCACCTCGCACGGGCTGCCGCGCCCGAAGTTCGGGATGACCGGGCCGGCCGCGACGATCACCGGAGCAGGTCCTCGCGCGCGACCGCGCCCGCCGGCGTGCCGTCGGCGCGCACGACGAGCAGGACCTCGGACTTCTCCGACACGAACCGCGCGAGCGCGTCGCGCAGCGTCGTGTCCTCGCGCACGCGCGGCGCGCCGTCGGCCTCGGCGACCGGCCGCAGCTCGAGCTCCGACAGCCGGTGCAGCGCGAGCGCCTTCAGCGCGCGGTCGCCGCCGACGAACTGCGCGACGAACTCGTCGGCGGGATGCTCGAGGATCGCCGCGGGCGTGTCGTACTGCGCGAGCCGCCCACCCTCTCGGAGGATCGCGATGCGGTCGCCGATCTTGATCGCCTCGTCGATGTCGTGCGTGACGAACACGACCGTCTTGCGCAGCTCGTGCTGGAGCCGGAGGAACTCGTCCTGGAGCCGCATGCGGACGATCGGGTCGATCGCGCCGAACGGCTCGTCCATCAGCATCAGCGGCGGGTTCGCCGCGAGCGCGCGCGCGAGGCCGACGCGCTGGCGCTGGCCGCCCGACAGCTCGGCGGGGTAGCGCTTCGCGTCCTCCGGCTCGAGCCCGACGAGCTCGAGCAGCTCCTCCGTGCGCAGTGCGATCCGCTGCTTCGGCCAGCCGAGCAGGCGCGGCACCGTGCCGATGTTGGCGCCGACGGTCATGTGCGGGAAGAGCCCGACCTGCTGGATCACGTAGCCGATGCCGCGCCGGAGCTCGGTCAGGTCGTGCTCCATGATGCTCGTCCCGTCGATCCGGATGTCGCCGCTCGTGAGCGTGATCAGCCGGTTGACGAGCTTCAGCGCGGTCGTCTTGCCGCCGCCGGACGGGCCGACGAGGACGCAGATATCCCCTGCCGGGACGGCGAGCGAGAGGCGGTCGACGGCGGCCTCCTCGCGTCCCTCGTACAGCTTCGTCGCCTCGTCGAAGACGAGCTCGGCGGCTTGCGTCGCCATGCGGGAATCATCCCTGACGGTCCGCGGTCTAGGGGCCGGTGGTGGTGACGGCCGGAGTCACGGGGAACGCGCCGCTCGCCTCGAGGCACGCCTGGAAGGCGTCCCGCCACGCCTTCGTCGCCGCGGACTGGGCGGTCGGGGGCGACGTCGCGGTCGGCGCCGGCGCCGGCATCGGACCCGCCTTGCGCTGGCACTCCTCGCCGGCGACCGAGGCCGCCGGCATCGCCGTCGCCGCGACGACGTCGCCTCCGCGCACGAGCGCGAGCTTCCGCCAGTCCTGTCCGCCGAGGTCGAGCAGGAAGACGCGCCGGTCGCCGTCGAGGACGGGGCCCGAGAGCGGGTACTCCGTCGTCGAGCCGTCGGCGGTCGTGACGTCGAGCGCGTCAGCGTCGGCCGCGACCGTCCCGGTCAGCACCCAGTCCTCGGCGGCGCCCATGCCCGTGCCGTCCGAGACGAGGCAGATCGCCGCGCACTGCGTCGCCTGCGGGTCGAGGCCGCACGAGCCGCCCATTCCGCCGCCGCCGCTGCCGCTCGCGTCGGTCGCGTTCGTGTAGGTGCAGAGCCGGCCGTCGCGGTTGTGCCAGACGACGAACAGCACCTCGCCCCCGTCGGCGAGCGGAAGTCGCGCCACGACGCGCGGCGCGGAGCCGGGGGCGGGCCTGAGCTCCTGCCGCTCCGCCTCGAACTGCGCACGCGCCTCCGCGAGCTGCGCCGGAGTCGGCGCAGTCGTCGTCGTCGTCGTTCCGCCCCACGCGAACGTGACCGTCGTCTGCAGGGCGCCGACGCCGGTCGAGTCCGCCGGCGGCGGCGCGAACTCCTCCGCCAAGACGCGGTCGATCTCTTCGGGCGGCGCCTCGTCGACGGGCACGACCGGAGGCGCGGGCGCGGCCGGCGCGCCGGCCGAGGCCGGCTTCCCCGGGCCGACCGCCGCCGACCCGCAGCCGGCGAGCACGAGCACCGCCGCGAGCCCGAGCAGCAGTCTCACCGTGGCAGCGTAGACAATTGTCAGGCGAGCAGCGAGTCGAGGCCCAGCGTCAGCCCCGGCGGCAGCTCTGCCAGCCGCTCGAGCGCGAGCAGCACGCCGGGGGCGAACGACTCGCGCCCCGTCGTGTCGTGGCGGATCGTCAGCAGCTGCCCCTCGCCGCCGAAGATCACCTCCTGGTGCGCGACGAGCCCCGGCAGCCGCACCGAGTGGATCACCGGATCACCGCCGATCAGCTCGGCCGTCGCCCTGGCCGTGCCCGACGGCGCGTCCTTCTTCGCCTCGTTGTGCAGCTCGACGATCTCCGCCCGCGGGAAGAAGGCCGCCGCCTCGCGCGCGAACCGCATCATCAGCACCGCGCCGACCGAGAAGTTCGGCGCGACGAACAGCCGCAGCCCGCGCTCGGCCGCGAGCGCGCCGAGCGGCGCCGGATCCCAGCCGGTCGTGCCGACGACGCAGGAGACGCCCTGCTCGAGCGCCGCGCGCACGTTCTCCGGCGCCGCCGCCGGCGTCGTGAAGTCGACGGCGGCGTCGAGGCCGGCGACGTCCACCGCATCGCCGATCTCGATCCCGCGGACCTCGTGCCCCGCGCGCTCGAGCGCGGGTCCGAGCACGCACCCGACCTTCCCGTCCGCGCCGAACAGAGCCACCCGCATGCCGGCAGCCTACGCCGCCGCGAGCGCGACGACGCGCGGATTCGCCTGCGCGACCGCGCGACGGAACCGGTCCTCGTCGGGACCGACCCCGGCCGCCGACAGCCGCTCCGACGCGAGCAGCAGCGCCGCGAGCTCCGAGATCGCGTCCTCGTCGACGGCGTCGATCTCCGCCATGATCCGCTCGAGCGTCAGCAGCTCCGTGTCGGAGATGAGCGACTTCCCGAGCCGGCTCATCCGGTTCGAGGTCGACTCCATCGCGAGCATGATCCGTCCCTTCATGCTCTCCTGCGCGCGCTCGAGCTCGCCCTTGCGCAGCTTGCCCTGCGCGATCTCGCCGATCTGCTCGACGCAGATCTCCACGCACGCGTCGAGGTTCTCCTCCCGGGTGCCGACGTAGATCCCGATCAGCCCGGTGTCGGTGTACTGGGACGCGAACGTGTAGACGGCGTACGCCATCCCCCGTTTCTCGCGGATCTCCTGGAACAGCCGCGACGACGCGGAGCCGCCGAGGATCCCGTCGAGGAGCGACGCCGCGAACCGGCGCCGGTCCGACCGCGAGATCCCGGTCGAGCCGAGGCAGACGTGGTACTGCTCGGTCTCCTTCCGCTGGAAGCGCAGGCCGGGCGGCGGCTCCTGGACGAGCGGGCGCCGGACCCGCGGCCCCCGCCCGCCGCCGTCGCTCCGCCGCTCCGCCTGCCCCAGGAGCGAGACGAGCCGCTCATGGGCGATGTTCCCGGCCGCCGCGACGACGATGTTCCCGCCGGTGTACATCGACCGGTGGTACGCGGCGACCGCGCGCCGGCTGACGCCGGAGATGACCTCCGCCGTCCCGATCACCGGTCGCCCGAGCGCGTGCGGCCCGAACACGGCCTCCGAGAACAAGTCGTGGACGAGCTCCTGGGGCGTGTCCTCGTACATCGCGATCTCCTCGAGCACGACCTCCCGCTCCTGGTCGAGCTCGGCGAAGCTCGGCGCGAACACCATGTCCGTCATCACCTGAATCGCCGTCTCGACGTGCCGGTCCGGCACCCGCGAGTAGACGACGGTGTGCTCGCGCGAGGTGGCCGCGTTCAGCTCCGCCCCCATCGCGTCGAAGGTCTCCGCGATCGCCTGGGCGTCGAACGAGCGCGAGCCCTTGAACAGCAGGTGCTCGATGAAGTGGGAGACGCCGGCGCGGTCCTCCCGCTCGTCCCGCGAGCCGGCGCCGATCCAGAAGCCGAGCGCGACGGAGCGGACGCTCGGGACCCGCTCCGAGATGACGCGCTCGCCCGAGTCGAGCTCCGAGAGGACGTACTTCTGCACCGGCCGATCGTAGCGGCGTCGAGGCGCCGGTCCCGGTTGCCAAATGGTCACCGGATCGACTCCTTGCAACGATCGGCTCAGGGTGGGAGAGTTGCGCCTCGCGGGCGGTTACGGGGTAGGGATTTCCTTAGGGGGAAGGGAGGTGCAGATGCGGCGGCTATCTTGGCGTCAGGCCATGGCGTACGCGCTCGGCCTCATGACCGCGACCGCAGGCTTCGCGGTCGGGGCGGCATGGGCGGGCCACGCCGCAACGGGGGGAAGCGTTCAGGCATGCGTCAGCCGTGAGCGCGGGACGCTCTATCTCCAGAACACGCGGTCGAGGACGCCCTGCGCACGGGGCGACCAGGCGATCACGTGGGCGGTGACCGGGCCGGCGGGCCAGAACGGCACGAACGGCAAGGACGGCACGAACGGAACGAACGGAACGAACGGTCAGGACGGAAAGCAGGGACCGGCCGGCTCGCTCAACAACGCCGTGAGCCCGAACGGGCTCTACACCGTCACGCTGTCGAACCAGGGGATCCTGCTCAAGGGTCCGAGGGGCTCCGTCACGATCAACGGTGTCGGGGCGCAGATGAACACCATCGGAGGGGTGGCGACGCCATGACCGAACTCGCCACGACCGGCAACGGGCACAGTCGCCGCGGGATCCTCAAGCGGGGGCTCGTGCTCGCCGCCGGCGCGTTCGGCGTCGCAGCGGCCGGACGGGAGTCCCGGGCCGCCGCGGCGACCGTTCCCAGCCAGCTTCGGCTGTACGGACGGAACTGGCGGCTGTCCAACCCCGACCGGCGGCCGGGCGAGCAGATCCAGCTCGGCGACGTCGGCGCCGTCTACGGAGACCTGCTCGAGAGCCCGAAGGGCTCGCCGCTCGGACAGTTCTTCGGCTCGCGCCTCGCGATCCAGTCGGCTCCGGGCGGGCACGCCCACGCCGACGGGAGCGTCGAGGTGCACACGTTCGTCCTCCCGCACGGGACGATCGTCGGCATGGGCACGGCCGTCTTCGGCGACGCGGTCTTCGCGATCGTCGGCGGCACGGGCCGCTACGCCGGCGTCACCGGCTCGTACGT
>DATKNT010000090.1:0-9108 GCA_035541175.1 Gaiellaceae bacterium
CGGAGGGAGGATGGTGAGGAGCGAGCCCTCTCGCGGGCGGGCGGCGCGGGTGACTACGGATGGACCGGGATCACGAGCAGGAGGACGGTCAGCGCCGCCGTGAGGGCGACGATCAGGCGCATGTCCGGCTCCGGGTCATGAAACGACCATAGACCTGCCGGATCAAGGGTCCGTTTCGGGTGTGCAAGGAAACCGTTAGCGTTGCGGCCATGGCGACGAGGCCGCGCCGCTCGTGCCTGACCGTTCCGGCGTCGAGCCCGCGGATGCTCGAGAAGGCGGCGACGCTGCCCGCCGACGAGGTCGTGCTCGACCTCGAGGACGGCGTCGCGCCCGAGGAGAAGGCGGAGGCTCGCGGCCGGCTCGCGGACGCGGTGCGCGCCGGCGCTCGAGGCACGATCGCCGTCCGGATCAACGGCCTGCGCACCCCGTGGTGGCGGGACGACCTCGCCGCAGCCGCAGCGGCCGCGCCCGACGTCGTCGTGATCCCGAAGGTCGAGTCTCCGGACGACGTGGCGATGGTGGCCGGGCTCGTCCCGGCCGGGACGGGAATCGAGGCGCAGATCGAGACGGCGCGCGGCCTCGTCGAGGTGGAGCGGATCGCGGCGGCGGAGCACGGCCTCGAGGCGCTCGTCTTCGGGCCGGGCGACTTCGGCGCGTCGATCGGCGTCCCCGTCCTCACCATCGGCGCGGGCAGCTGGGACTACGCGCTCGCGCGGATCGTCGTCGCGGCGCGCGCGTTCGGCCTCCAGGCCGTGGACGGGCCGTACGCGGCGATCCGGGACCTCGACGGGCTCCGCGCCTCCGCGCGCCGCGCGCTCGCGCACGGGCTCGACGGCAAGTGGGTCGTCCATCCCGACCAGATCGCGCCGGTCAACGAGGTGTTCACGCCGTCGCCGGAGGAGCTGGAGCGGGCGCGGCGGATCCTCGCCGCGGGCGAAGGAGCCGGGCTCGTCGACGGCGAGATGGTCGACAAGGCGACGCACCGGCTCGCCGAGGCGCTCGTCGCGCGGGGGCACTAGGCCGGAACGGGCTGCGGCTCGGGCTCGGAGTCGGCCTTCGCGAGCAGCGCGGCCCCGACGACGACCGCGGCGAACGCCGCGACGCGCGCGACGCCCGCCGCGCCGCTCGGGATCCCCTCGCTGTACAGGACGGTGCCCGCGACGATCGGCAGCGCGTTCGTCAGCACCGTCGAGACGCCGGCGGTGGCGAGCGCGCCGCCGCGCTGGAAGCCGAACTGGAGCGCGACGAAGCCCGTCCCGTGACAGGCGAGGAGCACCGGCACGAATGCGAACCGCCAGCCGCCGAACACGGCCGCCTTCGTGGCGACGTCGCCGGCGGCGTACATGACCCCGGACGCCGCCCCGAGGCCGGCGCCGGCGGCGAGCAGCCTCGACCCCGGCCCCGCGACGAGCCCGGCCGCGACGAACGACAGCGCGATCCACAGCCCGATCGCCTTCGCCGACCCCGCGTTGCCCGTGTCCGTGTGGCCGTGCAGCGAGAGCCCGAGCAGCACGAGGCCGGCCATCGCCACGGCGACGCCGCTCAGCTCGCGGCGGCTCAGCGACACGTGCGTCGTGCGCGCGACGAGCAGCGCGAGCACGCCGATGCCGCCCGCCGATGCCGCCTGCACGAGCGAGAGCGGCGCGAGCCACAACGCGACGACGTAGAAGACCCAGCCGACGATCCCCGCGGTGAAGCCCAGCAGCCAGCGCGGGACGGTGAAGAGCCCGATCAGCGAGCGGATCGGATGCCGCAGCGAGAGCGGGGGCAGATGCGAAGCCGCCTGGTGCATCAGGAGGTAGCCCCAGTTGATCGCCGACGCCGAAAGAAGCGCGAGGACGAGGCCGCCTGCCAGGCTCGAGGTCACGCCGTCGCCTTCGGCTTCCTCGTCCGCTGGAAGGGCAGGTAGCTCTCCGCCGCGAGCGCCGCGATCCCGACGCGGGGCAGGTCGAGCCGCCGTTCGTAGACGACGAACCGCGGCTGCCACTCCGGGAAGAACTTCCGGTTGAAGAGCAGCAGGTTGTCGAGCTGGAAGTGGCCCTTCATCCCGCGCAGAGCATGCCGCTGCAGCCGCTGCGCCGTCGACAGCGGCGCCTCGCCGCCGAGCAGCGCCGCGAATGGCGAGAAGTTCAGCGACACGCGCTCGTACCCGTTCGCCCGCGCCCACTCGACCGCGGCGCAGACGAGCCACTCCGTGAAGCCGTTCGGGACCGAGCGGAGCCGCGGCATCGTCGACAGCGAGAGCGCCTTCGCCGCCGGCGTGACCGCGAAGTGGAGGAATCCCGCCGCCGCGCCGTCCGGCCCGAGCCCGATCACGAACAGCGCGTCGTCCCCGTCGAGCCGGAACAGCGCGTCGAGCGCCATCGCGAACCCGCGCTCCGGCGCCGAGCCACGCCACGCGCGCGCAACCGCCTCGAGCTCGTCGCGCAGCTCGTCCGGCAGCTCGCGCGGCGTCGCCACGCGCACCGTGTAGCCCGCCTTCTCCAGCCGATGCACCGACTGGCGCACCTTGCGGATGGCACGGCCCTCGAGCGAGAAGGACGCCGTCTCGACCACCGCCTCGTCGCCGTGGTAGAGCGCCTGGAGGCCGCGGGCGCGGTACAGGTCGAGGAACCGGTCGGACGCGCCGAGGATCGCCACCCGCCAGTCGCGCGCGTGCGCGAACTCGACGAAGCGCGCGAGCAGCTCCTCGAGCTCGTCCGCCGGCCCGATCGGGTCGCCCGAGACGATCGCCACCCCGCCGACGACGCGGTACGCGAGGAACGCGCGCTCGCTCTCGCTAAAGAAGTACGACTTGTCGGCTCTGAGCGCGAACGGCGCCAGCGTGTCCTCCCCGTGGGCGGATACGAGCTCGCGCGCCAGCTCGCGCTCGCGCGCCTCCTGGCGCAGACGGTACCGCCACGGCGCGAGCCATGCGACGAGCACGAGGATCGCAGCAGCCACGCCGAGGATGAGGACGGAGGCCGGGAACCACGAGGCGAAGTCGCCGCTGAGGTGGCGTTGCCCGTGGACGAGCGAGAGGCCGACGAGGGCGCGGCTCGTCTCCGACAACGAGAAGGGGAGCGTGAACGGCCGGTCGGCCATGATCCGGTTCATCCAGAGAGCGGCTGCGCCGTACGCGTAGATGCCGAGGACGAGCAGCCCGGCGCGGAGGAGTACGCGCGGCTGGTCGGACGGGTCGCCGGCGGCGCCGAAGTCCCGACGGCGGGCCACGAGCGCGATCGCGATGAGCCCGGTGAAGGTCGCGCCCATTCCCATTCCGTGGAAGATGTGCAGCACCGTCGAGCCGAGCAGCAGCCCGACCGCGACCTGCCACGCGCGGCGTTTGCGTCGCGCCAGACCGCGCGCGAGCAGCATCAGCACGATCCCGACCGGCGCCGCGAGCGCGCTCGCGACCGGATGGACGGCCGCCGGAGCGAGCCGCTCGAGCAGCGACGTCCGGTGCACCGGAAGGATCGCGTCGAGGACGTCGAGCGCGCCGGCGACGGCGACGAAGGCCGCGAGCACGAGCGGCCAGCGCGAGCGCGAGCCGTCGCGCGACCGCCCGAGCAGCGCGCCCGCGAGTCCGGCCAGCGCCGCGGCGAGGTAGACGGCGTGCCGGTGGGACGCGGCATGGAAGGCGGCCTCGGCCGGGACCTGACGGATGACGAGGATGGAGACGCCCGTGACGAGGTAGCTCCAGGCGCCGACGCCGAGCGCGAGCAGGAGCGCCGCGGTCAGGCGCTCGACGCGCGCGAAGCGCGCGAGCAGCCCGAGCAGCAACGCCGCGATCACCCACACGCCGACGAACGCGAGCAGCGGCACCGACGCGCGCTTCGACAGCTCGTCGAGCGGCAGCCCGTCCCCGATCCGCGGCCCCGGCAGCGGTGCGTGGGGCCCGATCGCGTACAGCCAGCCCGTCGACGCCGCGACGACGGCGAGCATCAGCGGCACGGCGACCGTGACGCGGGCGAGCGCGAGCGCGCGCCTACGCACGCCCGAGCCCCCGTGACGCCGCGAGCAGGGAGTTCGCCGCCTGGTCGCGCCACAGCGCCCAGTTGTGCCCGCCCGGAAGCTCGCGGTAGCGGTGCCGGATCCCCAGCGCGCCGAGCATCCGCGCGAACCGGGCGTTCTGCGCGCGCAGCGGGTCCGCCGAGCCGGAGTAGAGCCAGAAGTAGTCGTGCGCCCGCCGCAGCGCCGGCGCATCGCGCCGCAGCTGCAGCAGCGGCGAGTTCCGCGCGATCAGCGCCCGGTCGTGCCCGAAGATCGCCGGCACCGGATCGGCGAGCTGGTATCCCGACCACGATTCGACGACCCGGAACTCGCGCGGATGCTGGAGCGCGATGTCGATCGCGCCGTACCCGCCCTCCGAGAGCCCGCCGATCGCACGGCCCGCCCCGCTCCGGATCGTCCGGTAGCGCGCGTCGATCGCACGGACGACGTCGCGCCAGACGAACGTCGACCAGCCCTCGTGCGGCCGGATGCCGTTCACCCACTCCTTGTCCGTGAACTGCCCGGTCGAGCCCATCGGCATGACGAGGATCATCGGCCGGGCGGCGTGCCGCGCGACGAGCACGTCCTCGACGACGCCGGCGCGGACGGTGAGCAGGAACGCGTTGGGAACGCCCGGGATCCCGTGCAGGAGATAGAAGACGGGATAGCGCCGGTGCGGATGCGACGCGTACCCCGGCGGCAGGTAGACGAGCACCTCCTGGCTGCGGCCGCCGAGAGCGGGGCTGACGACGGAGATGCGCTCGGTCGTCCCCTTCGCGGTCACGAACGCGGGATCTGCGGGCGGCGGGAAGCCGCGGTAGAGCCAGTAGCCGCGCAGGTAGCGGAGGAGCCCGATCGCGCCGACCGTGAGGAACAGCGCAAGCAGCCCGGTCGCCAGGACCGGAACGGCCGTCCGGCGTACCCGCTGCGCCAGCGTCATTTCGGGCTGAATCTAGGCCGGTTCGGGGCGGGACCGCGGGCTGCGGACGCGTGCTTAACCGACCCGCAACGGTCGGTTAACGCCGGGCGTCGATTCCGCGGCGGCGCATCGCCTTCCGACGCTTCACGGCAGGCGCCAGGCGCACGGCCTCGACCCAGACGTAGAGCAGGAACGCGGTCACGGCGGCGACGATCCTGACGACCCGCCGGACGGCGGCGATCTCGTCGGCGAACATGCCGCTCACTCTACGTCGATGCGGGAGCGAAGCTCCCGAACAGGAGCGCGCACGCGCCGTCGGGGTCGCCCGCGCCGGCGGGCGCCTGGCAGAGCAGCTGGTACTCGCGGCGCCCCTCGAGCAGGAAGCCGATGCGGACGTCGGCAGCCGGCTTCCCCGCCGGGTGCGAGGTGAAGCGGTACGCGCGGGCCTTCCGCCCGTCCACCGTCGTCGTCACCGCCTCGGTCACCGTCCCGCCGGAGGCGTGCGCGAGCCGCGCCGTCAGCCCGTCCAGCTCCTTCGCCGCACGCGGGAAGAGCGACGGCGAGTACGGCTTCGCCAGCGGCAGGATCGTGCCCGAGACGAGCGGTCCCGCGGCGCCGCCGGGCTTCCGGGCGAGGAGGGAGCGCGTCGTCCGGGTGGCCCTCCAACCGACGGGCACCGCGAACGTGAATCCAGGCCCCGCCACCGTGCGGGACGCGCCGGCGACCGTCCGTGATGCCGATCCTCCGCACGCAGAGAGGAGAAGCGGGACAATAATGAGCAGGACCCGCAACCGAAAGGAACCGCTCAGAATGGCCAAGACGAAGGACAAGGTCTCGGACGCGGCCGGCAATGTCAAACCGTATCTGGAGCGCGCGCTCTACGACCAGGAGCTCCGCGAGGCCGTGCGCAACGCCTACGAGTCGGCCCGGTCGGTCTACGACGAGCTGCTCGGCAATCGCGGCATGGCCGGCATCGCGAACCGGGTCGCGACGGACAAGGAGATCCAGGACGACCTGCGCGCGACGATCGCCGAGCTCCGCCGCG
Organism: Gaiellaceae bacterium; assembly: GCA_035541175.1. Classification (GTDB taxonomy): domain Bacteria; phylum Actinomycetota; class Thermoleophilia; order Gaiellales; family Gaiellaceae; genus Palsa-739. Next base: position 5,937 of record DATKNT010000090.1, read on the forward strand.
CCGCCGACCGCGTGCAGGGCAAGGAGGAGCGCTCGGGCCGCGGCTCGGCGCTGCTGCTGATCGGCATCGTGGTCGGCTTCCTGTTCAACCCGTGGACGGGCCCGCAGACGCGGAAGTGGCTGTCGGACAAGCTGCTCGGCGGCGGCGACGACTTCACGTACCAGGGAAGCAGCGGCTCCAACGGGGGCTGAGCAGGTCTAGCGCAGCGCGCGCCGTAGCGACCGCGGGTCGAGCCCGCTCGCGGAAGAGATGTCCGTTCGGCCGAGGAGGATCGCGCCGGCTCGCGGCACGGTCCCGGACGGCTGCCGCCCCGCCGCGATCCGCACGGCGGCCGCCTCGAGCCCGATCGAGGCCCGCGCGCGCCGCCATGCGTCGAGATACGCCGTCGGGTCGACGGCGCCGTCGTAGCCGCGCCGGAGCAGCCCGGCCGGGTGGATCTCGAAGTGGAGGTGCGGCGGCGTCCCCTCCGCGTCGCCTGTGTCGCCGACGAACGCGAGCACGTCTCCCGCCCGGACGACCGCGCCGTCGACCGCGAGCGGCGAGTACGCGGAGAGGTGCGCGTAGTAGAACTCGTTCCCGTGCGCGTCCTGGAGCCAGAGGCGCCAGCCGCCGACGGCGTTCCAGCCGACGGAGAAGACGACGCCGTCCGCCACGGCGAGCACGGGCGAGCCGACCGGCGCGTAGACGTCGTCGCCGTGGTGCCAGCCGCCGGAGACGTCGCCGCGGAAGGCGCCGAAGGTGTCCGCGACCGGTGACGCCGCGCCGTAGACGGGGAAGACGTAGCCGCGCCCGCCGAGCCTCGGCGTCGCGCGGGACGGCGCGGTCAGCCACGACGGGATCCCCGGGCCGGCGAGCTCCGACGGCGCCTGCGGCAGCGGGCGGCGAGGAGAGGCGTTCGCGCCGGCGACGACCGTCAGGGCGAACGCGAAGGCGAAGGCGAGGAGGCGCGGCATCGGCACCGCCATTATCCGCGGCGGCCCGGCCCGAAGGCTCAGCCCTTGCGCGCGCGCCACGCGATCTGCCCGGCGGTGACGAGCAGGAGCACGGCGAACAGCTTCCGCAGCGTCGCCTCGGGCAGCGTCTCCGCCACCTGCGCTCCCGCGACGGTCGCCGCGATCGACGCCACGCCGATGGTCGTCGCCGACCGCCAGCGGACGTTGCCGTAGCGCTGCTGGCGCCAGACGCCGACGATCACCGTCGGGATGATCGCCAGCAGCGACGACGCCTCCGCGTGCAGCTGCGAGAGACCGAGCGCGGTGAGCGTCGGCACGAACAGGACCCCGCCGCCGACGCCGAACAGGCCCGAGAGGATGCCCGCGACGAGGCCGAGCACGACGGCGAGCGCGTACGTCACTGCACCAGCATCCGGATCGCGATCGCGACGAGCAGCGCCGCGAAGAGATACGAGAGCGTGCGCACCGGCAGCCGCTGCTGCAGCGCCGTCCCGCCGAGCGCGCCGAACGCCGCCGGCACGCCGACGAGCGCCGCGTACAGCGGCCTCACCTCGCCGTGGGCGACGTAGACGGCGACGCCGGCCGTGGCGGTGATTCCGATCGCCGCGAGCGACGTCGCGGTCGCCGACCGGATCTCCCACCCGGAGAAGAGGAGCAGCGGCACGATCACGATCCCGCCGCCGACCCCCAACAGCGTGCTGAGGAACCCGGCGACGAGTCCGATCAGGACGAGGCGCACCCGCCTATGCTACGACCGTGGTCGCGACGGGAGACGCACTGCTGGAGCGCCTCGCGTCGTCGCCGGACCGCGCGGGCCTGTTCCTCGACTTCGACGGCGTGCTCGCGCCGATCGTCCCGCGGCCGGAGGATGCGGCCGTCCCGCCGGAGACGCGAGCCGAGCTCGAGCGTCTCGCCGGCCGCTACCGGCTCGTCGCCGTCGTCAGCGGCCGGCCGAGCGCCGACGTCCGGGCGCGCGTCGGTCTCGACGGCATCGTCTACGTCGGCACGCACGGGCTCGAGCTCGATCCGCGGGCGGAGACCTGGCGCGCGCGGATCCACGCGTTCGCGGAGACGGCGCCGTGGCCGGCGGACCAGGTCGAGGACAAGGGCCTGACCGTCGCCTTCCACTACCGCGACCGGGCCGATGAAGGCGCGGCGCTGAACGAGCTCGAGGCGCTCGCGGCACGCGCGCGCAGCGAGGGATTCGCCACGCGGTTCGGCCGCAAGGTGCTGGAGGTGCTGCCGCCGCTCGACTCGAACAAGGGCACGGCCGTCCGCCGGCTCGTGGACGAGACGGGGCTGCACCGCGCCCTCGTCGCGGGCGACGACACCACCGACCTCGACGCGTTCCGCGCGATCGAGGAGCTCGACTGCCACGTTCGGGTCGCCGTCGCGTCGGCGGAGGCGCCCGCGCTCCTGCGCGAGTGCGCGGAGATCGTCGTCGCGAGCACCGGCGAGTTCCTCGAGCTGCTCCGGCGGCTCTAGTGCCCCTCCGGCGAATGTCCTCCGGCCGACATCCACTGAAGGGGCACTAGTGCACGTCGACGACGTCGTCCTCGCGCCGCTCCGCCACCGGTTCGGCGAGCCGGCCGTGCTGGCCTGGGACGGCGCGATCACCGACCAGGAGTGGGCGATCGCGACGTACAACCCGGCGCGGACGCACGACGTGACGCTGTTCATCCTCGACCCGTCGCGCCGGCTGGCGCTGATCCGGAAGCCGCCGTTCCCCGAGGACGTCTGGCGGCCGCCCGGCGGCGGGATCAAGCCCGGCGAGGACTTCGTCGAGGGCGCGGTCCGCGAGGCGCTCGAGGAGACGGGGTTGCGCGTGGAGCTGGCGCGCTACCTCGTCACGTCGGAGGCGCTGTTCACGAACGGCGGCCGCGAGCTGCCATGGCGGACGCACGTCTTCCTCGCGCGGACGGAGGACGAGGAACTCGCCCCGTCGGATCCGGAGGAGATCGCCGCCGCCCGCTGGGGCACGCTCGAGGAGCTCGCCGGCCCGCTCCGGGAGCGCCTGCTCGCCACGAACCGTGCCTTCTGGCGCTATCGAGTGGCTCTCCACGACGCTGCGCTCGTGGAGCTCGCGAAGCTGCGCGTCGCTCGCTGACGAAGGGGAACTGTGCTGATTCGCTCTCGATGCTCTGGGCGATCCGGCTGCCCGACGCGCGACGCTCGCAGCGGCGAAAGCGTCGCCGTAACGGGAGCGCAGCAACGTTACG
>DATKNT010000091.1:0-14106 GCA_035541175.1 Gaiellaceae bacterium
CACGCACGACCGCTGGTTCCTCGACCGCGTGGCGACGCACGTCCTCGCCTTCGAGGGCGACAGCCAGACGACGTGGTTCGAAGGCAGCTGGGGCGAGTACGCGGAGTGGGTGAAGGAGACCCGCGGCGCGGAGGCGCTCGAGCCGCACCGCATCAAGTACAAGAGTCTGACCAGGGGAACCCAGGGTTCCCCTGGTTGACCCCTCCTTCGGTGTTGAGTGGCGGGTGGTGGTGGTGGGCGCTGCGGCCGGAGCGCGGTCCGGCCTCCGCGCGGCAGGAGCGCGATCCCTCCAGAGCGATCTGGGCGGCTTCGCGGTGCTGCGCGACTCGTGGTGGCCTGACGGCCATCCCGAGCCGCGAGGTTCGCCTACTGCCAAGCCGCCTTCGGCAGGCTTAGCCTCCGGCCCTGACGCGTGAAGCTCGACGCGGCAAAGGCCGGAGGGTAGAGCGGGTTCCTGCTCTACCCGAAGGCCGAACGTCGCCGTCCGGGATGGCCGCGGTCACCACGGACGGCGCGAGACAGGCAAGGCGCCGAGATCGCTCTGGGTGGATCGCGCTCCTGCCGCGCGCAGCCGGGACCGCGCTCCCGTCGGAGCGCCCGCACCAAACGCCACCGGCGCCGAAGGAGGGGGCGACCGGGGGAACCACGGGTTCCCCCGGTGTCAGCCTGAGTTCCCCCGTGGCGGAGCTAGGCGATCGCCTTCATGAAGACGTCGACCTTCTCGATCGGGAACGTCTCCGTCTTGATCACCTCGAGCTTGCCGATCTTCGCGAGCGCCCGGAACGCGGCCTCGTTGTCCGGGTACTTCACGATCGCGAGGAAGTCCCACGGCCCCATCACGGCGAACGTGTCGACGAGCTCGCCGCCTTCTCCCTCGATCACCGTCTTGAACTTCTCGAGATACTCCGGCGCCTTCTCGAGGGTCTCGCGGCCCTCGGGGGTCAGCTCGACCAGCCCCATGTACGTGAACATCCCGTACCTCCCCTCGATAGGTGGCGACGCTCGGCCTAGGCGCAGCCGTCTGCGACGCCCATCGGTGGAAGCACGGACCCCCTAGGGAAGCTTCGGGGCCCAGCGGGTGGAGAGCACGCCCGCCAGCACGAGCAGGATCGCCGCGCCGAAGAGGAACCAGCCGGTCACCTCGACCCGGCCGGGCTTGCGGCCGACGCTCGAGCCGAGCTTCGAGTACGCCGCCTTGACCTTGCCCGCCGAGTCCGCGCGGAAGAACTCGCCGCCGGTCATCGTCGCGATCGCCCGCAGCGTCTTCGGGTCGGGCTGGAGGCCGAACAGGCTGCTCGCGCGAAAACCGCCGCCGCCGCCGTAACCCGGGATGCTGAAGCCGCCGGTTATCGCTCCCGGAAAGTTCGTGATCCGGCCGTTCATCGTGCCGAGCGCGACGGTGTAGACGGGGATCCCGGCCGTCTTCGCGCGGGCCGCGCCCTGGAGCGGCTGGAGCGTCCCACGCGTCTGGTGGCCGTCGGAGAGGAAGAGGATCGAGACGAGCGAGCTCGCCGGCGTGGGGCTCGGGGCGACGGTGCGGAGGGCGGCGAGCGAGCCGTTGCCCTTGAGCCCTGCCGACTTCAGCCCGAGCTGCACCGCCGTCGCGAGCGCGTCGCCGATCGCCGTGCCGCCGAAGCCCTGGTACGCGCCGACGTCGGCGACGGCCTGGCGCACGAGCTCGTGGTCGGTCGTCGGCGGGGTCGCGACGTCCGCCTCGCCGGCGAAGAGGATCAGGCCGACCTTCAGCCGCGACGGCACGCGGTCGAGGAAGAGGTTGATCGCCCTCTCCGCCGCCCCGAGCCTGGTGGGCTTCACGTCGTTCGCCTGCATCGAGCCCGAGACGTCGAGGACCAGCACGACCGTCGCGTTGTCGGTCGGGACGAGCGTCCTCACGTGCGGCCGCGCGAGACCGACGCAGAGCGTCGCGAGCGCGACGAGGAACAGCGCGCCCGGGAGATACCGGCGCCACCGGCGTCCACCCGCGACGCCGGCGAGCACCTCGACGTTCGTGTAGCGGACCGCGTAGCGCATCCGCCGGCGCTCGGCCAGGCGCCAGAGCACGATCGCGAGCGGGACGGCGAGCAGGGAGAGCAGCAGGTACGGAGCGCCGAGGCTCATCGGGCGACGCACACGAGGTCGACCTGCACGACGGCGCGCACCTCGAGCACCGCCGACGTTGCGCGGACGGTGACGTGCAGCCGCCCGCCCCTCACCGCCTGGCTCGCCTCGACGCTCGAGGCGAGCGGGCCGGCCGGCGGGGACGCGGTGTAGAAGGCGATCGCGTGCGTCGCGCCGGCGAGCCGCTCGCCCGCGGCACAGCTTCGGACGTAGCGGTGGGTGCCCGGGTGCACGGTGATCTCGCTCATCTCTGGGAGCGTCGGACGGCCGGGCGGGTAGACGTGGAACGCGGTCGGCACGCGCTCGCCGCCGCCGGAGGCCGGGATGCAGCCGATGTGCGGCCTGAAGCTCGACCCCGCCGCCGGGCCGCGCACGAGCCGGCCGAGGAAGACGGCCGCCGTGCTCGTCGTGATCCCGGGATTGACCGGGCTGCCGAGCGCGCCGCGGAAGCTCACGTCGATCCCGCGCGCGCTCAGCTCCGCGTCCAGCCCGGCGACGACGAACCGGCGCGGGCAGGCGAGCTGGTACTGCACCTCCGCCCCGGCCGGGGTCAGCACCCACGGGCCCGCGACCGGCACGCAGACCTGGAGCCCGTGGCACTCGTTCGTCGCGCCCGCGGGGGACGCGAGCACCGCGAGCACGAGCACGGCGGCGGCGACGGCGGCGAGCCTGCTCACGGGACCCTCCGGAACCAGAAGGCCGAGAGCGTCCCGCCGACGAGCATGAGCACGACCGCAGCCGCGGCGAAGCCGTCGGTGATCTCCCGGTTCTCCGTACGGTGGCCGACCCGCGTCGCGAGGTGGCGGTAGACGGCGGAGAGCTCGCTGCTCGTGCGCGCCTCGAAGAACTGGCCGCCGGTGTCGCTCGCGATCAGCTTCAGCGTCCCCGGGCTCGGCGGCACGCGGATCTGCTCCGAGTAGCCGCCGGCGAGCCTCGCCGTGACGACTCCCTGCGACGTGCCGACGAGCACCGTCGAGACGGGCACGTGCAGCGCCTTCGCCCTGCGGAGCGCGTTCGCGACCGAGGTGCGGCCGCCGTCGGGCGCGCCGTCCGAGATCATCAGCACCGAGGTCGGCGGAACCGTCCCGTCGACCGCGCGCTGGCGCTGGCCGAGCGTCGCGGAGAGCTTCACGGCGTCGCCGATGGCGGTGCCCGCGCCGGGGACGAGGTCGTCGAGGCCGGCGCTGACGAGCGACCGGTCGAGCGTCGGCGGGACGGCGACGAACGCGCGGCTGCCGAAGCCGACGAGCGCGACGCTGTACGTGCTCGGCACCTTCGCGAGGAACGCGTTCGCCGCGGCCTTCGCGGCCTCGAGCCGCGTCGGCGACACGTCCTGCGCCGTCATCGAGCGGGAGACGTCGATCGCGAGCACGACGGTCGCCTCGTGGCGGGGGACCCTGATCGTCGCGTGCGGGCGGGCCATCCCGACGATGAGCGCCGTCAGCGCGAGGAGGAACAGCGCCGGCGGCACCGCGCGGAGGCGCCCGGGCTTCCGGTCGACGAGGTTCGGCACGAGCGCCGGCGACGCGAACCGCGACGCGCCCTCGCGGCGGCGGCGGTCGTACAGGATCCATGCCGCGGCGAGCGCCGGCACGGCGAGCAGGGCGACGAGCGCGAGCGGTCGCTCGAACGTCACCGGCGGCCGCCCAGGAAGTCGGCGAACGCGCGCAGCCAGTCGCCGGAGGTGGAGAGGACGCAGTGGCGGACGCCGAGCGACGTCAGCACGCGCGCGACGCCGCTCCGCTCCTCGGCGGCCGCGGCCGCGAAGCGGCTGCGCAGCGACTCGCTGCGGGTGTCGACGCGGATCTGGCGGCCGGTCTCGGGGTCGACGAGCCAGAGCTCGCCGACGTCGGGCAGCTCCTGCTCGCGCGGGTCGCGGATCTCGACGGCGAAGACGTCGTGGCGGCTCATCAGGTCGAGCAGCGGCTTCCGCCAGTCGAGCGGGCCGCGGAAGTCGGAGACGATGACGACGACGCCGCGCTGGCGCGCGATCGCGTCGGCGCGGGCGATCGCACCGCCGAGCGACGTCGCGCCGACGCGCTCCGTCTCCGGCTCGCGATCGAGCGCCGCGAGCAGCCCGACGAGGCCGTGGCGGCCCTGCGCCGGCGGGAGCGTGACCGGCGAGGCGTCCCCGAACGTCAGCACGCCGAGCCGGTTGCCGCGGCGCGTGGCGACGTGGCCGGTGGCGATCGCCACGCCGTCGGCGACGTCCGCCTTCCGCCGCTCGGCGGTGCCGAAATGCATCGACGGCGAGGTGTCGAGGAGGAGCCAGGTGACGAGGACGCGCTCCGCGAGGTGGACGCGGACGTGCGGCACTCCGGTGCGCGCCGTCACGTTCCACTCGATCCGGCGCACGTCGTCACCGGGCAGGTAGGGCCGCACCTGCGCCAGCTCGACGCCCTCGCCGTAGCGCGACGACCGGTAGTCGCCGGCGAGCATCCCCTCCATCCGGCGCCCGACCTCGATCTGGAGCGCGCGGAGCAGCTCGATCGGCAGCGGGCCGGGCCCGGGCCGCTCGGGGGTGCCGTGCCCGAGCAGCGGGGTGACGTTCATGCGGCGCTCGGCCGCGCCAGGCTCACCTCCGGGACCGGGACGGCGGCCAGCACCCGGTCGAGGATCGCGTCCGGCGTCACGCCTTCCGCCAGCGCCTGGTAGCTGAGCACGAGCCGGTGCCGCAGCGCGTCCTTCGCGAGAGCGTGCACGTCCTCGACGGTCGCGTAGTCGCGCCCGCGCATGAGCGCGAGCGCCCGCGCCGCCTGCGTGACGCTGATCGGCCCGCGCGGGCTCGCCCCGTACGAGACGTAGTCGCCGAGGTCGGCGAGCCCCGCCTTCGCCGGCTCGCGCGTCGCGGTGGCGAGCGCGACGGCGTACGAGATCAGCGCCGGATCGACGTAGACGTCGACGACCGCCGCCTGCAGCGCGCGCAGGTCGTCGAGCGCGAGCGCCTCGCGGAGGTCCGGCGGCGCGACGAGCTGGCGCTGGACGATCGTCAGCTCTTCGTCGTGCTCGGGGTAGTCGATGAGGATCTTCAGCATGAACCGGTCGACCTGCGCCTCGGGCAGCGGGTACGTGCCCTCGGACTCGATCGGGTTCTGCGTCGCCATCACGAGGAACGGCTCGGGCACCGGGTACGTCGTGTGCGCGATCGTCACCTGCCGCTCCTGCATCACCTCGAGCAGCGCGGACTGCACCTTCGCCGGCGCGCGGTTGATCTCGTCCGCGAGCAGGAAGTTGCAGAAGACCGGGCCGAGCTCCGTGTCGAAGCTCCCGTGGTCCGGACGGTAGATGCGGGTGCCGACGAGGTCGGACGGGACGAGGTCGGGCGTGAACTGCACGCGGGCGAACGTGCCGCCGAGCACGCCGGCGGTCGTCTTGATCGTCAGCGTCTTCGCCAGCCCGGGGACGCCCTCGATCAGCAGGTGGCCCTGCGCGAGCAGGCAGACGAGCACCCGCTCGAGCATCGCGTCCTGGCCCGCGATGACGCGGCGGATCTCGAAGAGCGCCTGCTCGAGCCGCTCGCTGATCTCGGCCGGCGAGAGCGCCGGGCCGTTCGCCTGCTCGGACACGAACACCTCCCCTGTCGGTGAGCCTGGGATTGTCTCAGCGTAGGCTAAGTTCGGGATGTGAGGCGGGGCGGATTCGCCCGGGTGAAGCATTGGTTAAGAGTGTCGTTCGGGGGAGTCGCGGCGCCCGGTGCCGTGCTATCACGTGAGACGTGCGGCTTCGCTTGCTCTTGTGCGCCCTCACGGGCGGGCTCGCGGTCGCCGCGGCGCTGGCGCCTGCCGCCGCGCCGGCCAGGCTCGCGTCGTCCCTGCAGATCGCGTACTCGGACTACAGCGGCGATCTGTACCTCGGCACGGCGGACGGGGCGCCGGCGACGACCCTCTTCCAGAGCGACGGGAGCACGACCCTCCAGGCGCTCGCGATCACGCCGGACGGGTCGAAGGTGCTCGCGCTCTCGACCGGCGACACCGTCCAGCTCGTGCTCGTGCCCGCGACCGGAGGCGCCGTCGCTCCGATCTCCGGGACGACGGACGCGCAGGACGGATCGATCTCGCCGGACGGGAAGAGCGTGATCTTCTCGCTCGGGCCCGACGCTCCGGACACGTCGCTCGCCGCGGGGATCTACTCGGTGCCGCTCGGCGGCGGCACGCCGAAGCTGCTCGTTCAGACGCCGGACGGAGCGACCGACTCGCTGCCGCAGCTCTCGCCGGACGGCACGCAGGTCGCGTTCGCGCGCGACCAGACCGACAGCAGCGGCACGGAGCAGATCTCGCTCGAGCTCCAGCCCGCCGCCGGCGGCTCGCCGCGCGAGCTCGCGACCGACGTCGCGTCGACGCTCACGAACGGCGGCCGCTTCTCGTTCTCGCCGGACGGGAAGACGATCGCCTACGCCGGCGCGTTCGACGATCCGGGCCTCTACACCGTGCCCGTCGCCGGCGGCTCGGTCTCCCAGCTCAGCTCCGAGTACGACGCCTGGCCCGTCTTCACCTCGGACGGGTCGACGATCGTCTTCACGCGTGACGCGTCGAGCCCCGGCGCGGACGACAACCAGGACACGCCGGTCGCGCCCCCTTCCGACCCGTCCGCGAACGACATCGACGAGCTCTGGACGGTGTCGACCGACGGCTCGAACCCGGCGGTCGTCGCCGAGGGCGACTACGAGGCGCTCGCGATCGCGCCGTACGCGATCAAGGGCGGCGGCGGCTCGGGGGGCGGCGGGAGCGGCGGCGGGGGCGGGAGCGGCGGTGGAAGTGGCGGAGGCGGCGGCTCGGGCGGCGGCGGCGGGACGGGCGGCGGCGGAGGCGGAAGCGGCGGCTCGGGCGGCGGCGGCGGAGCCGGCGGCGGCGGCACGACCAAGGGCGGCGCCTCGTCGGTGATCGTCGTCGTGCACGGCACCCGCTACGTCGTCACGTGGCAGGGCAAGGCGTCGTCCTGGAAGGTGACGCTCCACGTCGGCAGGAAGACGCTGACGGCGAAGGTCCCCGGCTCGAAGCACGCGCACACGTTCACGCTGCGCGGCGGCAAGGGCGCCGTCAGCGCGACCGTGAAGGCCGGCTAGATCGCGTCCGGCCGTGCTTGCGGCCGGCTTCAAGGGTCTTCGGCGCTTGCGCCGACGAACTCAGACCTGCGGGATTCGCGCCTCGAGCGCGGTCGTGACCGCTTCGCGCACGGGCTCGAGCTCGATCCGGTCGAGCACGTCCTGGAAGAAGCCCCGCACGACGAGGCGCTCCGCCTCGGGGCGCGGGAGGCCGCGCGACATGAGGTAGAAGAGCTGCTCGCGGTCGACGCGGCTGACGGTCGCGCCGTGCGTGCAGCGCACGTCGTTCGCCATGATCTCGAGTCCCGGGATCGGGACCGCGTGGGCGACCGGCGAGAGCATCAGGTTGCGGCACTCCTGGTACGCGTTCGTCTTCTGGGCGTCCGGCTCGACGCGGATCATCCCGCGCCACACTGCCGTCGCCGTGTCGCGGAGCGCGCCCTTGAAGGCGAAGTCGGAGGTGCAGTGCGGCGCGATGTGCTCCTGGAACGTGTCGTAGTCGAGGTGCTGCTCGCCGTCGGCGACGTACGCGCCGGTGACCCGCGAGGTCGCGCCTGGGCCGTTCAGGTCGTTCTGGATCCGCGTCTTCCCCTTCTTCGAGCCGAAGCCGCCGGCGACCCAGTCGAGCTCGGCGTCGCGCTCGACGCGCGCGTGGTGCGACGCGAAGTGCCACGTCTCGGTCGAGAGATTCTGGAGCGAGACGTACTCGAGCTTCGCGCCCTGCTCGACGAACAGCTCGGCGACGGCGTTCGAGTAGGCGGCGGTGTCGGCGGCCGGCGACGCGTACTCCTCGATCAGCGAGGCGCGCGCGCCCTCCTCCGCGACGACGACGAGCCGGAAGAACGTCTGCCCGGTGACGGCGACGCGGACGTAGAGCGGCTGCTCGAGCACGAGGCCCTTCGGGACGACCACGAGCAGCCCGTGCTCCCATAGTGCGGCGTTGTGCGCGGCGAACTTCTCGTTCCAGCCGACGAGCGAGTAGAGCCGGTCGAAGTCCTCGGGCAGCGGCGCGAACACGACGCCCTCGGGCGCCGTCTCGATCTCGATCCCGTCGGCGGTGACCGTCGCGTAGCCGGCGACGTCGAGGTCGAGCATCGTCTCGATCTCCGCCGACGCCGCGCCGGCGAACGCCTCCGGGTCGAAGCCCGTCAGATCGGTGAAGCGCCAGTGCTCTTCGGTCGTGTCCGGGATCGGCAGGCTCGCGTAGGCCGCCGCGGCCTCTGCTCTAGCCAACCGACCCCTCCATCTGCAGCTGGATCAGCCGGTTCATCTCGACGGCGTACTCGAGCGGGAGCTCCTTCGTGATCGGCTCGACGAAGCCGGAGACGATCATCGCGCTCGCCTCGGCCTCCGAAAGGCCGCGCGACATGAGGTAGAAGAGCTGCTCCTCGCCGATCTTCGAGACCGTCGCCTCGTGGCCGATGTCGACGTCGTCGGCGTCGATCCGCATGTACGGGTACGTGTCCGAGCGCGACTCCTCGTCGAGGATCAGCGCGTCGCAGACGACCTTCGACTTCGACCCGGTTGCGGCCTTGTCGACCTGGAGCAGGCCGCGGTAGCCGGCGCGACCGCCGTTCTTCGAGATCGACTTCGACGTGATCACCGACGACGTGTTCGGCGCGACGTGGACGCACTTGCCGCCTGCGTCCTGGTGCTGGCCCTTGCCGGCGAACGCGATCGACAGTACCTCGCCGTGCGCGCGCTCGCCCATCAGCCAGATCGCCGGGTACTTCATCGTCAGCTTCGAGCCGAGGTTCCCGTCCACCCACTCCATCGTCGCGTCCTTGTAGGCGACGGCGCGCTTCGTCACGAGGTTGTAGACGTTGTTCGACCAGTTCTGGATCGTCGTGTAACGGCAGCGGCCGTGCTCCTTGACGACGATCTCGACGACGGCCGAGTGCAGCGAGTCGGTCGAGTAGATCGGCGCCGTGCAGCCCTCGACGTAGTGGACGTACGCGCCCTCGTCGACGAGGATCAGCGTCCGCTCGAACTGGCCCATGTTCTCCGCGTTGATGCGGAAGTACGCCTGGAGCGGCATCTCGATCTTCACGCCCGGCGGCACGTAGATGAACGAGCCTCCCGACCAGACGGCCGAGTTCAGCGCCGCGAACTTGTTGTCGTTCTGCGGGATGATCGTTCCGAAGTACTGCCGGAACAGGTCCTCGTGCTCGCGCAGGCCCGTGTCGGTGTCGAGGAAGATCACGCCCTTCGAGGCGAGATCCTCCTGGAGCTTGTGGTAGACGACCTCCGACTCGTACTGCGCGCCGACGCCGGCGAGGTACTTCTTCTCCGCCTCCGGGATCCCGAGCTTGTCCCAGGTGTCCTTGATGTCGGCCGGCAGCTCCTCCCACGACTGGGCCTGCTTCTCGGTCGGCTTGATGTAGTAGTAGATGTTCTCGAAGTCGATCTCGGCGACGTTGCCGCCCCACTCGGGCAGCGGGCGCGCGAGGAAGTAGTCGAGGCTCTTGTGCCGGAACTTGCGCATCCAGTCGGGCTCGCCCTTGTGCGAGGAGATCGCGTCGACGAGCTCGTGCGAGAGTCCGCGGCCGGACTTGAAGAAGTAGTCCTCGGGAACGTGGAAGCCGTACTTGATCGCGTAGTCGGAGCCGATCCCCTGGACGACCTCTGTCTCGGTCTGCGCCATCACGCCGCCTCCTGCTCGCCGTAGCCCGCGTAGCCCTCGGCCTCGAGCTTCTTCGCGAGCTCGGGCCCGCCCTCCTCGACGATCCTGCCGTCGACGAAGACGTGGACGAAGTCCGGGGTGATGTAGTCGAGGATCCGCTGGTAGTGCGTGATCACGAGCGCGCCCATCTCCGGGCCGACGAGCTCCTTCACGCCGGTGGCGACGACGCGGAGCGCGTCGATGTCGAGGCCGGAGTCGGTCTCGTCGAGCACGGCGATCCGCGGCTTCAGCATCGCCATCTGGAGGATCTCGACGCGCTTCTTCTCGCCGCCGGAGAAGCCGTCGTTGAGGTAGCGCGAGGCGAGCTCGCGGCTCACCTTCAGCCGGTCCATCTGGCCGAGCAGCTCCTTCCGGAACTCCGGGATGGCGATGGGGTCGTCGACGCCGTCGTTCCGCGCCTTGCGGACCGCGTTGATCGCGCTGCGCAGAAAGCTCGTCACGGTCACGCCGGGGATCGCGTGCGGGTACTGGAACGCGAGGAAGAGGCCCCGCTGCGCGCGCTCGTCGGCGCCCATCTCCGTCAGGTCGTCGCCGTCGAGGAGGATCCGCCCCTCGGTGATCTCGTAGGCCGGATGGCCCATGACCGCGTAGGCGAGCGTCGACTTGCCGGAGCCGTTCGGGCCCATGATCGCGTGCACCTGGTTCGTGTCGACCGCGAGGTCGACGCCCTTGACGATCTCGGTGCCGTCCTCCAGCGCGACGTGCACGTTCTCGAGCTTCAGGAGTGCCACTATGTGATCCTCTGTTTCCCTTGTAATTGCGGGGCTTTCGCCCCGCTTGCGACACCGGCCAGTCTACCGGACACGACCTCGTCCAAGGCGCCGCGCGGGCCGGTCCGTGGCGCGACGGAGGGCGGGCGGCTACCATCGGCGCATGGGAAACATTGGGCCTTGGGAGATCATCCTCCTGCTGCTGCTCGCGCTGCTGCTCTTCGGCGCGAAGCGGCTGCCGGAGATCGGTCGCTCGCTGGGGTCGGGGATGAAGGAGTTCAAGGATTCGGTCAGCGGCGTGAAGCACGACATGACTGTCGACCCCACGCCGTCCGAGCTTCCTCCTCCGGCCCAGGACACGGCGTCGGTCGCTCCCCGCGAGCACGACACCGTCTAGGCGGGTCATGAAGCGGCTGCCGCGTCGCCTGCAACACGGCGAGGAGGCGACGCTGGTCGAGCACCTCGAGGAGCTGCGCCAGCGGTTGTTCGTCTGTCTCGGGGCGGTCGGGCTCGCGTTCGTCGGCACGTTCATCTTCCACCGGCGCATCCTCGAGCTGCTCAACGCGCCGCTGCCGAAGCACATCAGCAAGCCGGTGACCTTCGGGGTGGCCGAGCCGTTCATGACCTCCATGTGGGTGAGCCTCTACGCGGCCGGGCTGATCGCCCTCCCGATCATCCTCTGGCAGGCCTGGGCCTTCTTCGCGCCCGCCTTCGAGGCCCAGCACACGCGGACGGTCGGCTGGTTCGTCCTCGCCGCCTCCATCCTGCTCGTGTGCGGCGTCGTCTTCGGCTACTACCTCGCGCTGCCGGCCGCCGTCCACTTCCTCACGGGCTACGACTCGGCCCAGTACGACGTGATGATCCGGGCGAGCTCGTACTACTCGTTCGCGGCGATGGTCCTCCTCGCCATGGGAATCGTCTTCGAGCTGCCGATGTTCGTGATCGGGCTCGTCTGGATGGGGGTGGTCTCGTCGGCGCAGCTCCGCCGGAGCCGCCGGATCGGCTACTTCATCGTCGCCGTGATCGGCGTCGCCCTTCCCGGCGTCGATCCGATCACGACGATCATCGAGACGATCCCGCTCTGGATCCTCTACGAGGCCTCGATCTGGCTCTCGGTGCTCGTCGAGCGGAGGGCTGCCTCGCCGTTCCGGGCGCCCACCATCTCCGAGTCCTGATCGGTACCCTGAGCGGTCCATGGCACGGGCCGCGGTCAAGGCGAAGCAGCAGGCGAAGGCGCCGGCGCAGCCGGCGAGGGCCGCCCGCCGCTCCGCGCGGGGCCGCCGCCACGCCAGCGGCGGCAATCCGAACGAGCAGCTCTTCTTCTCGCGGCTCCGCCGCAAGGCGAAGTTCATGTACTTCCTGCTCGCCGTCCTCTTCGCCCTGACCTTCGCGTTCCTCGGCGTCGGCTCCGGCTCGAGCGGGCTCAGCGACCTGTTCCGGAACATCAACGTCTTCCACAGCAGCGGCCCGTCCGTCTCGTCCGCGCAGAAGGAGATCCAGAAACACCCGAACGCGGCGAAGGGCTATCGCGACCTCGCGACCGCCTACGAGGGAAAGGGCGACACCGCGTCGGCGATCACGGCGCTCCAGCAGTACGTCGCGATCAAGAAGAAGGACGCGAAGGCGCTGAGCGAGCTCGGAGGGCTGCAGCTCTCCCAGGCGGCCAACCTCCAGAACCAGTACGCGAACGCCTACCAGAACACCCAGCTCGCGTCGCCGAGCGCGTCGTTCCTCCCGACGGGCAAGCTCGGGACGGCCCTCGGGACGAGCCCGATCGAGCAGGCGCAGTCGTCGCTCGCCCAGTCGGCGGCGGCCGGCATCTACCAGCAGATGTCGCTCGCCTACGCGGGCGCCGTGGCGACGTACCAGCAGCTGGCGAAGCTCCAGCCGAACAGCTCCGACGCGCAGTTCCAGCTCGGGAACACCGCGCAGACCGCCGCGCAGATCACCGGGTCGCCGACGTACAACGCCGCCGCCGTCGCGGCGTACAAGCGGTACCTGAAGCTCAACCCGGACTCGTCGACGGCTGCGCAGGTGCGGCAGCTGATCAAGTCGCTCTCGAAGCGCCCGTAGATCCCGCCCCGGCCGACCCGCCGGGTTAGACTCACGCCGGTGCGCCGGCTCGTCACAGGGGTCCCGCTCGTCGTCGCGGCAGCGCTGCTCGCGGCGGGCTGCGGCACGGGCGGCAAGGCCGTCGCGCACGCGGACACGGCGAACGGGCAGAAGCTGTTCACGTCGAGCTGCGGCGGCTGCCACACGCTCGCGGGCGCCGGCACGTCGGGCACGATCGGGCCGAACCTCGACGACGCCTTCGGGCCGAGCCGCGCGCAGGGGTTCAAGCAGAGCACGATCCAGAACGTCGTCCTCCTGCAGATCCGCGACGCGTCGAAGCCGATGCCCGACAACCTCGTCAAGGGCCAGAACGCGCAGGACGTCGCCGCCTACGTCGCCGCCGTGGCGGGAACGGCCGGGGCGACGTCGAAGCCGCCGTCCCAGCTCGGGAACGACGGCAAGACGATCTTCCAGAGCGAGTGCGCGAGCTGCCACACGCTGAAGGCGGCCGGCGCGACCGGCACCGTCGGGCCGAACCTCGACCAGCTGAAGCCGCCGGAGGCGATCGTCGAGCGTCAGGTCACGAACGGCGGCGCCGTCATGCCCGCGTTCAAGGGCAAGCTGACGCCGGCCCAGATCACGGCGGTCGCGAAGTTCGTCTCGTCCAGCGCCGGAAAGTAGCGGCATGGAGGTGCGGCGGGCGCGTCCTGGGGACGCAGCCGCGATCGCGGCGGTGCATGTTCGGACCTGGCAGGCCGCGTACGAGCACGTCTTCGGCGCCGAGCGGCTGGCCGGCCTCGACGCAGGCCGGCGCCGGCGCGGCTGGGAGCAGGTCCTGTCGGAGGGCTCCGACGAGGAGGACGTCTTCGTCGCCGAGGAGGACGGCGAGGTCGTCGCGTTCGCCTCGTCCGGGCCGGCCCGGGACGAGCCCGGGGAGGGCGAGCTGTACGCGATCTACGTGCTGCCGCAGGCGTGGGGAGGCGGCGCGGGCGCCGCGCTGATGCGCGCGTCGCTCGAGGCGCTGCGGGCGCGCGGCTTCCCGGCGGCGATCCTCTGGGTGCTCGAGGCCAACCCGCGGGCGCGGCGGTTCTACGAGCGCGAGGGCTGGACGCTCGACGTCTCCGAGTGGGGCCGCAAGGTCGAGCCGCACCTCGGAGTCGACGCCGCCGAGGTCCGCTACCGCATCAGCCTCTGACCCAGCGCACGACCGCTGCGATCACCACGACTGCTGCCGCGACGCCGAGCCACGTGTTGAGGTACGCAGCGGCGACGATGACGATCGCGCCGAGAATGACGACGCCGAGGAAGCGAAACGCCTCGGCCTCGCTGCTGAGCGGGTTGTGCCGCACGAGGCGCGTGAACTAGAGGATGTAGACCGTCGTGTAGACGACGATCCACATCACGTCGACGAAGTGCCAGTAGATCCCGGCGATCTCGACGCCGTGGTGGTGCTCGGCCGAGAAGTGGCCGCGGTAGGCGCGGATCGTCATGAACAGGAGGAT
>DATKNT010000092.1:0-38203 GCA_035541175.1 Gaiellaceae bacterium
CCCGATCGAGGAGCTCGAGCTCGGCGTCCGCTCGTACAACTGCCTCAAGCGCGTCGGCATCGAGACGATCGGCGACCTCGTGATGAAGACGGAGAACGAGCTCGCGGCGATCCCGAACTTCGGCAAGAAGTCGATCGAGGAAGTCAAGGAGACGCTCGCGCAGCACGGTCTCACCCTCCGCGGCGACAACGGCGGAGGCCTGGAGTAACGCCGTGCGGCACGCGAGCAGGGGCAAGAAGCTCGGCCGCGACGCGGCGCACCGCAAGGCGCTGTACGCGAACCTCACGTGCTCGCTGATCGAGCACGAGCGGATCAAGACGACCGAGGCCAAGGCGAAGGCGGTCAAGCCGATCGCCGAGGAGATGATCACCCTCGGCCGCCGCGGCGACCTCCACGCCCGCCGGCAGGCGCTCTCGTACCTGCGCTCGCAGGAGACCGTGCACAAGCTGTTCGCCGACGTCGGCCCGCGCATGGCCGAGCGCCCGGGTGGGTACTCCCGCATCGTCAAGCTGGGCCACCGCCCCGGCGACGCGGCCGAGATGGTCTACCTGGAACTGGTCGACTACGTTCCGTAGTCGACCAGTCTGAGAAGGAACTGCGCGAGCCGGAGAGCGCGGTCTCCGGCTCGCTCCGTGCTGTTCTCGCTTGCGATGCTCTCGGCGGCTTGGCTGCCCCGTCGCGGTCGGCCGGGCCTTCGGCGCGCCCGACCGCTGGGTCGGCCTCCCGCCAAGGCGGCTGTCGCCTGCCTTAGCGTCCAGCCCAGGTCGCGCTGAAGCTCGTAACGGCAAAGGCGGGTCGGCTAACGCGGTTTCGCGTTAGCCGACCGCGGAGCAGCGGGCAGGCATGCCCGGAGGGCACGCGTGCACGCGCCGGGGTAGGCAACCGGCCTGGACCATCACAGGCAAGACCAGCACGGAGCGCACCGGAGACCGCGCTCTCCGGTGCGCGGAGTTCCGACTCTCAGCGTCCTAGGCCGTGCCTAGGACGCTACCGAGGCCGGCACTGACGGCGGCGATGATGATGCCGCCGAGCGTGACGAGGCCGAGGGCTCGGACGAAGCTGTCCTCGAAGTAGCGCCAGCGGAGGAAGGCGAGGACGACGAGCTCGACCGCGACGACGACCATCGCCGTGATCAGGGCGACGCCGAAGTGGGGGATGAGGAACGGGAGCGTGTGCAGGATGCCGCCGAAGAAGGTGCCGCCGCCGGTGATCGCGCCGCGCACCAGGGGGTTGCCGCGGCCGGTCAGCTCACCCGTGTCCGACAGGCCCTCCGAGAAGCCCATGCTGACCGCGGCGCCGAGCGCGGTGACGAGGCCGGCGATGAAGGCGTAGCGGGGCTGGTGCGTGGCGAGCGCGATGCCGAAGATCGGCGCGAGCGTCGACAGCGACCCGTCGATGAGTCCGACCATGGCAGGCTGGACGCGCTGCAGCAGGAAGACGTGCTCGACGGGCATTCGCTAAGTAGAGTGTATCATCCCATGTGCAAAACGCTAGAACATAAGGCACTCCTCACAAGCATTGTCAGGAGCGCCTGACGTGCGGCTCAGGCTGACGATCGAGTACGACGGGACGCCCTTCCACGGATGGGCGGCGCAGCCGGGGCTCCCGACCGTCGAGGGTGCGCTGCGCGATGCGCTCGCCGCGACGTTCGCGTCGTTGGAGGGACTCGCCGTCGCCGGCCGCACCGACGCCGGCGTGCACGCGCTCGGCCAGGTCGCGTCGGTGGACGTCACGGGCGGCCCGCCGCCGGAGCGCGCCCCCGAGGCGCTGAACACGCGGCTGCCCGACGAGATCTCCGTGCTCGCGGCCGAGCCCGCGGCGCCGGACTTCCACGCGCGCCACTCCGCGCGCTCGCGCAGCTACCGCTACCGGATCCTCAACCGGCGGACGCCGTCGCCGTTCGAGACGCGCCGGAGCTGGTGGGTGCCGCGCCCGCTCGACGAGGAACGGCTCGCCGCGGCCGCCGCGCTGCTCCCCGGCGAGCACGACTTCCGCGCCTTCACGCCGACGGAGACGCAGCACGAGGTCTTCGTCCGGATCGTCGAGCGCGCCGAGTGGGTCCGACGCGGCGACCACCTAGACTTCGAGATCACCGCCGACAGCTATCTCCGCCACATGGTCCGGAGCCTCGTCGGCACGATGCTCGAGCTCGGCCCCGAGGAGATCGAGCCGCTGCTCGACGGCCGCCACCGCGCCGAGGCCGGCACGACGGCGCCGCCGTGGGGGCTCTACCTCGTCTCGGTCGGCTACTGAACGACGCGGAGCGTCGCGATCTCGCGCGGCCCCAGCTCGAGGGTCCCGTCGACCGTCCCGAGGTCGAGCTCCTCGTCGAGGCGAGCCTTCTGCAGGCGCACGCCGCGGACGGTCGCGGTCGCAGGCTCGCGTCCGGGGTTGAAGACGCGCAGGACGAGCCCGTCGCCGTCCTCCGCACCCTTCAGGCACGAGAAGACGACGTCGCCCTCGAGCCCGAGCGGCTGCTCGAACGGGTCGCCCTCGAGGAAGTCGGTGCGGTAGTCCTGACCGGCGCGAACGAGGGCCGCGTCGGACAGGCGGTCACCGTCGAGCCGGAGCGCGTACTCGAGCACGTGCGTGCCGTGGCACTGTCCCTCGGGCGTCGCGAGGTCCGGGCCGGCGGCGAGCGCGCGCGTCGGCAGGCCCGCGGGGCGCGAGATCGTGCCGACGCAGCGCAGGAGCGTCAGCCGCAGGCCGCCGGGGCCGGCCTCGTACTCCGGGAGACCCTTCGTCAGCAGCGCGAGCGGTCCCAGCGCCACTGCTCCGAGCGTGTGCGCGGTCGCCACCGGCGGCTCGACCCAGGGGGCGCGCGGCGCCGGCGGGCGGAGCGGGCGGCGGACGACGGCGAACTGCGACTCCGCGCGCACCTCGTCCTCGACGGTCGTCACCGGGAAGAGGACGCGAAGCCGGTGGTCGGAGGCGCTGTTCTCGATCGTCGTCCGGAGCTCGACGCGGTCGATGCCGCGGACCAGCCGGACGACGGTGGAGATCGCGATCCCCGGAAGCGCCGACTCGACGAGCAGCTCGAAGACGAGCGGCCCGTTCCGGAGCACGCGGCCGGCGGCGGGCACCGCGCGGCGCACCGGCCCGCCCGGGCAGAACGTGTAGAGGTCGCCGACGTCTGGCTCGTCCTCGACCGCGTGCAGGCCCTCGAGCCGGCGCCCGTCGCGCAGGTCGGTCACCGCGAGCGTCGCGTCCGCGAGCGCCTCGACGCGGAGGACGCCGTTGTCGATCGCGGGCCCGTCGGGGAGCGGCGCCTCGACCGGGTCGTCGAAGGGGAGGCGACGTGCCTCGAACCCGTCCAGCTCGACGGCCGCCTCCCGTCCGTCCCGCTCGACGAGCCGTGTACGTCGGTAGGGCAGCGGGTTGACGAGCGCGCCGCCGACGCCGAGCGCCGTGCGCTCGAGCTGGTCGAGCGTCCGGTCGAGCTGCTCGTAGCGGACGGCCATGTCGCGGTGGACCTCGTCGCAGGAGCACCCGCAGATCGAGTCGTGCGGGTGGTTCCGCAGCAGGTCGCGCCAGGCGAGCCGGACGTCCGGGGACGGGAACGGCGAGCCGTCGCGCAGCGATCGGAGCGCGACGACCGTCTCCGCCGAGAGCAGCCGGCGCTCGGCCCGCTCGTTCGCCTGCTTCAGGTGCATGCGCGCCGAGTTGACGCCGCGGAGCAGGTTCTGGAGCCGGCTGCCGACGAGCTCGCCCTCGAGCACCGGGAGTGCGCCCGCCGCAGGGTGGAACCCCGAGGACCGGCCGATCCCGAACGTCGTGCCGAAGTGCCGCTCGAGCGCGGCGCAGATCCCCGGCAGCTCGGGCTGGATCGGCAGGTGGTCGGAGCCGTTTGCGAGCACGACGGTGTCGCAGTGCGCGCGCTCGAGCAGCCCGCCGAATCGCGCGACGATCGCGTCGACCCGCTTCGCGGCGTCGTCCGCCGACGAGAGCCGCGCGAAGTTGTCGTAGTGCGGGAGCATCTGGCTCGCGACGACCTCGGCGTCACCGGCGCGCCAGCGGAAGAGCACGCCGACGTCGTCGATCTCGTCGCCGAGCCCGCGCGAGAAGAGAAACGTCCGCAGCCCGAACCCCGCGAGGAGCTGCGGCAGCTGGGCGGGATGCCCGAAGCTGTCCGGCTCGTACCCGGCGGCGCTCGGCTCGGCGCCGAACCGCCGGCAGACCCGGCGCCCGAGGAGCAGGTTGCGGACGAGCGATTCGCCGCCGACGAGGATCTCGTCCGGCAGCACGTACCACGGCCCGACCTCGAGCCGGCCCGCCGCGAGCAGCGCCCGCAGCCGCGGCTCCTCGTCCGGCCGCACCTCGACGTAGTCCTCGAGCACGATCGCCTGCCCGTCGAGCGTGAACGACGTGAACCCGGGGTCGCGCTCGAGCGTGTCGAGGACGCCGTCGACCACCCCGCCGAGGCGCAGCCGGAAGAGCTCGAACGGGAGGTACCACTCGCGGTCCCAGTGCGTGTGCGGGACGACGAGGAAGCGGAACTCCGAGACCTCCGGCACGCGACGAACCGTATCGAGTGCGCCGATACGATGGCCCGCGATGCGCTTCCCCGTCGTCCTCTTCGATCTCGACGGCACCGTCGTCGACTCCGGCGCGATCATCCTCGCGTCGATGCGCCACGCGACCCGCGAGGTGCTCGGGCGCGAGTACGCCGACGACGAGCTGATGCGTGCCGTCGGCGGGCCCGGGCTCGAGGCGCAGATGGCCGCGCTCGCCCCCGACCGCGTCGACGAGCTCGTCAGCGCTTACCGAGCGCACAACGAGCCGCTCCACGACGAGCTCGAGGCGTGTCGCGGCATGCTCGACGCGCTCGAGCAGCTCCACGACGAGGGGCGCCGGCTCGGAGTCGTGACGGCGAAGCGCCGCAGCACCGTCGAGCTCGCCTTCGCCCGCGTCCCGATCGAGCACCTGTTCGAGACCGTCGTCGGCGGGGACGAGACGGAGCGGCACAAGCCGGATCCGCAGCCGCTGCTGCTCGCCGCCGAGCGGCTGCACGCCGAACCGGCCGAGACCGCGTACGTCGGCGACTCCCCGTTCGACATGCGGGCCGCGAAGGCCGCCGGCATGCACGCGATCGGCGTCACCTGGGGCCGCATCCACGGGCGCGAGCGGCTCGAGGCGGAGGAGCCCGACGCGATCGTCGACACGGCGGAGGAGCTGCTTGCCGTCCTCTGATACCGCGAAGCGCGCCGCCGAGCTGCGCGAGCTGCTGACCCGCGCGCTGATCGCGTACTACGTCGACGACGCGCCGATCATGGACGACGCCGCGTACGACGCGCTCTACGACGAGCTCGCCGCGATCGAGGCGGAGCACCCGGAGCTCGTCACCCCGGACTCGCCGACGCAGCGGATCGGCGCGCCGCCGTCGGCGCAGTTCCGGAAGGTCCGGCACCTGTCGCCGATGGGCTCGCTCGAGAAAGTGACGACCGACGAGGCGATCGCGAAATGGGCGGACGACGTCCACAAGCGTCTCGGCACGGATGAGCCGGTCGCGTACGTGCTCGAGCCGAAGATCGACGGCTCGGCGATCAACCTCGTCTACGAGAACGGCCTCTTCGTCCGCGGGGCGACGCGAGGCGACGGCGTGCAGGGCGAGGACGTGACGCCGAACCTCCGCACGATCAGGTCGATCCCGCTGCGGATGCGCGGCGACGACGCGCCGCCGCTCGTCGAGGTACGCGGCGAGATCTACATGCCGCTCTCCGGCTTCCGCGCCTTCAACGAGCGGCTCGCCGCCGACGGGAAGCCGCCCGCGCCGAACCCGCGCAACGCCGCCGCGGGGTCGCTCCGGCAGAAGGACTCGACGATCACGGCGGCGCGGCCGCTATCGATCTGGGTCTACGGCACCGGCGTGCGCGAGGGGCTCGACACCCTGGAGACGCACTGGGAGACGCTGCTCTGGCTGCGCGACCGCGGCTTCCCGACGAACCCGTACGCGCAGCGGGTCGAGTCCGTCGAGGAGATCGCCGAGGCGGTGCGCGCCTGGGAGCTGCGGCGCGCCGAGCTCGACTACGAGATCGACGGGATCGTGATCAAGGTCGACTCGTTCGACCAGCAGGCGCGCCTCGGCTCGCTGCACGAGCGCCCGCGCTGGGCTCGCGCGTTCAAGTGGGCGCCGATGACGGCGACGACGCGGCTGAACAAGATCGCCATCCGCGTCGGCCGTACCGGCGCGCTCAACCCGTGGGCGATGCTCGAGCCGGTCGAGGTCGGCGGCGTCACCATCTCGCGCGCCACGCTCCACAACGAGGAGGACATCAACCGGAAGGACATCCGCGAGGGCGACGACGTGATCGTCCAGCGCGCGGGCGACGTCATCCCGCAGATCGTCGGGCCGGCCGGCCCGCACCGGCGCGGCACGAAGCCGTTCCGGATGCCGACGCACTGCCCGCTCTGCGGCACCCCGGTCGTCAAGCCGGAGGGCGAGGCGATGCACCGCTGCCCGAACCGCGCGTGCCCGTCGCGCGGGCTCGAGTCGCTGAACAACTGGGTGATGGCCGCGGCGGACATCGACGGCGTCGGCGAGCAGACGGTGCGCCGTCTCTGGGACCTCGGCCTCGTCCGCTCGATCCCCGAGCTGTACCGGCTGACCTCGGAGCAGCTGATGGAGCTCGACGGCTTCGGCGAGATCTCGGCCCGCAACGCGGTCGCCGCGATCCAGGCGTCGAAGGCGATCCCGTTCTCGCGCGTCCTCTTCGGCCTGAACATCCCCGACGTCGGCTGGGTGACCGCGCAGACGCTCGCCCGCCACTTCGGCGACGTCGACAGCCTGGCGGGCGCGAGCCTGGAGGAGCTCGAGCAGGTCGACGGGATCGGCCCGGAGCGGGCCGAGGCGATCGCCGAGTGGTTCGGCGACGACGACAACCGCCGCCTCGTCGGCGAGCTGCGCGAGCTCGGGCTCCGCTTCGTCACCGGCGAGGAGGAGCGGCCGCGGGAGGGGCCGCTCAGCGGGCGGATCTACGTGATCACCGGAACGCTCGAGCGTTTCACGCGCGAGGAGGCGAAAGCGGCGCTCGAGGCGCTCGGCGCGAAGGTCTCCGACTCGGTCTCGTCGAAGACGACCGGCGTGATCGTCGGCGAGGAGCCGGGCGCCTCGAAGCTGACGAAGGCGCAGAAGGCGGGCGTGCCGCTCCTGACCGAGGCCGACCTGCTGGATCTGCTAGGGCGTCCCGGCTAGGACCGTCGCGAACCGGTCCTGGGCCGTCCGGGCCCAGGCGTAGGACACCGGCCAGCCGTTCTCGAGCACCGAGAACGCGTAGCGGTCGCCGACGAAGCCGGACAGCGCCGAGGCGTTGTCGGTCGTCCCGGTCTTCGCCCGCACGATCCCCGTGGCGGCGCCCTGACGCATCCGGTCGGCCAGCGTGCCGCTCCGGCCCGCGACCGGCAGCGACGCCAGCAACTCGGGCCGGACGCCGGGGTCGTTCCACATCACCTGGAGGAGCGAGACGAGCGACCGCGCGGTCATCCGGTCGAGCAGCGACAGCCCGGAGCCGTCGACGATGCGGACGCCCTCCATCGGCACGTGCGCCTGGGCGAGCAGCCCTGCGACGACGCCGGCGCCGGCCGCCGTCGTGCCGCGGTTCGCCTGCACCGCCCCGAGCTCCTTCACGAGCATCTCGGCGGTGAAGTTGTCGCTCTCGTGGTCCATGACGTCGACCATCGAGGCGAGGGTCGGCGAGTCGACCGAGGCGAGCGGCACCGCGGTCGCCGCCGCCGCGCCGAGCACGGCGGCGCGCGCGACGTGGACCCCCGCGCGGACGAGCGCCTTCCGGAACAGCTGCGCCGCGGTCAGCGCGGGGTTCCGCGACGTCCACGAGCCGACGAGCCCGCGGTCGACGATCAGCGCCGACAGCGGCGGCGACTCGCCGATGTAGAACGCCGCCTTCCAGCCCGGCGAGGTGCGACGGGCGTCGAACCACGTCTCGTCGCCGACGATCCGGCCCGCGACCGCGGTGATCCCGGCCGCCCGCACCTGGCGGGCGAGCGAGCCGAGGTCTGCGGAGGAGAGGCGCGGGTCGCCGTAGCCCTTGAGCACGACGTCGCCCTTCCACACCGAGCCGACCCGGCGTCCCTCGCCGAGCACGTCGGTCTCGATCCGGAACGCCGGGCCGAGCGCGGTCAGCGCCGCGTAGGTGACCGCGAGCTTCTCGTTGGAGGCGGGCAGGAGCGGCAGCGAGGGATTGTGGAGGAAGACGGCGCGGCCGGTGGAGAGGTCGAGGACGGCGGCCCCGGACGCGGCGAGGCTGACGTGGGGCGCCTGGAGTGCGCGCTCGAGCCGGAGCGCGAGCGGGGCGCCCGGCGCATGCGGGGCGGCGCCCGCTGCTGCGGGCGCGACGGATGCGGCGAGCAGGACCGCGGCGGCGGCGCGGACACGACCGGGCACGACGGCCCCATTCTTCGGACGCGCCTCCCGCGCGTCAACTCGGAGCCGCCGGGCGGGATGGGTCGCCCGGCCCGAGAAGATGGGACCCGCGGCCCTTACCGCGTGCGCCGGTCCGTCCGATAATCGAGCCCGGACCCGTGGACGCGCCGGACGACACCCCCGTCGTGCAGGAGATCCAGGCGCTGCTGAGCGCCCCCGCCGACGGCGCGGACGCGCCGACCCTGGAGCGGCTCGAGGACACGCTGACGGAGGGCTACGCGCAGGCGCTCGCCCTCGAGGCCGAGCGGCTGCGGCTCGAACGCCGGCTCGGCGAGGTCGTCCGCGAGGCCGGCGGCGGCGACCCGTCGCGCTTCACCGCCGAGCTCGCCTCGCTCGCGGCCCGGCTGCGCCTCGCCGACGGCGAGCTGGCGCGGCTGCGCGGGCTGCTCGGCCCGCTGCGCGAGCGGACGCGGAGCCTCAGGGTCGCGGCGCCGTAGCGGGCGGAGCGCTCAGACGATCCCGCTGCGGACGGCGTAGACCGCCGCCTGGATGCGGTTGTCGATCTGCAGCTTCATGAGGATGTTCGAGATGTGGTTCTTCACCGTCTTCGGGCTGATGTGCAGCTCGGCGGCGATCACCCCGTTGTCCTTGCCGTTCGCGATCAGCTTCAGCACCTCGATCTCGCGGTCCGACAGCTCCGCGCGGATCGTGCTCGCGACCTCCGGCTGCGTGCTCCTCGCGCGCACGCGCTGCAGTACCTTCGCCGCGATGTGCGGCGAGATCAACGACTCGCCCCGTGAGGCCGCCTCGATCCCCGAGATCAGGTCCTGGATCGACGCGTCCTTCAGCAGGTAGCCGCACGCGCCCGCGAGGATCGCGTCCATCACGTCGCCGTCCTGGTCGGAGATCGTCAGCATCACGACGCGGGTCAGCGGGGCGATCGCGGAGATGTGACGCGTCGCGTCGATGCCGCTCATTCCCGGCATGTTCAGGTCCATGACGACGACGTCCGGATTGCGCTCGCGGACGAGCTTCACCGCCTCGGCGCCGGTCGCGGCCTCGCCGACGAGCACGACGCCCTGTTCCTCGAGCAGGTTGCGCAGCCCGCTGCGGAACAAGTCGTGGTCGTCCACGATCAGGACGCGGAGCGGATCGGTCCGCCGCTCCTCGGCTGTCTGGAGCACGTCGCTCAGCTGCTGGGCCTCCTGAGGGCCCCGGAAAGTCTAGTGGAGCGTGATCGTCACCGTCCGGCGCCCCCAGGCACGCGCCTGCGCGAGCGTCGGGAACCAGAGGTCGATCATCGCGCCCCGGACGGCGCTGCCGACGTCGGCGGCGACCGCCTCGCCGTAGCCGGGAACGGTCAGCTGCGTGCCGAGCGGGATGACGGACGGGTCGACGGCGACGATGCCCCAACCGACCGGCATCCCGGTGGCCGTGTGTCCCGGAAGCGAGTAGCCGGTGGCGGAGACGGTGAGCGTGTGACCCGGCGAGGGCGCCGTCACCGGCGTCGTCGTGGTCGTCGTCGTCGCGGCCGCCGGATCGGGGGTCGTCGCCGACTGCTGGATCGACTGCGACTTCACCTGGACGCGCTGCGCGGTCACGGCCAGCGCCGCGATCTGCGCGGCGGCGAGCTGCCGCTCGCGGTGGAGCCGGCCGATGTACGCGATGCGGTTCGCGCGTGCGGCCGCGAGCGCGAGCGCGGATGCGCGTGCGCGGGCGAGCGCCGCGTCGACCTGCGCGCGGCGGCCGTCGAGCGTCGCCTGCAGGCGGACGAGCCGCGCCTGCGCGGTTCGCGTCGCCGTGGCGATCTGGCGGCTCTGGTCGGTGACGCGCTTGAGATCGTCGAGTCGCGTCAGCGCGTCGTCGAGCGACTCTGCGCCGAGCACGACGGCGAGTGGGTCGACGTCGCCCTGCTCGTACAGCTCGCGCAGATGCTCCGCGAGCAGCTGCTCCGAGACGGTCACGGTCTGCCGCGCGGCCGCGACCTGCTGCGCGAGATCGCGCTGCGCCGTCTGCAGTCGCGCCGACTCGCGCTCGAGCTGCCTCAGCTGCACCTGCGCCGACCCGAGGCGGGAATCGAGGGCGTACAGTTCGAGCAGGGCCCTGTGCGAGCGCGTGTCGAGGGTCTGTGCGCGCACGCGCAGCGACGCCTGGCGATGCGGGTTCGAGGCCGCCGCCGTCGAGACGACGGCGGCGACGAGCACCGCAGAAAGGCCTGCGAGCCGCGCCGCGGATCGTGTCCTTCGGCCGCTCACGGTCGCCGGACCGTAGCACAGCATCGGGGCGAGAATCAGGAGTTTGTGCGTACCGAAGTACGGGTGTTTCCTGGTGTTTCATCGCTGAAATGCAGCGACTTTGAGCGCGTTACCCAGTTGCAGGCGTCCGGGTACGCTGCTAGCCTCACGAGCTTGTGACGTACCGAGACCTCGGTGCGCCTGCCGTAAACGACCGTCGGAGAGCGTCATTCGGTTCTTGACACGACAGGCGCCGGTGATCGTCATCGCCATCGCTGCGGCCTGCGTCGCGGCCGGCAGCGCCACCGGCGACCCCTCGATCGCAGCCAAGCAGGCGCAGGCGGAGCAGGTGCTGGGCCGGCTCCAGCAGCTCGACGCGAGCGTCCAGCGCGCCGTCAACGCGTACGACGAGGCGACGGGCCGGCTCTACCAGATCGAGCGCAGCCTCACGATCAACAAGCAGGCGCTGCACGTCGCGCGCGCGAACCTGAAGCGCTCGCAGGCGGCGCTCGCGCAGCGCCTCGTCGCCATCTACACGACGCGCGACGACCAGTCGACGCTCGCGGTGCTCCTCGGCGCGCAGAGCATCTCCGACCTCGTCAACCGGATCGAGACGGTGCAGTCGGTGTCGTCGCAGGACGTCGCCGTCATGGACCAGGTGATCTCGTTCAAGCGGCAGATCGCGACGCACGAGCGGGTCCTCGAGCGCGCGCGGGCCGAGCAGACGCGACTCGTGCGGCAACGCGCCGCCGCGAAGGCGGCGATCACCAGCGAGCGCGACAGCGAGCAGCGGCTCTACAGCTCGATCAAGGGCGAGATCGCGCATCTCATCGCCGCGCAGCACGCGAGGCAGCTCCAGCTCGCCCGCGAGGCGCAGGCGCGGCTCTCGCAGCAGCAGAGCCTGCTCCAGACGCAGGATCCGGGCTTCGGCACGAGCGCGTCGACGCCGGACGGGATCGCAGTCGCGCCGCCGTCGCAGTACACCGGCGTCGTCGCCATCGCGCTCCGCTACCTCGGCACGCCGTACGTGTGGGGCGGATCGAGCCCGGCCGGGTTCGACTGCTCCGGGTTCGTCGCGTACGTCTACGCGCAGGTCGGCGTGTCGCTCCCGCACTACACGGGCGCGCAGTGGAACATGGGCGTGCCCGTCTCGCGCGACCAGCTCGAGCCGGGTGACCTCGTCTTCTTCGACGGGCTCGGCCACGTGGGCATCTACATCGGCGGCGGCCAGTTCGTCCACGCGCCGCACACCGGCGACGTCGTCAAGATCTCCAGCCTCAGCGAGGACTGGTACGCCGCCACCTACGACGGCGCTCGCCGGATCACCGGCTAGGCTCGCTGCCGGGTCGCGCGGAGAAGCGACAGCCAGAGCACGACCGCGGTCGCGGCGGGAAGGAACCACCAGGCGTTCCAGCCGAGGGCGACGAGCGCGGCGGTGACGCCGATCGACGCGAGGATGCCCGCCGCGGCGCGCCAGTCGTCGCCGACGATGAAGTTCCACCAGAAGCGGCCGAAGGCGGCGACGTGCTTCATGCAGGCGAAGGCGCGAGCCGGCGACGGCGAAACGCCGCGACCGCCGCGAGCGAGACGAGGATGACGAAGGCGAGCGCACCGGGAAGCGCCGCGTCGCCGCCGGGCCAGTGGACGCCCGCGCCCTCGGCCGACCAGAAGATCCCGAACGTCGTCAGCATCACGCCGACGGCGAACTTCAGCGTGTTCTCCGGGACGCGCGCGAGCGGCGCGCGCACGAGGACGCCCACGATCGTGACGAGCACGAGGGCGACGCCGGCTGCGAGCGCGGCGAGCGCGATGTTCCCCTGCGCGCTCCCGAACGTGATGACGATGAACGCGACCTCGAGCCCTTCCAGCAGCACGCCCTTGAACGAGAGCGTGAAGCCGTACCAGTCGATCCCGGCGCGCTCCTCGTGCCCTGCGGCGCGGGCCTCCTCGAGCTCGCGCGCGTAGATCGCGTCCTCGTCGTGCATCCCCACGAATCCGCTCGCGCGGAGGATGGCCTTGCGCAGCCATTGCATCCCGAACGCGAGCAGCAGTGCGCCGACGACGAGCCGCAGCGCGGAGATCGGGATCATGGTCAGCGCCGGGCCGAGCACCGCGACGATCGCGGTCAGCGCGACGACCGCGGCGCCGAGGCCGAGTAGCGCGGAGCGCCAGCCGCGCGTGACGCCGGCGGCGAGCACGATCGTCAGCGCCTCGACCATCTCGACCGCGCTGGCGAGGAACGCCGAGGCGAAGAGGAATCCGTCCTTCACCGAGACGCCGCCCTCAACTGTAGAGCTCGTCGATCTCGGCGGCGAAGTTCTCGTGGATGACGCGGCGGCGCAGCTTCAGCGTCGGCGTCACCTCTCCCGTCTCCTGCGAGAAGTCGCGCGGGACGATCAGGAAGCGCTTGATCTGCTCGACGCGCACGCGGTCGCGGTTGACGTCGTCGACGAGTTCCTGGACCAGCTCGTGCGGATCGCGTCCCGACGCGGCGACCTCGTCCTGGTCCAGCGTGATGAGCGCGACGACGTACGGGCGGCGGTCGCCGACGACGATCGCCTGCGAGACGAAGCGCGACGCCTTCAGCGCGTTCTCGAGGTTCTGCGGAGCGATGTTCTTCCCGCCGGCGGTGATGATCAGGTCCTTCTTGCGGTCGGTGATCTTCACGAAGCCGTCCGCGTCGATCTCGCCGACGTCGCCGGTGCGGAACCAGCCGTCCTCCGTGAACGTCGCGGCGGTCGCCTCCGGGTCCTTGTAGTAGCCGGCGAAGATCGTGTCCCCGCGGACGAGGATCTCGCCGTCGTCGGCGAGCATCAGCTCGCAGCCGGGAACCGGGTGCCCGACCGTGCCGAAGCGGAAGTCGTCGGGCTCGTTCACCGTCGTCGAGCTCGACGTCTCCGTCAGCCCGTAGCCCTCGACGACGAGCATTCCGAGCGAGTTGAAGAACTCGAGCACGTCGACGCCGAGCGGAGCGGCGCCGGAGACGCCGAGGCGCAGGCGGCCGCCGAGCCGCTGCTTCACCTTCGAGAAGACGAGCGCGTCTGCCACGCGTTCCTCCGCGCGCAGCATCGCCGGCACAGGCCTGCCGTCGCGGCGGAGCCGGCTCGCGCGCGCGCCGACGCCCAGGGCCCAGCGGCCGATCGCGCGCTTCGCGCCGCCGCTGTGCTCGATCTCGCCGAGGACGTTCGCGTGGATCTTCTCGTAGACGCGCGGCACCGCCGGCAGGACGGTCGGGCGCACGACCTGGAGCGCCTCCGGCACCCGCAACGCCTCGGCGCAGAAGGCGACCGTCGCGCCGTAGTGCGCGGCGGACTGGTGGACGAGACGCCCGAAGCTGTGGGCGAGCGGCAGGAAGAGGAGGATGACGTCGTTCTCGCCCTCGAGCTCCGGGTCGACGCGGAGCGCGGCGGCGACGAGGTTCTTGTGCGTCAGCATGCACCCCTTCGGCGGGCCGGTCGTTCCCGACGTGTAGATCAGCGTCGCGAGGTCGTCCTCGGCGACGGCCGCGGACGCGTCGGCGAGCGCGTTCGGATGCTCGGACGCGTACGCGCGTCCGTCGCGCTCGACGGCCGCGAGGTCCTCGAAGTCGACGATCTCGCGCAGCCCGGGCAGCTCGGCGCGTACGGACTCGAGTTTCGCCCGCTGCTCGCCGTCCTCGACGAAGGCGAGGACGGTCTCCGAGTGGCCGAGGATGTACGCGCACTCCTTCGCCGAGTTGGTCGGATAGAGGCCGACGACGACGGCGCCGATCGACATGATCGCCCAGTCGAGGAGCACCCATTCGAGGCGTGTCCGCGAGAGCACGGCGACCGCGTCGCCCGCGCGCACGCCGCGCGCGAGGAGCGCGTTCGCGAGCGCGTCGATCCGCTCTCCGGCGGCCTCCCAGGTCACCGGCGTCCAGCCCTCGGTCCCCTCCGCCAGATGAGAGGGGAAGCCGTGGCCCTGGTCGAGGGCGTAGCGCCAGAGGGCGGGTGCCGTGCGGGTCTCGAGCGGCGAGGGTGCCTCGGGAACCAGCGCTGCGGTCGTCGTCACGGGTTTCATCGTACGCAGGAAGGGAAGCGGCGGGGGAAGGCGAAACTCGCTGGTCCCTCTAGACTTTCGTAGCCATGCGCACGATCTGGAACGGATCCATCAGCTTCGGGCTCGTCAACATCCCGATCGGGCTCGCGCTCGCGACCCAGCGGGAGGACGTGTCCTTCCGCACTCTGCACCGGGAGTGCGGCACGCCGATCAAGCAGAAGCGGTGGTGCCCCTTCCACGAGCGGGACGTCGAGGCCGACGAGCTCGTGAAGGGGTGGGAGGTGGCGAAGGGCGAGTTCGTGATCGTCGAGGAGTCCGATCTCGAGTCGGTCGCGCTCCAGCGCTCGCAGTCGATCGAGATCCTCCGTTTCGTGAAGCTCGAGGACGTCGATCCGGTGTTCTTCGACAGGACCTACTACCTCGCTCCCGCGAGCGCCGAGGCGCAGCGCCGGCCGTACGTGCTGCTGCTCCGGGCAATGCAGGAGAGCGGGATGGCGGCGGTCGGGAAGTTCGTGCTCTGGGGCAAGGAGAACCTCAGCCTGATCCGTCCGCAGGGGGACGCGCTCGTGCTCGAGACGCTGTTCTACGCCGAGGACGTCCGCGCGAAGGACGAGATCGAAGAGGCGGTCGCGTCGACCGAGGTGCGCAAGGCGGAGCTCGAGCTGGCGGGGCAGGTGATCGACAGCCTCGTCGGCGAGTGGCACGCCGAGGACTTCGAGAACGAGTACCGCAACGACCTGCGGGCGATGCTGGAGGCGAAGCTCGCGGGTCAGGAGATCACGCGGCCGGAGCCGGCGCCCGAGACGCCGGTCGTCGACCTGATGGAGGCGCTGCGGCGAAGCGTGGCGGACGCGCAGGGCCGCCGCGAGGGCGCGGAGAGCGGCTCGGCCGCGAAGCCCTCCTCGAAGACGAAAGCCGCTCCCGCGAAGGGGAGCGGCTCTCGAAGCACTCGGAAGGCGCCGGCGCGCAAGAGCGCCTGACGCCCGGGAAAGCTCAGCTGGCGGAAGCCTGCCCGCTCAGCGCCTGGAGCTGCACCTGGAAGAGGTACTTGTCGATCTTCCCGTGATAGATCGGCACGCCTTCCTGCATGCAGACCCGGATCACCTCCTGCCGATCGATCCCCAACTCCTTCGACAGCTCCTCGGGCGTGAGGTGATTCGCCATTCCGTCCTGCTCCTTCCCCGGGAACGAAAAAGCCCGCCGGCGCTGCGCGCTCGGACGGGCTAGTCCAGACCCTCGCTTGTCGATCCGACGGGCCTCACTCGACCCGCCCCACCGAAGCATCCATACACCTGAAGAATAGGGCCTCGTGCCGACGGACGCCACCTCGGTTCTCCCGGGATTCCGGGTGCGGGAGACCACGTACCGCGAAACCCCGCTTCGCTATGCGGTCTCCGGCTCGGGGGCGCCGGTCGTGCTCGTCCACGGGCTGGGCGGCTCGGCGGCGAACTGGCGCGCGCTCGCGCCCGCGCTCGCCAGCGAGCGCCGGGTGATCGTGCCGGAGCTGCCGGGGCACGGCGGCTCCGCGCCGCTGCCCGCGACGCCGACGGTCGACCCGTTCGCCGAGGCGGTGCTCGCCGTGCTCGAGGCCGAGGACGCGCTACCGGCGCCCTGGGTCGGGCACTCGCTCGGCGGCCTCGTCGGGCTCCGCGCGGCGATCCGCCGGCCGGACGCCGTCACCGGGATCGTCCTCGCGGCCGCTCCCGGGATCTCCTCGAGCAGCCGCACGGCCGAGGTCGTCCTGTCGGTGCTCGGACTCGCGCAGCCGAGCCGCGTCGTCGCGCGGCACCGTCGCGCCTTCGGGGGCTCGCAGCGCGGACGCACGCTCGCGTTCGGCTGGTGGGGGCTCGCGGATCCGGCCGCGCTCGACCCGGAGATCGCCGAGGCGTTCCTCGCCGGCCCGGCGGAGCACACCGACACCGTCGACGCCGGGCGGGCGCTGATCGCCACCGACCCGCGCCGCGATCTCGACGGCGTTCGCTGCCCCTGCCTCTGCCTCTGGGGCGGCCAGGACAACTGGGTGCCGCTCGCCGACGGCATGGAGTACGCGCGCCGCCTGCGCGCCCCCCTGCGCGTGATCGCCGACTGCGGCCACCTGCTGATCGGCGAACGGCCGGACGCGTGCCTCCGCGCGATCCGCGAGTTCCTCGCAGCCCTGTGAGCGCGCCCGGGACGGGCGCGCCGGGCGCGCCGCTATGAGGGCCCGGCGCTACCCAGCGGCCGCCGCCTCGAACGGGATGACCTCCGCGCCTTCGTCCCGGCGCGGGCCGCCGAGGAAGTCGACGCGCCGGGCGACGACCTCGACCGCCGTCCGCCGTTTTCCGTCCTCCTCCCACGAGCGGCTCTTCAGCCGCCCCTCGACCCCGACCCGGCGCCCCTTCTCGAGGTACTCGGCGCAGAGCTCTCCCTGCCGGTCCCAGGCCGACACGCTCACGAAGTCCGCGCCGCCGTCCGCGCCGCCGCGGCCGACGGCCAGCAGGAAGCTCGCCACCTTCTTGGGGGCACCGTTCTTGTCGGGCCCGACCTCGCGCAGCTCGACGTCCGTCGCGAGGTTGCCGATCAGGCTCACCGTGTTCATACCGCGACGCTAGCCGCCCCATCGTCACGGAAACCTGGAGCCTTTCCGGCGACTTTCCGGAAGGACACCGCTAGAGTGGAACTCGCATGGGCATCTTCTCCTCGATGACCGGGTTCGGCGGCCGTGACATGGCGGTCGACCTCGGCACGGCGAACACGCTCGTCTACGTCCGCGGGCGCGGCATCGTCCTCTCCGAGCCGTCGGTCGTGGCGATCGACCAGCGCTCGGGCGAGGTGCACGCCGTCGGCGTCGAGGCGAAGCGGATGCTCGGGCGCACCCCCGGCACGATCCAGGCGATCAGGCCGCTGAAGGACGGCGTCATCGCCGACTTCGACGTGACCGAGCAGATGCTG
This sequence comes from Gaiellaceae bacterium, assembly GCA_035541175.1. Taxonomy (GTDB): domain Bacteria; phylum Actinomycetota; class Thermoleophilia; order Gaiellales; family Gaiellaceae; genus Palsa-739. The sequence goes on from DATKNT010000092.1 coordinate 17,563, forward strand.
CGCCACTTCATCCAGAAGGTGCACCAGCATCGCTTCGCGCACCCGCGCGTCGTCGTCTGCGTCCCGTCCGGGGTCACCGGCGTCGAGAAGCGCGCGGTCGAGGAGGCGACCCTCTCCGCCGGCGCGCGCCAGGCGTACCTGATCGAGGAGCCGATGGCCGCCGCGATCGGTGCGGGCCTCCCGGTCGCCGAGCCGACGGGGAACATGATCGTCGACATCGGCGGCGGCACGAGCGAGGTCGCCGTCATCAGCCTCGGCGGCATCGTCGTCTCGCAGTCGCTGCGCGTCGGCGGCGACGAGATGGACGAGGCGATCATCAACCACATCAAGCGCGACTACAAGCTCCTGATCGGGCAGCAGACCGCCGAGGAGATCAAGCTCGAGATCGGCTCCGCGTGGGACATGAAGGAGGAGCTGCAGGCGGAGGTGCGCGGCCGCGACATGCTCACAGGGCTGCCGAAGACGGTGATCCTCACCTCCGAGGAGATCCGCCGCGCCCTCGACGAGCCCGTCACGCAGATCATCGACGCGATCAAGTCGACGCTGGACAAGACGCCGCCCGAGCTGGCCGCGGACATCATGGACCGCGGGATCGTCCTCGCCGGCGGCGGCTCCCTGCTGAACGGCCTCGACGAGCGGCTCCGTCACGAGACGCAGATGCCCGTCCACCTGGCGGAGAGCCCGCTCACCTGCGTCGCCGTCGGCTCCGGCCGGAGCCTCGAGGAGTTCGAGGCGATCCACCGCTCGAACAAGGCCCGCGCGCGCAGCCGCAACGGCCGCCGCTACTAGGAAAAGTCGCCGCACCGGACGGCTTTCCGCCTGCCGCGGTAACCTTGCTCTGTGGCACCCCCGAACCGCACCGCGCGCGTGGCGGTGCTGGGCTCGTCGGTCCAGCGCTCCAAGTCGGGCCACCCCTCCCGTGGGCGCGCGACCCTGGTCCGGCGCCTTGTGCTCGTCGTCCTCGTCGTCGCGGCGCTCGCCCTCCTGACCGTCTCCTTCCGCTCGCCGACGAGCGGCGTGCTCCATGAAATCCAGGGCGCCGGGGCGACCGCGCTGCGGCCTTTCCAGATCGCCGCCGAGAGGGTGGCGCAGCCGTTCCGGGACGTCTACGGCTACTTCCACGGGCTGACCACGGCGAAGTCGGAGAACGAGAAGTTGCGGCGCGAGGTGAAGCAGCTGCGCAACGAGACGCTGCAGTACCAGGCCGCGGCGGCGCAGGTGCCGGAGCTGAAGAAGCAGCTCGCCTACCAGGAGGGGCCGACCTTCCCCAAGGACTACCGGCCCGTCAACGCGCGTGTCATCTCGTTCCCGTCGGGGCCGTTCACGCAACAGATCACGATCGCCGCCGGCTCGCACTCCGGCATCCGCCTGAACACGCCGGTCGTCACCTACAACGGGCTCGTCGGCCGCGTCACGAACGTCGGCCCGGCCACCTCGGTCGTCACGCTGATCACCGACGCTGACAGCGCCGTCCCCGCGAAGGACCTGACGACGGGCGTGACCGGGCTCGTCCGGCGCGGATCGGGCGACTCGCTGATCCTCGACCGCGTCACGAAGGACCAGGTCGTCCAGGACGGCGACCGGCTCGTCACGCAGGGGACGCGCGACCCGCGCTACCCGGATCTCTACCCGTACGGGATCCCGATCGGGCGGGTGTCCTCGGTCGGCCGCAGCGACACCGCGATCTTCGTCCAGGTGCAGGTCGCGCCGTACGCTCGGTTCGGGTCGTTCGACGCCGTGACGGCGCTCGTCTCGACGAAGCCGGCCCCGAAGCTGCCATGAGCCTCGTCGACGGCGTCAAAGCCGCGGTGCTGCTGTTCGTCGCCGCGATCGTCCAGGTGTCGATCCTCAGCCAGATCCACGTCTGGGGCGGCATCCCCGACCTGTTGCTCGTGACGCTCGTCTCGGTCGCGCTGCTGCGCGGCGCCGTCGTCGGCGCGGTCGGCGGCTTCTTCGCCGGGCTGATCGTCGACACGGCGACGCTGGGCCAGCTCGGGCTGACCTCGCTGATGCTGACCGTCGCCGGCTACTGGATCGGCCGGTACGGCGAGACGACGGGGCGCGACCGTGCGCACGCGCCGTTCCTCTCCGTCGCGGTCGTGACGGTGCTCTACGCGTTCGGGCTCCTGCTCGTGCACTTCTTCCTCGGGGAGCACGCGCCGGCGGTTCCCGTGCTGCGCGGGATCCTCCCGGCGATCGCGATGAACCTGCTGCTGACCGCGCCGGTGTACGCGCTCGTGCGACGGCTGCTGCGACCGGCGAGCCGCTCCGACCTGGCAACCGAGGTGCAGCTCCTTGGCTAGCACGACGACGCGCCCGCCGTCGCGCCGGTTCCTGCCGCGCGAGCAGAGCGTCGTCGAGCCGTACCGGCTGACGCCGCGGCTCGCGCTCCGCGTCGCGGTGCTCGGCGGCCTCGTCGTCCTCGTCTTCGGCGCGCTGTTCCTGCGGCTCTGGGCGCTGCAGGTGCTCTCGGGGACGAAGTACGTGAGCCAGGCGCAGGCGATCAGCTCGCGGACGGTCGCGATCCAGGCCCCGCGCGGCGTCATCCTCGACCGTAACGGCAACGTGCTCGTCTCCAACACGGCGACGACGGCGGTCGAGCTGTGGCCGGCCGATCTGCCGAAGAGCTACGTCGACCGCTACGACGAGCTTCGCGCGCTCGCGCGCGTGACGCGCATCCCGCTCTACGAGATCGCAGCCGCGATCAAGGCGCGCCAGGGCGACCCCGTGACGCCGGTCGTGATCCGAGAGTCGGCGCGGACGTCGATGGTCGACTACCTCGCCGAGCACTCGTCGCAGTTCCCCGGCGTCGAGACGCCGCCGACCTACATGCGCCAGTACCCGTACCGGGCGCTGGCCGCGCAGGTACTCGGCTACGTCGGCGAGATCTCGGCGTCCGAGCTGGCGACGCTCGCCAGGAAGGGTTACCGGCCGGGCGACGTCATCGGCCAGGCGGGCGTCGAGTCCTCGTACGACACGTACCTCCGCGGCGTCGCCGGCGCGGCCCGCGTCAAGGTCGACGCGATGGGCCGTCCCGTCGACGACTTCCAGGTGACGCAGCTCTCGAAGCCGGGCCACGCGGTGCGGCTGACCCTCGACGTGAAGCTCCAGCAGGCGGCGGAGAAGGCGCTCCAGTACGGGATCCATCTCGCGCAGGCGAACGGGCAGTGGGCCGCGCGCGGCGGCGCGATCGTCGCGATGGACCCGAACGACGGCTCCATCCTCGCGCTGGCGTCGTCGCCGAGCTACGAGCCGTCCGTCTACGCCGGCCACGTGACGGTCAGGGACCTGAACAGGGCGGGGCTGACCGCGAAGACCGCTGCGGAGAAGAACTACCCGTCGCTGAACCGCGCGCTCCAGGCGACGTACCCGCCGGGCTCCGTCTTCAAGCCCGTGACCGCGCTCGCCGCGATGCAGTCGCACCTCGTCTCGCCGTACGCGACGCTGCCGTGCACCGGGACGTACACCGCGCCGGGGGACCGCTCGCACCGCACGTTCCACAACTGGGACCCGAACGTGAACCAGGCGATGGACCTGCCGACGGCGCTCGCCTACTCGTGCGACACGTACTTCTACCGCCTGGGCTACGACTTCTACGCGCTGCCGGGTGACCGCGGTCAGCCGCTGCAGAAGTGGGCGACGGCGTTCGGCTTCGGCCAGGTGACGGGCACCGACGCCGGTCCGGAGGTCTCCGGCCTCGTCCCGACGATCGGGTGGCTCCACCAACGCTTCACGCCGAAGACGGATCCGCACAACTGGCAGGTCGATCAGATCTGGAAGCCGGGCAACTCGATCCAGCTCGCGATCGGCCAGGGCGACCTGCTCGTCACGCCGCTGCAGATGGCGCGCTTCTACGCCCTGATCGCGAACGGCGGCAAGCTCGTCACCCCGCACGTGCTGATGGACGTCGAGAACCCGAACGGGACGGCGGTGCCCGTGCCGGCGATCCCGGCGCCGCAGCAGGTCGCCGTCGACCCGGCCGCGCTCCGCGTCGTCCAGCAGGGGCTGTACGAGGGGACGCACATGCCGTTCGGGACGTCGTACGCCGTCTTCGGCTCGTTCCCCGTCCCGATCGTCGGCAAGACCGGGACGGCCGAGAAGGTCGTGTCGCTTCCCGGCTACCTCGGCACCCAGAACCAGTCGTGGTGGTGCGGCTACGGGCCGGTCACCTCGGCGAAGCTCGTCGTCTGCGCCGTGATCGAGAACGGCGGCCACGGCGGCACCGCGGCGGCGCCGGCGGCCGCGCAGGTCTTCTCGAAGTTCTTCCACGTCAAGCTCACCCAGAACGGGCCGATCCACTCCGACTGATGCTCGAGTACGCGGGATCCCAACGGACGGGGGTGCGCGACCGGCGCGAGGGGCCGGCGCTCGTCGCGGTCCTCGGCTCGCTCGACTGGGTGCTGCTCGCCGGCGTCGCCGGACTCGTCGCCGTCGGCCTCTGGGGGATCGCCGGCGTGACGAAGTTCGACGTCCGCGGCAATCCGAGCTACTACCTCGACCACCAGATCGTGTACGCGGCGATCGGCGGCTTCGCGCTCGTCGTCGCGACGCTCGTCGACCCCGACCTGTACCGCCGCTACTGGCGCGCGATCTTCATCGGCACGATCGGGCTGATCGCGATCGTGCTCGTCGCCGGCCGCGCGGCGCGCGGCTCGACGCGCTGGATCAACGTCGGCTTCTTCACCTTCCAGCCGTCGGAGTTCGGGAAGCTCCTGTTCGTGCTCGCGCTCGCCGGCTTCATCGCCGAGCGGTCGCGGCGCATCGACGAGGTGGGGACGACACTCCGCGTGATCGGGCTCGGGCTGATTCCGGTCGCGCTCGTGTTCGCCCAGCCGGATCTCGGCACGGCGCTCGTCTACCTCGCCGCGCTCGGCGCGATGCTGTTCGTCGCGGGGACGCCGTGGCGGCACCTCGCCGCGATCGGGCTGCTCGCCGTGCTGCTCGCGGTCGGCGTCCTCTGGGCCGGGCCGGCGGTCGGCGTCGACGTCCTCCACGGCTACCAGAAGGAGCGCCTGACCTGCTTCACGCATCCGTCCTCGTGCTCGAGCAAGGCCGGCGGCTACAACCTCGAGCAGTCGATCGCCGCGGTCGGCGCGGGGCAGGTGGAGGGGCGGGGCGTGAAGGGCGCCACGCAGACGCGGCTCAACTTCCTGCCGGAACACCACACCGACTTCGTCTTCGCCTCGTTCAGCGAGCAGCGTGGCTTCATCGGCGCGTCGATCCTGCTGGCGCTCTACCTGCTCGTGCTCTGGCGGGGCCTGCGCGTCATCACCGTCGCGCGTGACCTCTACTCCGCGGTCATCGCCGGCGGGATCGTCGTCGCGCTCCTCTTCCAGCTGTTCGTCAACGTCGGCATGACGATGGGGATCGCGCCGATCACCGGCATCCCGCTCCCGTTCGTCAGCGTCGGCGGCTCGTCGATGATCGCGAACCTCGCCGCCATGGGCGTGCTGCTCGCCGTGTACGCGCGCGGCCGCACGGCCCGGCCCGGGCGGCGGCGCTGATGGGGCTCTCGGTCGACGTCCGGCTCATCCGCAGGGTCATGTGGGAGCTCAACGAGCCGGCCGAGCAGCCGAGGCCGCTCGTCGTCGGCGGCGCGCGCGAGCTCGCCGCGGCGCTCCGACGGGAGCTGGCCCGCGGCGCGAAGCCCGGCGGCGTGCGCGACGACGACGCTCCCGAGGGGGCCGGGATCCTCGTCTACGTGCTCGGCGGCGAGCCGACCGAGGAGGACCGGCGGGCGTTGCTCCGCGCGCGGAGCGCGCGCGTGCCGGTCGTCGTTGTCGTCGCCGGACGGGCAGGCGAGGAGCTCTCGCTCCCGTGGGTGCTCGCGACGGACGTCCTCCGGGTCGCCCCGGGCGAGGGCTTCCCGATCCCGGAGATCGCCGAGGCCGTCGCAAGGCGGCTCGGGAACGAGGCCGCCGCGCTCGCCGGCCGCCTGCCGGTGCTACGCGGCCCGGTCTCCGAGGAGATCGTCACGGCGTTCGCCCGGAAGAACGCCGTGGTCGGCGCGGTCGTGTTCGTACCGGGCGCCGACCTGCCGGTGCTGACCCTGAACCAGATCCGGATGCTCGTACGGCTGGGCCAGGCGCACGGGCGGGACACCGGCCGCGACCTGCTCACCGAGTCGGCGGTGACCGTCGCCGCCGGCCTCGGCCTCCGGGCGCTCGCGCGGCAGCTGCTCGACCTCGTTCCGGGAGCGGGGTGGGCGGTGAAGGGCGCCGTTGCGTATGCGGGCACACGCGCGCTCGGGGAGGCCGCGGTCCGGCGGCTCGGCAGCGCCCTCGAAGTCGAAGGAGCGCCAGGCGGCGATGGCGACGACGCCTCCTAGGCCGCGGCCGGCCGCAGCTTCGCCCGGCGGGCCCTGATCGCGCGCATCCGCTGCGTCAGGCGCGCCCACGCCCACGGCTCGACCTCGCGGTAGCGCGACTCTGTCTGTCCCCGCGTCGCGTCGAGGTATTCGAACCAGGCGTCGGCCTCCTCGATGAGCAGAAGCTCCTCGGCCTCCTGCTTCCCCGTCACGGCGTTACCTCCCGGATCGACGATGCGGCGGATCGTAGGTCCCAAGTCGGACGGCACTGCTCGGACGGCACCGGCGGCCGGGCCGTCCGGTGGGGTCGCTGCTACGCTGAGGCGGAAGGCATATGCCGACTGTTTTCGATCCCATCCACCAGCGCGCGCGCCGTCCGGAGGCCTCGGATGTCGCCGTCGCGCGCTTTCCACAAGGAGTTTTCGCTTGCCCTGGTTCCGCCGACGGAAGAAGGATTCCGACGACACGGCCCGCTCGACCGAGCCGGCCGCACCCGTTTCCCAGGCTCGTCCCGAGCCCGTAGAGCCCGCGCCGGCCGCCGATGCCGCGGCCGACCCGACCGATCCCACCAAGCCGAAGCGCCGCCGCGGCAGTCGCGGCGGGCGCGGCCGAAAGAAGCCCGGCGCCCCCGAGGCCGCCGCCGACGCCGCCGAGAAGCCCGCGAAGGCCGAGCGCAAGCAGGCCGAGCGCAAGCCGGCCGAGCGGAAGCAGCCGGAGCGCAAGCAGGAGCGGAAGACGCTCTCGCAGCGCCAGGAGCGCCGCCAGAACCAGCCGCGCCGCCGCCAGCCGCAGCGGCGCGCGCCGCTCCCGGCGGCGAAGCGCGAGCTGATCGTCTCCGTCGACGTCGGCGAGCAGCGCGTCGCCATCCTCGAGGACGACAAGGTCGCCGAGGTCTACCTCGAGCGGCCGGACCGCCGCTCGATCGCCGGCAACATCTACCTCGGCCGCGTCGACAACGTCCTCCCCGGGATGGAGGCCGCGTTCGTCGAGATCGGCCTCGAGAAGAACGGCTTCCTCTACGTCGACGAGATCGTCGGCCCGGAGCTCGAGCGCGGCCACGGCCGCAAGATCCAGGACCTGATCAGCAAGGGCCAGACGATCCTCGTCCAGGCGGTCAAGGACCCGATGAAGACGAAGGGCGCACGGCTGACGACGCAGATCTCGCTTCCGGGCCGCTTCGTCGTCTTCGTCCCGCAGGGCGAGGGGCTCGGCGTCTCGCGCCGGCTCGAGGACGACGAGCGCGCGCGGCTGAAGGAGATCCTGCGCAAGCTCGAGGTCAAGGAGGGCGGGATCATCGTCCGCACCGCCGCCGAGGGCGCGTCCGAGGAGGACATCGAGCGCGACCTCGTCTTCCTCCAGCGGCTGTGGCGCTCGATCCAGGCGAAGGCGAAGGCGACGGCCGCGCCCGAGCTCATCTACCAGGAGGCCGAGCTGCCGCTCCGCGTCACCCGCGACCTGTTCACCGGCGACTTCGTCAAGGCGTACGTCGACAACGACCAGGCGTTCAAGCGGATCACCGGCTACCTGAAGAAGACCTCGCCGCACATGGTCGAGCGCGTCGTCCGCTACAAGGACAAGACGCCGCTGATGGAGCACTTCGGCGTCGAGCAGGAGATCAAGTCGACGCTGAACCGCCGCGTCGACCTCCCGTCCGGCGGCTACCTGATCTTCGACTACGCCGAGGCGTTCACCGTCATCGACGTCAACACCGGCCGCTTCGTCGGCTCGCGCGGCCGGAACTCCGCCGGCCGGCTGGAGGACACGATCACGAAGAACAACCTCGAGGCGGTGAAGGAGGTCGTCCGCCAGCTGCGGCTGCGCGACATCGGCGGGATCATCGTCATCGACTTCATCGACATGGCGAACCCGAAGAACCGGGCAACGGTCGAGGAGGCGCTGCGGACGGAGCTCGAGCGCGACCGGACGAAGACGTACGTCGTCGAGATCTCGCCGCTCGGCCTCGTCGAGATGACGCGCCAGAACGTCACCGACGGGCCGCGCGAGGTGATGACGAGGAAGTGCCCGACCTGCGGCGGCGACGGGATCGTCTACTCCGAGGCGTCGGCGGCGATCGACGTCGAGCGGCGGCTGCGGGCGATCGCCGCGGGCTCGCGCAGCCAGGCCTTCCGGGTCGAGCTGGCGGAGCCGATCGCGAGCGCGCTCATCGGGCCGGGCGCGGTGCGGCTGATCGAGCTCGAGGCGATGACGAAGAAGCGGTTCTTCCTCGTCGGCAAGCCCGACACCCATCTCGACCACCTCGTCGTGCTCGCCGAGGGCAAGCTCGCGGATCTCGCCCCGACGGCGCCGGTCGCCGAGGGCGCCGAGCTCCAGCTGCAGCTCGTCGAGGTCGACCGCCACGACGCGGCCGCGGCCGTCGGCAAGGTCGACGGCTTCGACATCGTCGTCGGCGACGCGGGGTCGCTCGTCGGCAAGAAGCCGAAGGTGCGCGTGGAGCGCGTGCTCGACGGCGTCGCGTACGCCTCGCTCGTCCGCCGCGGCGGGAAGAAGCCCGCCGAGCCGCTGACGGCGGAGGGCGAGGCGGAGAAGCCGACCCGGAAGCCGCCGGCGCGGAAGGGCGCCGCCGAGGCGGCCGCGGCCGAGCCGGAGACCGTCGAGGAGGAGGAACCCGCCGCCGAGGAGGCGCCTGCGGCGACCGCCGAGGAGACGGAGCTCGTCATCGAGGAGCTCGCTCTCGAGGAGGAGGCGGAGGCGGCCGAGCAGGCTGCCGAGGCCGAGGAAGCGGCGGCGGCGGCGACCGCGAAGAAGAAGACGCGGCGCGGCTCGCGCGGCGGCCGCAAGCGGAAGAAGCCGGCGACGGCCGCCGGGGCCGCCGTGGAGGTCGAGGCGGAAGCCGAAGGCGAGCCCGAGCCCGAGGTCGAGGCGCCGGCGCGCGCCGTCACCATCCACGTCCCGGACGAGGATCTCGGCCGCCCGGCCGAGGAGGACGGGCAGCCCGGGCAGCCCGAGGAGCCGGCGGCCGACGCGTCGGGCGAGCCGGCGGCAGACGGGCAGCCGAAGAAGAAGCGGACGCGGCGCGGCTCGCGCGGCGGCCGCAAGCGGAAGAAGCCCGCGGCCGCGTCGGCGAACGGGGCGGGTCCCGAGTCGGAGGCCGCCGAGGAGCAGGCGGAGGCCGCCGAGGCGGAGCCGGAGCCCCTCGAGGCGGAGCCGGAGCCCCTCGAGGCGCCCGAGCTCGAGCCGGAGCCGTCGCCGAACGGCGAGCCCGCGGAGGAGTGGGGCTACGTCCCCATGTCCGAGTGGGCCGACGACCTCGACGCATCCCGGTAAGGACGGCCGTTCGCTACACTGCGCCCGTTCGCGGGCCGTGCTCCGTACCGGAGAGGCCCGCGTTTCCACGCCATGAGCTACGCGATCATCGCCGTCGGTGGGAAGCAGTACCGCGTCCGGGAGGGCGAGCGGTTGCTCGTGGACCGGCTCCCGACGGGCGAGGGGAAGACGTTCGAGCCGCGCGTCCTGCTCGTCGGCGGCAACGGCGCTCCCGACCTCGAGCCGTCGACGACCGTCACGGCGCGCGTCGTCGGCCATGTGCTCGGCGAGAAGGTCCGGATCGGGAAGGCCAAGCGGCGCACCGGCTACAAGCGGCGCACCGGCTACCGCAGCCGGCTGACGCAGATCGAGATCGAGGCGATCGGCGCCGGCGGGCGCAAGGCCGCCGCGACGAAGGAGGCCGCGCCGAAGGCGGAGGCTGCGCCGAAGGAGGCGCCGATCCAGGAGGCGCCGAAGGCGGAGGCTCCCGCTCCCGCGCGCCAGGCGCATCCGCCGAAGGGTTACGAGGAGCTGACGGTCGCCCAGATCGCGGAGGCGGCGCCCGGCTGGCGGCGCCCGAACCTCGAGGCGGCGCTCGAGTACGAGCGTGCGAACGCGAACCGGAAGGGCGCGATCGCCGCGCTCGAGTCGGCGCTCGCGGAGAAGGAGAGCCACTGATGGCACACAAGAAGGGACTCGGCTCGTCGCGTAACGGCCGCGACTCGAATCCGCAGATGCTCGGCGTGAAGATCTTCGCCGGCCAGGACGTCACTTCCGGGATGATCCTCGTGCGCCAGCGCGGCACGCGCTTCCGCCCGGGGCCCGGCGCCGGCATCGGCAAGGACGACACGATCTTCGCGACGCGAAGCGGCGTCGTCTCGTTCCGGCAAAGCGGTGAGAAGCGGTACATCAGCGTCGACGACGCCGCTTCGGCCTGACGGAACTTCGCGCGGACGAGAGCGCGGTCTCGTCCGCGCTCCGTGCTGCTCGCTCGAGATGCTCTTGGCGAGGCTCGCCGGCGTTCGGCCGGTGGTGGGCTGCGCCCATCCCCGGCCGAATGAGTTCGGCCGTCGCTGACGCTCCGCGTCAGCTCCGTCCTCGGTCGGCGCTGTCAGCGTCGCCTACTGTTCCGGCATGTTCCACGATCGCGCACGACTGACGGTGATCGCCGGGCGCGGCGGGGACGGGTCGATGCACTTCCGGCGCGAGAAGTACGTGCCGAAGGGCGGTCCGGACGGCGGCGACGGCGGCGAGGGCGGCGACGTCGTGCTCGTCGCGGACCCGCGGCGGCGCGACCTCTCCGGGTTCCGGCCGAACCAGAAGCTGCGCGCGGGGAAGGGCGGGCCCGGCGGCGGCCGCCTCTCGAACGGCGCGCGCGGCGAGGACGCCGTCCTCCACGTCCCCGTCGGCACGCAGGTGCTCGACGCGGACGGGAGGCTCGTCGCCGACCTCGCGCACCCGGACGCGCGCGTCGTCGTCGCGAAGGGCGGCGCCGGCGGGCGCGGGAACAAGCACTTCGCCACGCCGACGCGGCAGACGCCGCGCTTCGCCGAGGTCGGGCTCCCCGGCGAGGAGGGCGAGATCGAGCTGCGGCTGAAGCTGCTTGCCGACGCCGCGCTCGTCGGGCTTCCGAACGCGGGCAAGTCGTCGCTGCTGGCGCGCATCTCGAACGCGCGCCCGAAGGTCGCCGACTACCCGTTCACGACGCTCGCGCCGGTGCTCGGCACCGTCGAGTCCTCGGACGGCCGCCAGCTCGTCGTCGCCGACGTGCCCGGGCTGATCGAGGGCGCGAGCGAGGGGCTCGGGCTCGGCCACGAGTTCCTCGCGCACCTCGAGCGCGCGCGCCTGCTCCTGCACGTGATCGACGCCGCGGAGGACGACGCGGACGAGCGCTGGCGCATGATCGACGCGGAGCTGTCCGCGTACGGCGCCGGGCTCGACCTGCGCCCGCAGGTCGTCGTCCTCAACAAGATCGACCTGCGGCCGGATGCGCCGGCGTTCGGGATCGAGGACGACCGGATCCTCCGCGTCCTCCGCGTCTCGGCCGCGACCGGCGCGGGGATCGACGAGCTGCGCCGCGCGCTGTTCGAGCTCGTTCCGCGGGACGAGCCCGCAGCGCCCGCGCCCGGCGAGACCGAGCTCGTCGACTTCCTCGTCTACCGTCCGCAGCCGGCGCGACGCACGTACCGCGTGTTCCGCACCGAGCACGGCTTCCGGGTCACCGGCAGCCCGCCGGAGCCGGCGGAGCTCGAGGCGATCCTCCGCGCCGCCGGCGTCCGCGAGGGCGACGAGGTGGAGGTCGGGGAGGAGACGCTCGAGTGGAGCTGAGGGTCGCCGCGCTCTACGACGTCCACGGCAACCTCCCCGCGCTGGAGGCCGTGCTCGCGGACGTCGAGCGCGAGCACGTGGACGCCGTCCTCTTCGGCGGCGACCTGATCTGGGGCGCGTGGCCGCGCGAGTGCCTCGAGCTCGCGCTCTCGCTCGGCGGGCGCGCCCGCTTCATCCGCGGCAACACGGACCGAAGCGCGCTGACGACGATCGACGACGAGTCCGGGATCTGGACGCGTGAGCGGCTGAGCCCCGAGCAGCGCGAGCTCGTGCTCGCCTGGCCGGAGACGCTCGTCCTCGACGACGTTCTCTACTGCCACGCGACCCCGCGCTCCGACACCGAGATCGTGCTGCCGACGTCGCGGGAGGAGCGCTGGGCCGAGGTGCTCGACGGCGTCGACCGGCCGGTCGTCGTCTGCGGCCACACGCATCTGCAATACGACGAGGTGCATGCGGGGCGACGGGTCGTCAACCCGGGCAGTGTCGGCAATCCGACCGAGCGCGCGACCGCGTGGTGGGCGCTGCTCGGCCCCGACGTCCAGCTCCGTACGAGCGACTACGACACCGCCGCCGCCGCGGCGGCGATCCGTGCGAGCGGCTTCCCGCGCACCGACTTCGCCGACGAAGTGGACGAGCCGTGGAGCCGCGAGCGCGTGCTCGCGGTGCTCGCGGAGCGAGCATGACGACCGGTCTCTACGGCGGCGCGTTCGACCCGCCGCATCTCGGGCACGTCGAGGTGGCCCGCGCGGCGAAGGCGCACTTCGGCCTGCCCCGGCTCGTCGTGCTCGTGTCGGCCGCGCCCGGGCACAAGGAGGTCGAGGCGCCGGCGGAGGCGAGGCTCGAGCTCGCGCGGGCGGCGTTCCCGGACGACGACGTCCGTCTCGATCCGTACCCGCACACGATCGACCTGCTGCGGGCGGAGCCGTTCGACGAGCCGCTGTTCGTGATCGGCGCCGACGAGTTCCGCGACTTCCCGTCCTGGCAGGAGCCCGACGCGGTGCTCGAGCTCGCGCGCCTCGCCGTCGCCACCCGGCCGGGATTTCCGCGCGAGCAGCTGGACGCGGTGCTGTCCGAGCTCGCCCGGCCGGAGCGCGTGCTCTTCTTCGACGTCGAGCCGAATCCCGCCGCCTCGCGCGACATCCGGGGGCGCGCGGCGGCCGGGGAGCCGCTCGACGGCCTCGTCCCGGCGGCCGTCGCCGAGCAGATCCGTGCCGGCAAGCTGTACATCCGCCGGACGCGGGTACACTGAGACCACCGAACCGGGGAACCGATCCAGCTCTGACACCGCTCGAACAAGCCCGCCGCATCGCCGCTCTCGCCCTGGAGAAGCTGGCGGACGATGTCGTCATCCTCGACATGCGGCCGGTGTGCACCTTCACCGACTACTTCGTCGTCTGCACGGGCCGCAACCCGCGGCAGACCGCGGCGATCTGGGACGAGGTGCACGGGAAGCTGAAGCAGGAGGCGCGGCTGATCCCGCGCAGCGTCGACGGGGTGCAGGAGGGAAGCTGGATCCTCGCCGACTACCTCGACGTCGTCCTCCACGTCTTCACCCCGGAGGCGCGCTCGTACTACAAGCTCGAGGAGCTGTGGAGCGACGTGCCCGCGGTCGAGGTCGAGGCGGCCGCGGTCTAGGCTCCGTTCCGCTCAGGCCGGCGCGATCCCGGTCGTCGAGACGAGGACGTTCCCCGGAGCCGTCGGCAGGCCGGCCGCCGGGTGCCCGGCGACGGTGAGCTCGAGGTTCCACGGCGCGCCCATCCGCACCCAGAGCCCGCTGCCGACGCGGAGCCGCAGCGAGGCGCCCTGCTCGAGCACGTGCTCGTAGATGACCGGCCCGGTCGCGGTGGCGGCGCGGACGAGGAGCCAGCAGCGGCCGCGGACCGCCCGGAAGACGGCGAACGCCGGCGCCGGCGCCGGCCTCGCGGGCGGCGGCTTCGCCGGAGCGGCCCGGGTCGTCACGGGCGGCGCCGAGGCGCTCGTCGGATGCCGCGTCCGGCCGCTCGAGCCGAGCATCCACGCCGCCGCGGCGGCGGCGACGATCGCGACCGCGATCACGACCGCCGCCGGTCGCAGCAGCTCCCGCCGGCGCCGCGCGGCCGGGACGGGCTCCACCGCCGGGGCCTCCTCGTGCTGGGCGAAGCGGCTGTTCCACTCGTCGAGGTAGAGATCGCCGTCGAGCCCGAGGTACTCGGCGTAGGTGCGCAGGAAGCCCTTCGCGTACGCCTCGCCCGGCAGCATCTCCCACCGCTCCTCCTCGATCGCCGCCAGATACCGCTCGCGGATCCGGATCGCCTGCTGGACGTCGCCCGGGGAGAGGCCGCGCCGGAGGCGCGCTTCTCGCAGCGAGGCGCCGATCTCGAACATTGGAGTACCTCAATTGTGCCTCGCGACTCTTGCGCCTGCAGTGCGAGTCTGTGGAAAACCGGCGGCGATCCGTGGGAACACGCCCCTGAACCTCTGGATAACCCTGTGGACAACCTGTACGGCGCCGGGCGAGGGCTAGAATGCACATCCGACGGGGCCATAGCTCAGCTGGGAGAGCGCCACGCTGGCAGCGTGGAGGTCGCCGGTTCGAGCCCGGCTGGCTCCATCCGAAGCCGCTTCGCCCGCCCCGCTGGCGCAGCGCGCGCTGACGCGCGCGGTGCGCAAGCGCTTCGCTTTTCGCTTGCGGGTCTGGGCGGGGGCGGACTCGTGGCGGGAGCCGGTCGGGCCGCGCCCGCGCATGTCGGGCGCGGCGGCGGGCTGCTAGCTGTAGGACGGGGGGCCGGGCCTCGCGACGGCGAGGGCCAGCCGGACGGCTCGGACCAGGGGCTCCGGCAGCTCGTCCGGTGGGGTGTCGCCGATGTGCCGGAACGCGCGCGCCGGCTTCCGGCTGCGGCTGCGGAAGCCGCTCACTCCCTCGAAGTCCGGCTCGAGCACGACCGTCCGGCGGGCGCCTGCGCGGCGGCGGATGAGCGCGTTCAGCCGCACCTCCGACTCGACCGGCTCGCGGTCCGGCCGCATGTCGCTGTCGTGGACGACGACGTACGGGACGCGGGCGCGCTTGCAGATCTCGACGAACAGCGGCAGGTTCGACTTCCCGCCGCACTCGACGATCGAGATCTGCTCGCGGTCCGCGTCGTGGCCGAGGGCGCGGAACACGAACGGGAACGCGATCTTCTCCGTCATCCCCTCGACGAGGATCGCGCAGCGCGAGACGAACAGCTCGGCGCGCTCCGCGTCGAACTCGCACATGACGCGGAACGCGTCGTCGACGTCGATCGGGCGCAGCCGCTCGACGTCGGTCACGCCGAGCTCGTCGCGGGAGACGAGCGTGACCTCCTCGAGCGCGGCGACGCTGAGCAGCCCGGGTGCGTGCGTCGTGAAGACGACCTGGTTGCCGCGGGCGGCGAGCCGGCGGAAGAGCCGGCGAAGGTAGCGGTGCGCGTGCGGAGCGAGGAACAGCTCCGGCTCCTCGATCGCGAAGACGACGCCCGTCGTCTCCTCGATGCACGCCTCGAGGCCGCGCACGAGCGCGACGCGCGGCGCGGGCGAACGCTCGAGGGCGCGCACGAGCGGCGCGCGGGCCGCGGCCGCGGCCTCGTCCTTCGCGCTACCGGCGATGAGGCGCCCGCCGCGCAGCTCTGCCGGGAAATGGAGGAGCGGCGGCGCACCGGCACGGTCGTCCATCGTCACCGCCCGGCCGTCGGCGAGCGTGCCCTCGATCGAGATCTCCCGTTCGCCGCGATGGACGTCGGTGGAGGAGAGGTCCAAGCTCGGATCGAGGAGCGCGCGGGCGGCGAGGAGCACGTTCGACTTGCCTGCGCCGGGCTCGCCGATGAGCGCGCAGACCGGGCCGAGCTCGAGGGCGAGCCGGCGCGCGCTGCGGAAGTTGACGACGCGAATCTCGTTGAGCAGACCGCCGGTCACGGCGCGAGCGTATCCGACCGGGATTGCTTTGCAGTCCGTGGCAACAGTTGCAACGTCTCGGCCCGGCGCGATTGAAACAGCGGGACTTCAACGCTAGGGGCAAAGGGGGCAGGGGATGAGGGCCAAGGCATTGGCGGGCCTGGCCGCACTCGGGTGCGCGCTGGCATTCGTCGCGGTCTCGGGCGGCGCGACGTCGTCGCTTCCGGGCGGAACCGCGCTCGACGTGACGACCACGAGCCCGTCCGGCGGATCGACGATTCCGCAGGCGCCGGTCACGGTGTCCGGGACACGATCTCGTTCACGGTGACGGACAGCCGGGGAGCGACGTGCTCCGGCACGACGACGGTCGAGGTGCCGCACGACCTCGGCCGTCACTCGAAGCGCGGCGACAAGCACTACGACTCGTTCGGCCGGCGCTGAACGCAAGGTGCGGAGGGGGCCGGCCGCCTCCGGCTCCCTCCGCGCGACACCGCCGATCGGCGATTGGGGGTTGCATTCCCCCGGCCGCGGGCCGTAGCTTCCGGGGGTGGCAGCTCCGTCGCAGCCGTCCGGGCCGGGCGCCGTCGCCGCGGAGGCCCCGCCGCACGAGGCGGGGCACGAGCGCGGCGGCGCGTTCGAGGGACGGGTCGTCCCCGTCCGGTACGCGTTCACGCGCCTCCGTTCGCACGCGTCCCGCACGGCGCTCGTGGCAGCGGGCATCGCGGTCGCCGCCGCGGTGCTCGCGATGACGGCGGTGGCGGCCATCGCCGTCCAGGACCGCGCGGTGCAGCGCGCGCTCGGGCAGCTCCAGCCGTCCGACCGCGCGGTGCAGGTGAACTGGAGCGGCGTCCCCGCGCAGTCGAACCTCTCGCTCCCGCAGCTCGACCGGATCGCGCGCGCGGCACTCCGGCCGGTGCTCCGGCGGCCGCCGTTCGGCGTCTACGTCTTCCGGCAGGCGACCTGGGGCGGCGCCTACGTGAACCTCGGCGCCGTCGACGGGCTGTCGCGCTGGCTCGTCCTCCGCAGCGGCCGCCTCCCGCGCGCGTGCACGCCGACGGACTGCGAGCTCGTCCAGATCGGCGGCGCCCCGGTGGCGCCGAAGCTGCCGTATCTCCACGTCGTCGGCCGCGCGAGCTTCCGCGCCGGCGCGCCGCTGACGGCGTACTTCGCGGAGGCGGGCGCGCGCCGGCCGCCCGTGCTTCTCGCCGACGGCGTCCGCGGCTTCGCGCGGCTGCCGCTCCCCGACGCGCCGCTGATCGCGCGGACCGCGGGCTGGATCGTCCCGGTCGCGCCCGGCGACCTCCACGTGTGGGAGATCCCCGGCTTCCAGCGTCGCATCGACGTCGCGCAGGACCGGCTCGAGTCGGCGACCGACCTGTTCAGCGTCTCCGCGCCGACCGACACGCTGCGCGAGATCCGCGCGACGACGCGGGTCGCGGGACGGCGGCTGCTGATCGTCGGGGGCGAGGCGGCGATGCTGCTGCTCGGCTTCGCGGTCCTCGCGTCGACGCGGCTCCGGCGCGACCACCGCGCCGTGCGGCGGCGGCTGCGCTGGTACGGCGCGCGCGGCTCGCAGGCGACGCTCGTCGCCGCGACCGAGGTCCTCGCGATCACGCTCGTCGCGACGATCGCCGGCTGGATCATCGGAACCGGCGCCGGCGCCGCGCTCGCGAGGCGGCTCGGCGCTCCGGGCGGCGCCGCGGTCGCGCACTCGGTGCTCACCGGACGCGGCTTCCTCGTCGCGCTCGCCCTCGCGGCGGTCACCGCGCTCGTGATGCTCGTCGCCGTGCGGGCCGAGCCGGTCGCGTTCGGCGGGCTGCGGATCACGATCGCGGACGTCGCGGCGATCGGCGCGCTCGCCGCCATCCTGCTCGCGCTCGCGCGCGGCAAGGCGGACGCGGGCTCGCTCGCGGCAGGCGGCGGCACCGGCGCGTTCCTGCTGCTCCTGCCCGGGCTCGCGATCTTCGTCCTCGCCGTCGTCGCCGCGCGGCTGCTCGCGCCCGCGCTGCGCGCGCTCGAGCGGTCGGGACGCGGCGCGCCCGTCTCCGCGCGCATCGCGCTGCTCTCGCTCGCGCGCGCGCCGGGCCAGGTGATCCTCTCCGTCGTCTTCTTCGTCGTCGCGGTGAGCGTCGCGGTGTTCGCGATCGGCTATCGCGCGACGCTGCAGACGGGGATGCGCGAGCAGGCGCGCTACGCCGTGCCGGCGGACGCCGTGCTGGCGGAGGACCTGCAGCGGCTCGTCACCGTCCAGCAGGCGGCGACGCCGGCGCAGTACGCGCGGCTCGGCCGCGCGACGCAGGTGCTGCGGGACACCGGCTACGTCACGGCGAACGGCGGCCGCGACTTCACGCTGCTGACGCTCCCGGCCGCCTCGCTCGCGTCGATCCAGGGGTGGCGCAGCGACTTCTCGCCGGACTCGCGCGCGACGCTCGCGCGGCGGCTGCGCCCGCCCGGCTCCGCCGGACTGCGCGGGACGGAGCTGCCCGCGGGCGCGGCGTCGCTGGCCGTCCCTGCGACGGTGACGGGCGACAAGCTCGGGCTGGCGCTGACGGTGCTGAACCGGCGCGGCGACTTCACGACGATCGAGCTCGGCGAGCACGGCGCCGGCGCGCACCTGATCCGCGCGACGATCCCACCGGCGGCGCGCGGCGGCCGCATCGTCGCCGTGCGGCTCTCGTTCCCGGTGATCGCCGCGTTCCTCGCCGGGCACCGGGAGAGCGGCACGGCGCTGTCGGTGCCCGATGCCTCGCGCGGCGTCCTCCGTCTCGGCCGGATCCGCGCGGGCGCGTCGCCGCTGGACGGCTATTCCGGGTGGATCGGCACGAGCGGGATCGCCGTCGCAGCCGGGCGCGGCGGCGCGACCCTCCGCTACGTCCTCGACCGCGCCGCCGACTCCGTCTTCCGACCGCGCCAGCCCTTCGAGGGCGAAGCGGTGCCGGTGCTCGCGTCGCCGGCGGTCGCCGCGGCGGCCGGCGCCGGCGGCATCGTCCCGCTCCACGTCGACCAGCAGACGATCGCGGGGCACGTCGTCGGCATCGTGCACAACGTGCCGTCGGTGGACGGCGACGCGGTCGTCGCCGACCGGTCGTGGTGGTTCGCCGCGGCGAACGCCGCCGATCCGGGGATCGCCGTCCCGAGCGAAGTCTGGCTCGACGGGCTCCGCGGCGGCGCGGCGGAGCGGCTCGCGGCGGCGCCGTTCGACGCGCTCGACGTCGCCTCCCAGCGCGCCGTCTACGCGCAGCTGCGCGGCGACCCGCTCGCGCGCGGGACGCTCGACATCCTCCTCGTCGCCGCGCTCGTCGGGCTGGCGCTCGCCGCGATCGGCGTCGTGCTCGGCGTCGTGGGCGACATGCGCGACGAGAGCGGCGAGCTGTTCGACCTCGAGGCGCAGGGCGCGGGACCGGCGGACGTCCGCCGCCACCTGCTGCTCCGCGCGGCCGTCGTCTCCGGCGTCGGTCTCGCCGGCGGCCTCGTCGCGGGAGTGATCGTCGGAGCGCTCGTCGTCGCCGTCGTCACCGTCACCGCCGGCGCCGGGACGCCGCTGCCGCCGCTCGCTCGGGTCGCCGACTGGCCCGCCGTCCTCGTCGCGCTCGCAGCGGTCTCCGTCGCCGCCGCGCTCGGCGCGGTCGCGGCGACGCGGAACGCCTTCGAGCGGATCGGCCGCTGGCGCTTCTCGGAGGGCCTCGAATGACGCCCGCGGTCGAGGCGAACGACCTCTTCCGCATCTTCCCGTCGGACGAGGGCGCGTCGGCGGCGCTGCGGGGGCTGACGCTGACGGTGCGCGACGGCGAGCTGCTCGTCGTCTTCGGCCCGAGCGGCTCCGGCAAGAGCACGCTGCTGCGGATCCTCGCCGGGCTCGACCGGCCGTCGGCGGGATCGGTCCGCGTCTTCGGCGAGGACCTGCGCAAGCTGCGCGGGCGGGCGCTGCTCGGCTACCGCTCGCGCACGCTCGGCTACGCCGACCAGCACTACACGCGTGCGCTCGCCCCGGAGCTGACGGCGCGCGACCAGATCCGCTTCCGGCTCGGCCTGCTCGGGCTGCCCGCGCGCGAGCGCGCCCGCGCGGCCGACGAGCTGCTCGACCGCGCCGGCGTGCTCGACCGCGCGGACGCGCGTCCCGGCGAGCTCTCCGGCGGCCAGCAGCAGCGCGTCGCGCTCGCGGTCGCGCTCGCGCACCGGCCGCGGCTGTTCATCGCGGACGAGCCGACGGGCGAGCTCGACGCGGCGAACGCCGCGCACACGTACGCGCTCGTCCGCGAGCTCGCGCGCGCGACCGGTGCGACGACGATCCTCGTCAGCCACGATCCCGAGTCGGCCGCCGTCGCCGACCGCGTCGTCCAGATCCGCGACGGGCGCGTCAGCGCCGAGACCCGGGACGGGGAGGTGCGCGCGGTCGTGAACAAGGGCGGGTGGATCCGCGTGCCGGAGGAGCTGCTGCGCCGCGCGGGCCTCGAGGGCTCGGCGCGGATCGAGGTGGACGGGCGCGGCCTGCTCGTTTCCGGCGACGAACCGCTCCGGACCGAGGCGCCGCCGCCCGCCGCCGAACCCGCGCCGCCGCCTTCGCGTCCCGTCGTCGCCGAGACGCACGCGCTCGCGAAGGCGTACGGTGACCGCACCGTCTTCCGCGGCCTCTCCGCGTCCTTCGCCGCAGGCGGGCTCACCGCGGTCACCGGCCCGTCCGGCTCCGGCAAGTCGACCCTCCTGCACCTGCTGGCCGGGCTCGACCTGCCGACCGAGGGAGTGGTGACCGTGCTCGGCACGGAGGTCTCGGGGCTCGACGCGGCCGCGCGCGCGGCGCTGCGGCGCTCGCAGGTCGCGCTCGTCACGCAGGGCACCGACCTCGTGCCGTTCCTC
>DATKNT010000093.1:0-19100 GCA_035541175.1 Gaiellaceae bacterium
GTGTCCTTCGTGCCGCCGAACGGGAGGTGCACCTCGGCGCCGATCGTGCCGGCGTTGACGTAGGTGATCCCCGCCTCCAGGTCGCGCATCGCGCGGAACGCGGTGTTCACGTCGCGGGTGTAGATCGACGACGAGAGCCCGTACTTGATCCCGTTGGAGACGCGGATCGCCTCGTCGACGTCGCGCACCTTGATCAGCGCGGTCGTCGGGCCGAAGATCTCCTCCTGCGCGACGCGCATCTGCGGGTCGACGTCGGCGAAGATCGTCGGGCGGTAGAAGAAGCCCTTCGCGAGGTCGCCCTCGGTCGCGACCTCTCCGCCGGTGAGCAGCGTCGCTCCCTCGTCGCGCCCGATCTCCGTGTACGAGTGGATCTTCTCGATCGCGTCCCTGTTGATCACCGGGCCGACGTCGGTGTCGTCCTCCCAGCCGGGGCCGAGGCGCAGCTGCTCGACGCGCGCGACGAGCTTCGACTGGAGCGCGCCGTAGACGGCCTCGTGCGCGATCACGCGCGACGCCGCCGTGCAGCGCTGACCCGACGTGCCGAACGCCGACCACAGGATCCCGTCGACGGCGAGGTCGACGTCGGCGTCGTCCATGACGATGATCGCGTTCTTGCCGCCGAGCTCGAGGTGGACGTGCGTGAGCGTGTCGGCCGCGGCCTTCAGCACCTCGACGCCGGTCTCGCGCGAGCCGGTGAGGCTGATCACGCGCACATCGGGGTGGCGCACGAGCCGGTCGCCGACGCTGCCGCCGCCGCCGTGGACGATGTTGACGACGCCGGCGGGGATGCCCGCCTCGGCCATCAGCTCGACGAACCGCTGGCCGAGCGCGGGCGTGTCCCGCGCCGGCTTCAGCACGACGGTGTTGCCGGCGACGAGCGCCGGGATCATCTTCCACGACGGGATCGCGATCGGGAAGTTCCACGGCGTGATCGCGCCGACGACGCCGATCGGCTGGCGCACGCTCATGTTCCACTTGTCGCGCAGCTCGGACGGCGTCGTCTGGCCGAACAGGCGCCGCCCCTCGCCGGCCATGTAGTAGGTGATGTCGATCGCCTCCTGGACGTCGCCGCCCGCCTCGGCCTTCACCTTCCCCATCTCGTGCGTCATCAGGTTCGTGAGCGCCGCCTTCTCGCGCTCGAGGACGCGCGCGAGCGCGAAGAGGATCTCGCCGCGCTTCGGCGCGGGCACGAGCCGCCACTCCTCGAACGCAGCCTTCGCCGCCTCGACGGCGCGGTCGACGTCGTCCGCGCCGGAGCGCGGGAAGACGCCGATCGTCTCGCCGTCGGCCGGGCTCGTGCTCTCGAAGGTCTCGCCGGAGGCGGCGTCCGTCCACTCGCCGCCGATGTAGTTCTGGAACCGCTTCGTCTCCGTCGTCGCCATGACGACGAGACTAGCGCTCAGCTCACGCGTCCGGCGGCGGGTCGGTGTCCGGGAACGTCCCCGGGATGCGGGCGCGCCGGCGGTCGCGGACCCGGCGGCGCTCCGCGTGCTCGCCCGTGTCCTCCCCGCTGCGGCGGTCGCTGCCCTCGCGGCGGTCGATGATGACCGTCACGTTCGGGTTGTCCTTGTAGTACTCGACCATCTTGTCGTAGAGCTCGTCGGCGAGCTCGCGGGGGATGACGCAGTAGATCATCGCCCTCGGATTGTAGGGACGGGGGCGGCGCTCGCCATCCCCCACCCGCCGCCGACTCAGATGCGCGCGATCTCGGGGACGAGCCGGCCGTCGTCGTCGATGTGCGCGTTCCAGTGCTTGAAGCCCAGCTCGAGCTCGTCGAGCTCGTGGCCGCGGCGCTCGAGCCGGACCGGCTGCCCCGACTCCGGCGTGACGCGGTACTGGTACCAGGAGATGTCCCACGCGACGGTGACGGCCATCTCGCCGGCGACGCCGGACAGCGGGATGATGCTGGCGCGGGCCTCGCCGAGGCTCTTCGAGATGCCGCCGACGGTGCGCCGGTAGGTGCTCGCGTTGAACAGGTCGGCGGCCTCGAGCAGCGCGATCTCCTCGTCCGAGAGCCTGCGCAGGATCGGTTCCGGCGGGGCGACCGACGCCTCCGTCCTGCCGCGGCCGAAGCCGAGCATCTCGCCGAGCCCGCGGCGGTGCCGCCTGCGCGGGCCGGCGACGGTGGGGACGGTCGGCGTCCCCTCCTTGATCCAGCCGTGCTCGAGCGCGGTCTCCTGGCAGAGCGGGCAGACGTCGACGAGCTCCGCGCCCTCCTCGGGTGCGTACCGGATCGCCCGCTCGCCCATCAGGAGCGTCCGCTCGCAGATGGCGCAGATCCGCGTCGTGCCGACCTTGGTCACGCGCACGGCTCCGACTATACCCCGGCATTTGCGCAGCCCCGACGCGTCGGCTAATGTCTCTTACATGTGTGTTTTACATTTAGAGGCTCGGCGACCGTGAGGCACCGCTACGGCCCCCGCGCCCGCCACCACCACGGCGGTCGCTGGCGCGTGTTCGCGCGCGTCGAGCGGTTCACCGAGCCGGCCCTCCTCCTGCTGCTGCGCGAGCGCCCCGCGCACGGCTACGACCTGATGGAGCGCCTGCCGGAGCTGACCGGCGAGCAGCGCGTCGAGATGGGCAACCTCTACCGCCTGCTCCGCGCGCTCGAGGACGAGGGGCTCGTCTCGTCCGAGTGGGACGCCGGCTCCCCCGGCCCCGCGAAGCGCCGCTACGCGCTCACGGACGCGGGCGCGCGCCTCCTCGACCAGTGGGCCGACGCGTTGCGCCGGTCGCAGGAGCGCACCGCCACCTTTCTCGAACGCTACGAATCAGGGAAGGAGGTGAACTGATGCACCACACGTACGCTTACGGACCCGGGCCCGGCCGGCGCGGCTTCTTCCGCCGCCCCTTCCCGACCCGCGAGGAGCTGATCGAGCGCCTCGAGTCGCACCACCGCGACCTCGAGCAGGAGCTCGCCAACCTCGACGACATCCTCCGGCATCTGCGCGGCGAAGCGCCGC
The DNA here is from genome assembly GCA_035541175.1 of Gaiellaceae bacterium. Lineage (GTDB taxonomy): Bacteria > Actinomycetota > Thermoleophilia > Gaiellales > Gaiellaceae > Palsa-739. Next base: position 2,964 of record DATKNT010000093.1, read on the forward strand.
AGCATTCCGAGGGCTAGGAGCTTCGAGGAAGAGGCGCGGGCGCTACGCCTTCGCCTCTTCCCGCTCCTTCTTCGTCTGCTCGATGATCTTCTGCGCGACGTGCGTCGGGACCTCCTCGTAGCGGAGAAAGCTCATCGTGTAGTCGCCGCGGCCTCCGGTCATCGACGTCAGCGCCTGCGAGTACGTGAGGATCTCCGCCATCGGCACCTCGGCGCGGACGGTCGTCATGCCGCCGCGCGGCTCCATCCCCTGGAGGCGGCCGCGCCGAGAGTTGAGGTCGCCGTTCACCGCGCCGACCGCGTCGTCGGGGACGGTCACCTCGAGCTCCATGATCGGCTCGAGCAGCACCGGGTCGGCCTTCTGGTACGCCTCCTTGAAGGCCAGCGAGCCGGCGATCTTGAACGCCATCTCCGACGAGTCGACCGAGTGCTCCATCCCGTCGACGAGCAGGACGCGCACGCCCTGCACCGGCGCGCCGGCGAGCTCGCCGTGCTCCATCGCCTCGCGGACGCCCTTGTCGACGGCGGGCCGGTAGCTCTGCGAGATGACGCCGCCGACGATCTTGTCGACGAACTCGTAGCCCAGCTCGCCGTTCGCCGCCGGCAGCGGCTCGAGCACGATCTCGCAGTCGCCGAACTGGCCGCGCCCGCCCGTCTGCTTCTTGTAGCGGTGCCGCGCGCGGGACTCCTTGCGGATCGTCTCCTTGTACGGGACGCGCGGCGGCTGGAGCTCGACGTCGACGTGGAAGCGGCTGCGCAGCCGCTCGACTGCGACCTCGACCTGCATCTGCGACAGGCCGGAGAGGAGCTGCTCGCCCGTCTGCGGGTCGCGGCGCAGCCGCAACGTCGGATCCTCCTCACTGAGCCGGCGAAGGCCCGTCGCCATCTTCTCCTCGTCGCCCTTCGCCTTCGGCGTGACCGCGAAGCTCATCACCGGCGAGGGGAAGTCGATGTGCGGCGGCTCGACCGGAACCTCGTGATCGACGAGGACGTCGCCCGTGACGACGTCCTTCAGCTTCGCGACGGCGCCGAGGTCGCCGACGCCGAGCGCGTCGACCGGCTCGTTCTCCTTGCCCTGGAGCAGGAGGATCTGGCCGAGCCGCTCCTTCGCGTGCGTGCGCGGGTCGACGAGCGTCGTGTCGCCCGTGACCGGGCCCGCGAGGACGCGGAAGCAGCTGATCCGACCCGTGAACGGGTCGGCGATCGTCTTGAAGATGAACACCGCCTGCTTCGCGTCGCCGAACTCGATCGTCGTGCCCTTGCGCGCCGGCGAGGGGACGCCCTCGACGAGGAGGTCGAGCAGCGCCGTCGTGCCGAGGTTCTTCGTCGCCACGCCGCAGGCCACGGGATAGAGCTCGTCGCGCGTGACCGCGTCCTTCAGGGCCGCGGCGACGTCGGCGGCGGGCAGCTCCTCGCCCTCGAGGTAGCGCGCCATCAGGTCCTCGTTCGTCTCGACGACGGCGTCGAGCAGCTTCTCGCGGTACTCCTGCACCTGGCCGGCCATGTCGTCCGGGATCGGCTGCGGCCCGCCCTCCTTGCCGCCGGCGGGATCCATGTACGCGCACATGTGCAGGAGGTCGACGACGCCCTTCAGCTCGTGCTCGGCGCCGATCGGGAGCTGGATGGCGACGCAGCGGTCGGAGAGCTGCTCCCGCACCGCCGCGAGCGTGCGGAAGAAGTCGGCGCGCTCGCGGTCGAGCATGTCGATGAAGACGACCCGCGACAGCTCGTACTCCTCGGAGCGCGCCCAGACCTTCGCGGTGTTCACCTCGACACCCATCACCCCGCTGAGGACGACGAGCGCGCCCTCGACGACGCGCAGCGACGCGTAGGTGTCCGCCTGGAAGCCGGCGTCGCCGGGCGTATCGAGCAGGTTGATCTTCCGCCCCTGCCACTCGAGGTGCATGAGCCCGCCGGACAGGGACATCTGGCGGCGGTGCTCGTCCTCGTCCCAGTCGCCGACGGTCGTGCCTTGCTCGATCGTGCCGAGCCGGTTCGTCTTCCCCGCCTGGAACAGCATGGCCTCGACGAGCGAGGTCTTCCCGACCCCGCGGTGGCCGACGACGGCGATGTTGCGGATCTTCCCGGGCTCGGTCGCTGGCATCAGGCTCGATTCCTCCCTGGCGTCTTGGGGCTCGGCGGCATGGTATCGCCGCCGCGCCGGCCGCTAGGTCTCGAGCGTTGCCCGCGTCGCCGAGCCGGCGAGGCGGGCCTTGAGGCGGAGGATCGCCTTCGTGTGGAGCTGGGAGACGCGCGACTCGGTCACGCCGAGCACCTCGCCGATCTCCCGGAGGGTCAGCTCCTCGTAGTAGTAGAGGGTGACGACGAGCTTCTCCCGCTCCGGGAGGCGCGCGATCGCATCGGCGATCGCCTCGCGCAGCTCGGTCTGCGAGAGCATGCTCTGCGGGTCGGGCGCCTCGGTGTCCTCGATCGTGTCGATGAGGGCGATCTGGTCGCCGCCGGAGCCGGAGACGGTCCACAGCTCGTCGAGCGCCGCGATCGAGGAGCGGGCGATCTCGCTGAGGCTCTCCTCGAGCTCCTCCTCCGTGATCCCGAGCTTCTTCGAGATCTCCTCGTCGGTCGGCGCGCGGCCGAGCTTCGCCTCGAGCTCGCCGATCGCGCGCTCGATGTCGCGGGCGCGCGAGCGGACGGAGCGCGGCACCCAGTCCATCGCGCGCAGCTCGTCGATGATCGCGCCCTTGATCCGGGCGATCGCGTACGTCTCGAACTTCACGTCGCGATCCGGCTCGTAGCGCTCGATCGCCCCGATCAGGCCGAGCAGCCCGTACGAGACGAGGTCGCCCTCGTCGACGTGGGCCGGCAGTCCCGACCCGAGCCGCCCGGCGACGTACTTCACGAGCGGCGCGTAGGTGAGGATCAGGCGGTCGCGGATGGCCGGATCGTTCGTCTTCCTGTACTTGAGCCAGAGGCTCTGGGTGTCGTCGGCCCTTGCCATCGGGGGAAGAATACGGCGCGCGTCGGCAGTTTCCTCAGCGGTGCCGGAAGGCGGAGAGCGCGAGCGAGCCGAGCCAGGCGGCGAGCGCCAGGGCGGCGACGGCGATCACCCAGCGGGCCGCGCTCCCGCCGGCGCCGGTCAGCGCGGCCGCCGCGACCGCGGCGAGCACGGCCGCGAGCACCGCGAAGAGCGCTCCGAGCGCGCGGCGCTGCGAGGGGGCGGCCACCCGCTGAGGGTATCCGCGAGACCCGCCGATACAATCGACAGCCGACCCAGGGGCGTAGCTCAACTGGCAGAGCACCGGTCTCCAAAACCGGGGGTTGGGGGTTCGAGTCCCTCCGCCCCTGCTGGGTCCCCGGGACGGTTGCCGCTCCGCCGGGTCCGCGCCATACTCGGGGCGCGAACACGCGAGCCCGTCTCCATGCGGGTGCCCAGTCCCGCGGAGGCGCTGCACGCACACGGGTCAGCCCTGTGTCGTTCGCGCTCGAGGGCCGGCGCCGGTTCGAGTCACCCCGCTCGAATCGGCCCGGCCCGTGCCGCGCGGCGGGCCGGGTGCTAGTCGCCGATCGGGCCGTCGGTGAATCCCGTCGTCGCGGCAGGCGGAGCGCCGTCCAGGAGGTCGCCGTCCTCGAAGCCGGACGACGATGCCAGCAGCAGCGGCGCGACGATGGGGGGATGCGCAAGCGCGGGGACGGGAGCGGGCAGGCACACGGTCGCGCGCGCGGAGCCCGCGGCGCCCGCGGCGGCGACGGCGGCGACTGCGACGGCGACCGCGACCCGGACGCGCATCAGAAGCGGACGTCCTGCAGCGCGTTCGTGGCGCGCTGGTAGAGGGCCAGGGCGCGGTCCCGGTCGCCGCGCCGCACGGCGAGCTCGGCCTGTGCCGTCCACGCCGCCGCCGTGTGGCTCGCGGAGGAGAGCTGCTCGAACGCCGACTCGGCCTCGGCGAACGCCGCCTCCGCCTCGTCGAGGCGGTCCTGTCCGAGCAGCGCGCGGCCGAGCACGAGCTGGGTGTCGCCGATCTCGTCGAGGTAGTCGACGCGGCCGTCGAGCAGCCGGAGGGCGTGGCGCGCCTGCTCCTCCGCCCGCGCCAGCTCGCCGGTGCGCAGGTGCACCTGCGCGAGCGAGGAGACGGCGTGGGCCGCCTCGGCGTCGCCGCCGAGCTCGATCGCGATGCTGAACGACTCCTTCAGCAGGCGCACCGCCTCGTCGCTGTTGCCGAGCAGGAACGTGAGGCCGCCGAGGTTGTTCAGCAGCCGCCCGACGTTCGCCCGGTCGTCCTGCTCCTCGTAGAGCGCCTTGGCCCGCTCCGCGTGCGAGCGCGCGAGGATCCACTGGCCGTTCCGCTCCGCGATGATCGACGCCTGGAAATACGTGTGCGCCATGCCGCGCCGGTCCCCGAGCGCCACCATCAGCTCGAGCGCCTGCTCGACGTCCCGCGACGCCGCCCACCAGTCGCGCTGCCGGCGGTAGCAGCGCGAGCGCCAGCGCAGGATGCTCGCGACGAGCCGGTCGTCCGACAGCTCCGAGCGCCGGACGAGATCGAGCGCCTCGCCGAAGAGCGCGACCGCCGAGCCGATCGAGGACACCTTGTAGCGGCAGCGACCGATGTGGAACAACACCCGCGCCCGGTCGAGGTCGCCGAAGTCGGGACGCTCGGCGAGGTCGCGCGCGCGGTCGAGCAGCGCGAGGGCCACGTCGAGCTCGCCCAGCGCGGTGCGTGCCGACGACTCGGCGAGCAGCGCGCGCAGCTCGAGTTCCGGGTTCTTCCCCGCCAGCGAGTCGGCGAGCCCGTCGAGGACGTCGAGCGCCTCCTCGAAGCGATTCGCGCTGATCGCGGCCTCGGCCCGGACGACGAGCCCGGCGGCGCGCTCCGCCTCCTCGAGGGATGCGCCCGTCTCGAGATAGGCGCGCTCGACGCCGAGCCGCTCCGCGAGCCACTCGAGCGTTCGCGCCGTCGGCCTCGCCCGCCCGCGCTCGATCTGGCTCACGTACTCCTTCGTCACCCGGTCCCTCGCCACCTCGGCCTGCGTCAGCCCCCGCGCGATGCGGAGCCGGCGCACGCGCTCGCCGATGGCGGAGGCGGTCGCGCCTCTGGTCGCAGGCAGGTCGCGCGACTCGAGCAAGGGCCTAACTGTAAACCGCCGAAGCGCCCGAGTGAAGCGTCCGGGGGATCCCTCGAAAGGGGGATGGGTGAACCGAGGGCCGCTGTGCTTCAGTCCACGCCGCCGGGTCCAACGACCTCTATGCGGCGGGGGCTGACCCACGCACCGGCGGGAGCTCATCGGGGGAAACGGACGATCCGCACCGAGCTCCCGCCGCCCTTCTCTCGCGAACCCGGCCGGCGGGCCAACGGCGTTACCCTTGAGCAGGCACCGCCGGCCCCTCCCCCCCAACGGCGGTGCAGGGTGGTGCGGCGTGCCCCGGCGGGCAAGCGGGGTGCGCCGACGCCGCCCGATTCATGCACTGCGGCCCGGGTGCCGATCTTCGGAGGGCCGGAGCGCCTTTCCTCTTGCTCGGAGGCGCTCCGGCGGTCCTACCGCACTAGACGTCGGTGTACGGCCACGTGAACCCGCCGCCGAACATGCCGCGCTGGAACTGGTCGACCTGGTTCCAGTCGACCGGCGTCGCGGGGTCCTCGTGCGGCGGGCTCGCCTTCACGTCGTCGACGCTCACCTTCAGCGTCACCGTTCGCGCCGGATGGTCGACGACCGCGACCGCCCCGGCCGGGACGACGTGGTGAACGTCGTCGCGGTCGCCCGGGTAGCTGACGACGAGGTAGCTCTCGCCCGGCTTGTACACCGCCCAGGAGACCTCGCCGACGGGTCCGTCCGTCGCCTCGACGGCATAGCCCTTCACGCTCTCGTCGTGCCCGACGGCGCCGCCGGGAAACGTCCACAGCTTGCTCTCATCGTTCATCGGAGTCTCACCCCGTCTGGAAGGCGATATGGAAACCGGCCTTGTGCACCTCGGCCGCGATCGACAGCGCGTTCTTGACCGGGACGGCCGGCATCACGACGAGCCATTTCCCGGCGTCGTACGCGATCTCGATGTAGCGGAAGCCCGCGGGCGCGAGCCGCCACGAGAGCGCGTTCGCCGCGGCGATCCTCGTGAACGTCCCGAGCACGCCGTATGTATATCCGGGCTTGAGCTGCAGCGGCGGTGCGGTCTGCTCGAAGGTGACGGGGAAGCCTGCCTTCTGCGCCTCGGCTGCGAACGACGTCCGGTCGGCGGTTCTGTCGGCGCCGTCGATGAGGACGCCGAAGTCGCCGCAGCCGTTGTCGTAGATCTTGATCCCGGCAAATCCGAGGGCGGCTGCGCGCTTCTCGAGCGCCTGCGCGGCTCCGAGCGTCGCGAAGTGGCCGAAGACGGCGCGGTCGTGCGTCCGCTGGAACGGCTTGCGGCAGTCGGCCGCCTGGTCCGTTCCGGCCCGGGCCGACCCGACGGCGACGGCGAGCGCGGCGCACAGGACGGCAACGAGAAGCGGGCGGCGCACCGCCCCACCGTACCGCAGGTCGCCTGCCGGCCGGTGTAAGGAACTCGCAAATCCTGTTACAGGCCGGCAAGCGCCAGCTGGCGGTACTCCGCGAGCCCGGAGACACCGACGCCGACGAGGCGCAGAGCCCCCGGCCGGTCCTTCAACCCGCGGTCGAGCAGGCGGCACGCGAGCGCGCCGATCTGCTCCGCGTCGTCGATGCCCACCGCGAGCGAGGTCGAGCGGCTGCGGATGGAGAAGTCGGCGTAGCGGAGCTTCGTCGTCACGGTCCGCGCCGTGCGGCCGGTTCGCTGCAGGTGCTCGGCCACCTCCCTCGCCATGCCGCGTAGCTCGTCGTGGAGGCGCTCGCGGTCGACGAGGTCCCGCTCGAACGTGTTCTCGACGCTGATCGAGATGCGCTCGACGTCGAGCTCGAGCCCGCGCGGGTCGACCCCCTGGGCGCGGTCGCGGAGCTCCCGGCCCACGCTTCCCGGAAGCAGGCTCCGGAGCGCGTCGTCCGGGAGCGCGGCGAGCGCGCCGATCGTCGTCACCCCGGCCGAGCGCAGCCGCTCCTCCGCCTTCGGGCCGACGCCCGGCAGCCGGCGCACGTCGAACGGCGCGAGGAACGCCGCCTCCTGGCCGGGCACGACGACGACGAGCCCGCGCGGCTTGCGCGCGTCGCTCGCCACCTTCGCGACGACCTTGCACGGAGCGACGCCGAGGGAGCAGGTGAGGCTCGTGCCCGCGCGCACCGCCGTCTGCACCGCCTCCGCGACGACGCGTGCCTCGAGGAAGTCGCCCGCGACCTCGCCGAGGTCGAGGTAGCCCTCGTCCAGCCCGGTCTGCTCCACCGTCGGCGCGATCCCGCGCACGGTCGACCACACGTGCTGCGAGTACTCGCGGTAGAGCGCGTGGCGCGGGCGGACGAAGACGGCGGTCGGGCAGCGGCGGAACGCCTCCGCGGCGCTCATCGCCGAGTGGATCCCGTAGCGGCGCGCGGCGTAGTTCGCCGTCGCGACGACGCCGCGGCCGCGCGGGTCGCCGCCGACGACGAGCGGCTGCGACCGGAGCTCCGGGTTCTCGAGCTCCTCGACGGCCGCATAGAACGCGTCGAGGTCGAGGTGCGCGACGATGCCCGGGACCGCCATCCGAACAAGCGTACGTCCGGGCGCCGACGTTAGGCTCCGCTCGATGGCGCTGCTGACGTCGCAGCTCGATCGCGGCTCCGACGAGTTCTCGCGCCGGCACGAGCGGATGGCCGCGCTCGTCGCCGAGCTGCGCGAGCGGACGGCGGAGGTCGCCAGCGGCGGCGGCGGGGCGGCGGTCGAGCGGCACCGCTCGCGCGGCAAGCTGACCGCCCGCGAGCGGATCGACCGGCTCGTCGACCCGGACTCGGCGTTCCTCGAGCTGAACGCGCTCGCCGCCTGGGACCTGTACGACGGGCAGGCGCCGAGCGCGGGGATCGTCACCGGGATCGGCGTCGTCGAGGGGCGCGAGTGCGTGATCGTCGCCAACGACGCGACCGTCAAGGGCGGCTCCTACTTCCCGTTGACGGTGAAGAAGCACCTGCGCGCGCAGGAGGTGGCCGAGCAGAACCGGCTGCCGTGCCTCTACCTCGTCGACTCCGGCGGCGCCTACCTCCCGCTCCAGGCGGAGGTGTTCCCTGACCGCGACCACTTCGGGCGGATCTTCTTCAACCAGGCGCGGATGTCGGCGCAGGGGATCCCGCAGATCGCCGTCGTCATGGGCTCGTGCACCGCGGGCGGCGCGTACGTGCCGGCGATGAGCGACGAGACGGTGATCGTGCGCGGCACCGGCACGATCTTCATCGGCGGGCCGCCGCTCGTGAAGGCGGCGACGGGCCAGGACGTGACCGCCGAGGAGCTCGGCGGCGCCGACGTGCACACGCGCCGCTCCGGCGTCGCCGACCACTACGCCGCCTCGGACGAGCACGCGCTCGCGATCGCGCGCGAGATCGTCCGCAACCTCCACGGCCGCCGGCCCGAGCCGCCGTGGGAGCCCGCTGCGCCCGAGCCGCCGGCGCTCGACCCGGCCGAGCTGTACGGGCTCGTCCCCGACGACTTCCGCCACCAGGTCGACGCGCGCGAGCTGATCGCGCGCCTCGTCGACGGCTCGCGCTTCCACGAGTTCAAGCAGCTCTACGGCGAGACGCTCGTCACCGGCTTCGCGCGGATCGAGGGCTTCCCCGTCGGCATCCTCGCGAACAACGGCGTCCTCTTCGCGGAGTCGGCGCAGAAGGGAGCGCACTTCGTCGAGCTCTGCTGCCGCCGCCGCGTGCCGCTCGTCTTCCTCCAGAACGTCACCGGCTTCATGGTCGGGCTCGAGTACGAGGCGGGCGGGATCGCGCGCGACGGGGCGAAGCTCGTGATGGCGGTCGCGAACGCCGAGGTGCCGAAGTTCACCGTCGTCGTCGGCGGCTCCTTCGGCGCCGGCAACTACGCGATGTGCGGCCGCGCGTACTCGCCGCGCCAGCTGTGGATGTGGCCGAACGCGCGCATCTCGGTGATGGGCGGCGAGCAGGCGGCGACCGTGCTCGCGATGGTCGGCGACGTCGACGAGGAGGCGATCCGCGAGACGTACGAGCGCGAGGGCAACCCGTACTACTCGACCGCGCGGCTCTGGGACGACGGGATCATCGACCCGCTCGACACCCGCCGCGTGCTCGCGCTCGGGATCACGGCGGCGCTGAACGCGCCGATCCCCGAGACGACCTTCGGCATCTTCCGGATGTGAGGAGAGACGGCGGCGTGATCGCGCGGATCCTGATCTGGAGCCTGGTCGACTCGAAGACCTCGCTCGAGGAGCTCCGCGGGCACCTGCCGGAGCTTCCCGGCGGCGACCGCTGGATCTCGGACGAGGCGGGAGAGCGGCTGGGGCTCATCTCGTTCGGCGACGAGCTGCCGGATCTCGGCGAGGTGCGGATCCTGATCGGCAAGGATCCCGAGGTGGCCGAGGAGTTCGACGTCGAATGAGCCGCGGCGCGTGGGCTCTGGCGCTCACGGCCGCGATCGGCGTCCTCGCCGGCTCGTTCGCCCTGCTCCACGTCGGCTGGTATGCGCGCAGCGGGCTGACCGACATCCCGACGTACGAGCGGTACGCGCAGCTGATCCGGGACGGTCACGTGCCGTACCGCGACTTCACCGTCGAGTACCCGCCCGCGGCGCTGCCGGCGTTCGTCCTCCCGACCTACCTCCCCTGGAGCTACACGACCTCGTTCGCCGTGCTGATGTTCGTGTGCGGCGCGGGCTGCCTCGCCGCGGCCGCGGTCCTGCTCCACTCGCTGCACGCCGGCGCCGCGCGTGCGCTGCTCGCGCTCGGGCTCGTCGCGGTCGCGCCGCTCGCGCTCGGGATGCTGTTCGACACGCGCTTCGACCTCTGGCCCGCGATGCTGACGCTGGCGGCGCTCGCCGCGCTGCTGCGGGAGCGGGCCGGGCTCGCCGGGCTCCTGCTCGGGTTCGCGGCGGCGGCGAAGCTGTGGCCGCTCGTGCTCGCGCCGATCGGCCTCGCGTTCCTCTGGCGGCGACTCGGCCGCCGCGGCGCCGTCGTCGGCGTGCTGTCGTTCGCCGCCGGTGCGGCGTTCTGCGTCGTCCCGTTCGCCCTCCTCGCGCCGGGCGGCGTCTGGCACAGCCTCACCGAGCAGCTTCGCCGGCCCCTGCAGGTCGAGAGCCTCGGCGCGTCGCTGCTCATGGCCGCGCACCACGTCGGCGGGCTCTCGCTGACGACGATCACGAGCCACGGCTCGCAGAACCTCTCGGGCTCCCTCGCCGCCGCCGCCGGGGCGGCGACGACGACGCTCCAGATCGCGGTGCTGCTCGGGATCTGGATCGCGTACGCGCTGCAGCCGGAGCCGAGTCGCGAGACGACGCTCGTCGCGTGCGCCGCCGCCGTGGCGGCGTTCGTCGCGTTCGGCAAGGTGTTCTCGCCGCAGTTCCTGATCTGGCTCGTGCCGCTCGTCCCGCTCGTCCGCGGCAGGCGCGGGCTTGCCGCGGCGGCGCTGCTCGGCGCGGCGCTCGTGCTCACGGACGCGTGGTTCTCGTCGCACTACTGGCCGCTCGCGCTGCACTACGCATCGCCGTGGTCGTGGCTCCTGCTCCTGCGCGACCTCGCGGTGGTGGCGATCGCGGTCGTACTCCTCCGGCCGTCCCCACCCGGCGACGAGGTGCGCGGCACACACCGCGCGCGCCTCGCCGCGCTGGAGGCGATCCGCCAGCCGTGAGCGCGCTCCGCATCGAGCGCGACGGACAGGTGCTGCGCGTGACGCTCGCGCGGCCCGACCGGCGCAACGCGTTCGACGCGTCGCTCATCGCCGAGCTCGCCGAGGCGTTCGTCGACGTCGGCCGCGCGCGCGCCGTCGTCCTCGCCGGCGACGGGCCGAGCTTCTGCGCGGGCGCGGACGTCGACTGGATGCGCGCGTCCGCCGGCCTCTCGTACGACGAGAACGTCGCCGACGCGAACGCGTTGCGGTGGATGCTCGAGTCGATCGACGGCTGTCCGGCTCCGGTCGTCGCGCGCGTGCAGGGTCACGCGCTCGGCGGCGGCGCGGGGCTCGTCGCCGTCGCGGACATCGCGATCGCGTCGCCCGACGCGACGTTCGCCTTCTCCGAGGTGAAGCTGGGGATCGTTCCCGCGGTGATCTCGCCGTTCGCGCTCGCGAAGATCGGCCCGGGCACGGCGCGGCGCTACTTCGTCACCGGCGAGCGCTTCGACGCGGCGACGGCGCTGCGGATCGGGCTCGTGAGCGAGGTCGCCGACGACCTCGACGCCGCGGTCGAGCGCGTCGTCGCCGAACTGCTCTCCGCCGGTCCGACCGCGGCCCGCTGGGCGAAGCGCCTCGTCCGCGAGCGTCCCGACGGCCCGGAGACCGCGCGCTGGATCGCCGAGCGCCGCACGAGCGAGGAGGGCCAGGAGGGCCTGGCCGCGTTCCTCGAGAAGCGCCCGCCGCGCTGGGTCTGACATTGAAATGATTGGCTGAACATACTCCCGCGCATGTCGCGCGTCGCCGCGGGCTCGGATGCGTTCCACGCGATCGCGGAGGAGAATCGCCGCGCGCTGCTGGACATCCTGCGGGAGGGCGAGCTGCCCGTCGGCGGCCTCGTCACCGCCACCGGGCTCTCGTACTCGCTCGTCTCGCAGCACCTGGGCGTGCTGCTCGACGCGGGCGTCGTCGTCCGCCGGCCCGAGGGCGGGATCCTGCTCTCGCTCCAGCAGCCGTGGCCGACGAGCTTCTTCATCAGCTCGATCTCGTTCGCGTTCTACCTCGGCGCACGGATGGCGGAGCAGGTGCGGCTGAGGCGGCGCCGCGCCGTGCCGGCCGAGGCGCTCGCCCGCAGCTAGGGCTCCTCGAGCCCGGGCGTCCGCCGGCGAACCCAGACCGCGAGGCCCGCGATGCCGAACATCGCGACGAGCACCGCCGCGATGACCGCGGCGGGCGAGCGGCCGCTCGTCCTCGCGACGACGCCGGCCGCCGCCGCCGGCAGTGGCCGGTTCGCGATCGGCGCGATCTCCGCGGCGCGCGCCGGATGGATGCCGCGCAGCGCGAGCAGCTGCCGGTAGTCGGTGAGAGCGCCCTCGCCGTGCGACGCCGCTCCGGCCGGCAGGCCGACCGGGGCGAGGACGGTCAGGTGCTCGACGTGCCGCCAGCGGTCGAGATACGTCGTCGGATCGACCGCGCCGGCGTAGCCCAGGTGCAGCAGCTTGACGGGATGGATCTCGAAGTGGAGGTGGTGCGGCGTCGTGAACGCGTCGCCGGTGTTCCCGATGAAGGCGAGCTGCGTCCCGGCCTGCACGCGCGTGCCGTTCTTCGCGTACTTCGTGTAACCGGAGAGGTGGGCGTAGTAGAAGCGGTTGCCCTGCCGGTCCTTCAGCCAGAGGCGCCAGCCGCCGACGCGGTTCCAGCCCACCGAGTAGACCTTTCCGTCCGCGACCGCGAGCACCGGCCGGCCGAGCACCGAGAAGATGTCGTCGCCGTGGTGCCACCCGCCGGGGACGTCGCTGCGCATCGCGCCGTACGTGTCGATGAACGACACCGCGCCGGCGACCGGGAAGACGTACGGGCCGCCGAGCAGCGGCGGCGTCACCGTCAGCGGCACCCCGCCCTTCGGCACGTGCGGCCGGGGCGCGAACGGCCGGTCGGCGCCGACGAACGCGACGAAGAGCTGCGTCCCGGCCGGCAGACCGGCGTGCGCGCGCGTCAGCCGGAGCGTCAGGCCGCCCTGCCACCAGGCGATGCCGACGGAGCTCTCGTGCGCACCGCGTCGCGCGTGCCGTCCGTCGAGCTTCAGCCGCGCCCAGTTGCCGACGGGGACCGAGGCGCCGCCGTGCATCGTCATCAGCCGGTTGTCGACGACGAGCCCCTTCAGCGTCAACCGGAGCCGCCAGCCGGGGGCCGGCGCCTTTCCGGCGATCAGCGTCACGGCCAGCGTCCTCGCGCGAACCTCGCCGCCGAACAGGCTGAGGTTGCGGAGCGAGGCGGTCGCACGTCCCGGCTGCGCGCCCCGCGGGCACCGGGACACGTCGGCGCGCGCCGCCGCGACGCGGAGGACGCTGCCGTCGTCCGGATAGCGGAGCGCCGTCGCGCCCACGCCCGCCGGGGTCCGGGCCGACACCGATCCGACGGATCGCGGCGGGCGGCCCGGCAGCAGCAGGAGCAGCGGCCCGGCGCCGACGCACGCGGGCGTCGTCGTGTGCGCAGCGGTCGAGCGCGTCGTCGGCGGCGGCGGCGGCGCCGGGGCCGGTGCCGGCGTCGGGCTCGATCCGGTCGTCGAGGAGGTGCTCGTCGGGGCCGGCGCGGGCGACGGCGTCGTGGCCGCGGCGGCCGTCGTCGCCGCGGTCGTCGTCGTGTCGGTCGCCGCCGTCGTCGCGGTCGTCGTCGTATCGGTCGTCGTCGTCCCGGTCGTCGGCAGCGGCGCGTCGGCGAGCGCGAGCGCCGAGCCGCCGAGCGCCACGGCGACGCAGACGGCGGCGGCTGCGATGAGCCGGGCTCGCTCGCTCACCCGTCTCATGCTGCCAGACCGCTCACGCCGAGGCGACCTCGACCGGCTCTCCCCCGGTCTCGGCCGAGCGGTAGAGCGCTTCGATCGCGCGCGCCTGGCCGAGCGCGTCCTCGCGGCCGAGCAACGGCGGCTCGACGCCGCGGATCGCCCGGCTGAAGTTGTCGCTCTGGAGCCGGTAGCGGTCGACGTCCTCGACCTCGACCCGCTCGCTGTCCCCGCCGCGGCGGACGTCGATCCCGGGGTGCTCGCAGCCCCACGGGCTCGCGACGGCGAGGGAGCCGTCGGCGCCGACGACCTCGAGCCCCTGGCGCAACGGTAGGTCGAACCCACAGTCGAGCTGGGCGAGCACCTCGCCGGGGAAGACGAGCGCTCCCGCGAGACGCAGGTCGACGCCGGTCGGCCCGACGACCTGCCGCGCGCTCGCGAGCACCGGCTCGCCCGCGACGAGGCGGCAGCCGCTGACGCAGTAGCAGCCGACGTCCATGAGCGCCCCGCCCTCGAGCTCCGGGTCGAGCCGGACGTCCCCGTCGCGGATCGTGAACGAGAACGACGCACGGATCAGCCGCACCTCGCCGACAGCGCCCGCGTGGACGAGCTCCTCGAGCTTTCGCGTCTGCGCGTGATGCCGGTACATGAACGCCTCCATCAGCAGCCGGCCCGCGCGGTCGGCCGCGTCGAATGCGCGGGCGACCTCGCCGGACGAGCGGGAGAACGGCTTCTCGACGAGGACGTGCTTGCCGGCCTCCAGGCAGCGGATCGACCACTCGACGTGCAGGCCGTTCGGGAGCGAGACGTACACGGCCTCGACCTCGGCGTCGTCGAGCAGCGCCTCGTAGCTGCCGTATGCACGCGGGATCCCCCACTCCTCGGCGTACGCGTCGGCGCGCTCCTGCGTGCGGCTCGCGACCGCGACGAGGTCGCTCTCCGGCGACTCGTACAACGGCGGGATCACGAGCCGGTTGATGTTCGCCGTCGAGAGGATGCCCCAGCGAACGGGTTCCACTGCCCGCGATCCTACGTAGAGTCCCCGGCGCCATGCGCCGCCTGCTCGTCGCCAACCGCGGTGAGATCGCCCTGCGAATCTTCCGGGCGTGCCGCTCGCTCGGCGTCGAGACCGTCGCCGTCGTCGCGCCGGACGATGCGGGATCGCTCCACGCCCGCTCGGCGGACGCGGCCGTCGCGGTCGCGTCCTATCTCGACGCGGCGGAGCACGTGCGCGCGGCGCGCGAGGCGGGCGCCGACGCGGTGCACCCGGGCTACGGGTTCCTCGCGGAGAGCGCCGAGCTGGCGGAAACGGTGCTCGCGGCAGGGCTGACGTGGGTCGGGCCGCCGCCGGCGGCGCTGCGGGCCGGCGGCGACAAGCTCGCGGCGAAGGAGACGGCCCGCGCGGCCGGCGTGCCGGTGCTGCCGGGCGGGACGCCGGAGGAGGTCGGCTTCCCGCTGCTCGTGAAGGCCGCCGCCGGCGGCGGCGGGCGCGGGATGCGCGTCGTCCGCTCGCCCGGCGAGCTGGAGGAGGCGCTCGCCGCCGCGCGGCGCGAGGCGGGCGCTGCGTTCGGCGACGACGCGGTGTTCTGCGAGCGGTTCCTCGAGCGGCCGCGCCACGTCGAGATCCAGCTGCTCGCGGACCGGCACGGGACGGTCGTCGCGCTCGGCGAGCGCGAGTGCTCGATCCAGCGCCGTCACCAGAAGGTGCTGGAGGAGTCGCCGTCGACCGCGCTCGATCCTGCGCTGCGCGCCGCGATGGGCGACGCGGCCGTCGCGCTCGCGCGCGCGGTCGGCTACGAGAGCGCGGGAACCGCGGAGTTCCTGCTCTCGGGCCGCGAGTTCTTCTTCCTCGAGCTGAACGCACGCATCCAGGTCGAGCATCCGGTGACGGAGCTCGTGACCGGCGTCGACCTCGTCGCCGAGCAGCTGCGCATCGCGAGCGGCGCCTCCCTCTCCCCGCACGTGACACGGTGCAACCTGGAGGGACACGCCGTCGAGGTGCGCCTCTACGCGGAGGACCCGCGCAGCTTCCTGCCGCAGGCGGGGCGGGTCGAGCGGCTGCGCCTGCCCGGCGGGATCCGCGTCGACGCGGGGGTCGAGGAGGGCGACGAGATCGGGACGTCGTACGACCCGATGATCGCGAAGCTCGTCGCGCACGCGCCGACCCGCGGCGAGGCGCTCGACCGGCTCGCGGAGGCCCTGCACGAGACCGAGGTCGACGGCGTGACGACGAACCTGCCGCTGCTCCGCTGGCTCGTCTCGCATCCGCTCGTCCGTGCGGGCGCGACGACGACGGCGTTCCTCGTCGAGCAGCCGCCGCTCTCCGTGCCGCCGCTGCGCGCGCCGGCGCCGGCGTGGCGCGGGTCCTGGCGGCCGAACCTGCCGGATCCGCCGCCGCAACCCGCGCCGGACGTCGACGCGACCTCACGGGCGCACGGCCCGACGGCGGAGCAGTCGAGGGTGACCGCGCCGATGCCGGGCACGGTGATCCAGGTGCTCGTCGCCCCCGGCGACCGCGTCGCCGCCCGCGCGCCGCTCGTCGTTCTCGAGGCGATGAAGATGGAGACGCCGCTCGTCTCCCCGTACGACGCGACGGTGCGCGCGGTGCACGTCGCGGAGGGCGACCGCATCGCGGGCGGCGCCGTGCTCGTCGAGCTGGACGAGTAAGACCGCAGGCTACGCGCGGACGAGCGTCTTCCAGCGGCGGAG
>DATKNT010000094.1:0-17821 GCA_035541175.1 Gaiellaceae bacterium
GGACTGATCGTCGCGAACTTCGCCGTCTGGATCTTCTACGAGCTCCCCCACCTCAACTCCTCGATCTACCACGCCTCCTTCTACCCGTGCACGGTGGACAACGCCTGCCACGGCCCCGAGCCGTGGGGCGTCAGCTGGATCACCGCGATGTTCATGCACGGGAGCTGGGACCACATTCTCGGCAACATGCTCTACCTCGCGGTCTTCGGCAAGAACGTCGAGGACGCGTTCGGACGGATCCAGTATCTCGCCTTCTACTTCGCCAGCGGCTTCGTGGCGATGATGGGCCAGACGGCGATGACGCTCCTCTTCGGCAGCGCCGCCAGCGGGCGTGTCCCGAACCTCGGCGCGAGCGGCGCGATCGCGGGGGTGCTCGGCGCCTTCTTCGTCCTCTACCCGAGCGCGCGCATCCTCACCCTCGTGATCGTCTTCCCGGTTCGCATCTCGGCGTGGTGGTTCCTCGGCCTCTGGGCTCTGTACCAGCTGATCGAGGCGAACTTCGGGCTCATGTCCTCGAAGGCGAACGGCGGCGGCGTCGCCTTCTTCGCACACGTCTTCGGCTTCACCTTCGGGGTGCTGCTCACGCTCTGGTTGGCGAGGAGCGGGCGCGTCTCCCCCAACCGCCTCGACGAGTCGACGAGCGCGCCCGGGCCTGCGTACATGCACCTTTGACCGGCGCGACACCACGACCGTGAACAGGTCGCCGCGCGCAGCCTGGCCCATCGTCGCGCTGCTGGCGTTCGTCCTGCTCGTTCTCTGGCTGCTCCTCTTCCTCGACGTGATCTCGTTCGCCTACGAGCGGCTCGGGCTGAGCGAGCGGGACGCACTGCTCCTGCTGTTCGGGTCGCTCGTCGGCAGCCGCATCGACCTGCCCGTGGCCCGGATGGAGGGGGAGCCGACGGTCACCCAGCGTGTCGTCACGGTTTTCGGCATCCGCTACCTCGTGCCGGTCCAGGAGGGCGGCGACACCACGATCGCGGTCAACGTCGGCGGCGCCTTGATCCCGTCCGGCTTCTCGTTCTGGCTGCTCGCGCACGGCCACCTCTGGCGCGACGGCCTGATCGCGGCCCTCGTCGTCGCCGTCTTCGTGCACCTGATCGCGCGGCCGACCCCCGGCGTCGGCATCGTCGTGCCGGCGATCCTGCCGCCGCTCGTGGCGGCCGGGGTCGCCCTCGCCCTGACCCATGCCCACGCCGCGCCGGTCGCGTACGTCTCCGGGACGCTGGGGACGCTCGTCGGCGCCGACCTCTCGAACCTCCACCGCATCCGCGGGCTCGGCGCGCCCGTCGCCTCGATCGGCGGCGCCGGAACGTTCGACGCCGTCTTCCTCTCCGGCGTCATGGCCGTCGTGCTGGCCGCCGTCCTCTAGAGCGGGTCGGGCCCGCGTCGCCCGCGGGCCCGACCCGACCTCGGTCAGCGCGAGACGACGCGGTCGCCGTCGCCGTTCACCGCGCGCAGCGTCCCGCCCGTCGCCGGGACACCGGTCCCGGTGCGCTCCGCATCGACCGACTCACGCCACTTCACCCACAGGAACACGGGGATGCCGGCGAACAGGAGCATCAGCCCCTCGGCGACCGGCTTGTAGCCGGCGCCCCAGATCGCCCAGCACGAATAGGCGAGCGCGAGCATCGCGATCACCGTGCTCCGCGTGAAGTTGACGCCCGAGAACGACTTGCGGTCGACGATGAACAGGTACATCTCGGCCGAGGCCGAGAACGCGTACGGGATCAGCGCCGTCAGCGTCGCGATGATGATGATGTCGGTGAACAGGTTGACGACGCTCCCCTTCTGCTGGAAGTTGAGGCAGAGCAGGATCGTGATCAGCACCGACGAGACGACGATCCCGAACACCGGCGTCTTCCGCTTCTCGTCCACCTGGGCGAACTGCTTCGGGAAGAGGCCGTCCTGGGCCTGGGCGAGCGGGACGCGGCCCTGCAGCAGGATCCAGCCGTTCAGCACGCCGAAGATCGACACCATCGCCACGATCGCGATGAACTTGCCGCCGGCGGTGCCGCCGAAGATCACGTTCGCGCCGTCGGCGAACGGGCTCGTCGACTTCGCGAGCACCGGGGTCGCGATCATCCCGAACAGCGCGATCGACGAGATGAGATAGAGCAGCGTCGTCGCGCCCGTGCCGATGATCGTCGCGCGCGGGATCGTCTTCTCCGGATCCTTCACCTCCTCGGCCGGCACGGTCGCCGACTCGAGGCCGATGAACGCCCACAGCGTCAGGAGCGCGGCGCTGGAGATGCCCCAGTCGAAACCGTGGGTGAGCGTGAACGGGTGGAAGTTGCTCGAGTGCATGAAGAACAGGCCGACGATGCCGATCACGAGCAGCGGGACGAACTTGATGATCGTCGTGACGAGCTGGACCTGGCCGGCCGCCCGGACGCCTGCGACGTTCACGAGCGTCAGCACCCACACGAGCACGATCGCGATCAGCGTCGCGACCCAGTAGGTGGACGCACGCGACCAGAAGACGGCGAGGTAGCCGGCGAACGCGATCGCGATCGCCCCGTTGCCGACCCACGCGTTGATCCAGTAGCTCCAGCCGGTGGTGAAGCCCATGAAGTCGCCGAACGCCTTGCGCACGTAGACGTACGGGCCTCCCGTCTTCGGGTACGCGCCCCCGAGGCGCGCGAACACGAGCGCGAGCATCATCGCGCCGATGCCCGTCAGCACCCAGGCGACGATGGAGACCGGCCCCGCGGTGGCCGCGAGGCTCGACGGCAGCAGGAAGATCCCCGAGCCGACCATGTTGCCGATCACGAGCGCGGTCGCCATGCCGAGCCCGAGCTCGCGTTTCAGCGACCGCTGGGCGGGGGCGCCGCCGGTCGCGGTCGGTTGCTGGGTGGTTGTCGTGACGGTCTCCATCGTCTCTTTCCTCCTCTGTCTCCCTCGTCTGGGCGGCGGCGCCGGAGCGGCTACGCGCCCTTCAGCTCGATCTTCTTGCGCTGCGCCGGTACCGCCTTCGGCACGCGCACGGTCAGCACGCCGTCCTTCAGGGACGCATCGACGTGCTCGGCGTCGAGCGGGCCCGGCAGCCCGATCCGGTACTCGAAGCGGCCGGTGCGGCGGGTGTTGTGCCGCACGACGCCGTCCCGCTCCTTCTCCGTCGTCTCGCCGTCGATCGACAGCTCGTTGCCGACGAGCTCGACGTCGACGTCCTCGCGCCTGACGCCCGGAAGCTCGGCCTCGACGACGTACGCGTCGTCCGTCTCCTCGACGTCGACCGGCGGCGACCAGCCGTGCGGCGCCGACAGCCTGCCGGCGAAGCCGGCGAACGTCTCGTGGAGGATCCGCTGCATCCGGTCCATCTCCGACTGCAGGTCGAGGAACGGATCCCACCGCGCCGGCGCGGTCTCGCTCTTCTTCTCGGGAAGTGTCTCCGACATCTCCTGCTCCTTTCTCTCAGGCGAACTTGATCGCCGTCTCGTCGATCGCGTGCTCGAGCTCGCGCCGCACGACGGCGGCCGCCGCCCTCAGCGCGCGCCAGTCGTCCGGCGCGGTGCGGCACTCGGCGAGGACCTGCGCAAGCGCGTTGCGGTACCGCCTCAGCTCGCGCAGCGTCTCCTCGGCGTCGCTCCGCTTCGCGTCCGCGAGGGAGGCCGCCCAGACCTGGAGCCGCTCGACGTAGAGATCCCAGCCGTCGAGCTCGGCCGCGAGCGCGTCGGTGAAGGCCGCCGCGTCCTCGGCGATCCCGGCTGCCGACGCGGCGTCGGCGAGCTCGAGCTCGAGCTCGACCAGCCTGAAGGTGTGGTCGACGGCGCGTCCGTACTCGGCGAGCGCCTGCCAGCTCTCCTCGTAGGTCTCCTGGACCGCAGCGAGTGCGAGCACCTCCTTCTGCCGGAGCCGGTCGAGATGACGCTGGATGCGCGGCTTCGCGCCGACGACGCCGATGCCGGCGTGCTCCCACACCTCGTCGAGGCGACGGTCGATCTCCTCGAGTCGCACGTCTGCGTTCCCCATCACGTCCGCTCCTTCTCGGTCGACACGAGAAGCGTGCGACGAACGCCTGCCATGCGGCTGCCACGCCCCGCCGGGCGGCTGCCGCCGCCGCGACTACGTGGTCGTCTGCGGCGCCTGCTCGGGCGCGTGGACGGCCTCTGCGAGCGCGTGCGCCCGCGCGCGCAGGCTCTCGGCGCGCTCGTCGTCGCCCGCGCCGGAGGCAAGCTCGGCCAGCGCGAGCAGGGCCTTCGGCCCCGGGCTCCCGAGGAGCGGGACGAAGAACAGCTCCAGCGACTCGCGCGGACTGCCGCCTTCGGCCCAGTCGGCGACGGCCTCGTAGGTGCGGTATGCGGCGTCCGGCTCACCGGCCGCGGCGAGCGCCTCCGCGAGCGCGATGCGCGCGTGCGCGGCGATCCACGGCGCGTTCCCGGCCTCGGCCTCGGAGACCGCGCGGCGCGCCAGCTCCTCCGCCGTTCCGGCGTCCCCGGCGGCGGACGCGTGCTCGGCGAGACCTCTCAGCGCGAGCGACGCGTAGAGCACGTAGCCGCCCTGGGAGGCGAGCTCGAGCGCCTCGCGATACCGGAGCGCCCGCGCCTCCTCGTCGCCGGTCTCGCCGAAGGCCCACGCCTCGAGGAGGACGGCGAAGATGACGAACGGCCCGTAGTCGAGGGCCCTCGACTCGTCCGCGAGAGAGGCTGCGGCCGCCGCGACGGCCTCGACGTCTCCCGAGCGGGCGGCGACCACCGCTGCGGCGACGTCGCAGTTCGCAACCGCCCAGTCGTCGCCGACGCCTTCGAAGACCCGCCGGGCGCCGGCGAGCAGCGGCGCCGCCCGCGTGCAGTCGCCCGCCGTCGCGAGCGCGAGCGCGAGGCTCGTCTGGACGAGCGCCGTCTCCCTCTGCGCGTCGGCGCCGGCGCGCAAGCCCTCCTCGCCCGTCTCGATCGCCGCGTCGAGGTCGAACTCGGCGGCTGCGAGATACGTCACCATGGCGAGCAGCTCCGTCCGTCGCGGTGACGGGACGCGGTCGGGGACCGCGAGGGCGCGCTCGACGAAGCTCCTCCCCTCCGAGACGTGGTTCCCGAGGACGAAGTACCAGGCGATCCCGACGCCGAGCCGGTACGCGACCTCGGCGTCGGACGCCTCTGCCGCGTACGCGAGCGCCGCCCAGATGTTGTCGTAGTCGCGGGCGATCCGTTCCCGCAGCGCCCAGTGGTCGCTCCCGCGCAGCGCGACGAACGCCTCGTCCGCGAGCATCGCGAAGTAGCGCGCGTGCGCCAGCTTCGTCTCCTCGAGCTCGCCGGCGTCTGCGAGGCGCTCGAGCACGTGCTCGCGCACGGTGGTGAGCAGGTGGTAACGGGAGCCGCCGTCCGGGAACGACACCGTCACGATCGACTTGTCGGCCAGCATCGTCAGCAGATGCGTGACCGTGGGCTCGTCGAGGTCGAGGCGCGCCGCCAGCGCGAGCAGCGCGTCGCGGTCCGCGCCTCCCCGGAAGACGGCCAGCTGGTGCAGCACCGTCTTCTCGTCGGCGTGCAGCAGGTCGTAGCTCCAGCCGAGGAGGGTCGAGAGGGGGTGGGCGGCGTCGGCGTGAAGCCCTCGCTCGCGCAGGAGCGTGAGCCGCCCCTCCGCCGCTGCGAGGATCTCGCGCAGGCCGAGGACGTTCATGCGTCCCGCGGCGATCTCGATCGCCGCGGGCAGGCCGTCCACCGCCCGACAGATCTCGACGACGGGCGCGAGCTCCTCCGGCGCGGCGACGAAGCCCGGCCGGACCGCCCTCGCCCGCTCGACGAAAAGCCTGACCGCCTCCGCGCCCTCGAGATCGCCCCCGGCTCCGTCCGGCGGGAGGGAGAGCGGCGAGACGACGACCCGATGCTCGCCGGGTGCGTGGAGCACCTCGCGGCTCGTCGCCAGCACCCGCACGCCCGGACATGCCTCGAGGACCGTGGAGACGAAGCGGCCGACGTCGTCGGGAAAGCGCTCGCACTCGTCGAGCACGAGCAGCGCCTCCGAGTCGCGCAGCCGCCCGACGACGCGACGGAGCGGGTCGCCCGTCGCGGGAGAGCTCCCCGCCTCGACGACGCTCGCTGCAAGGCGTGCCACGTCGCCGGCTGCGTCGGCGCGGCCGAGGTCGACCAGCCAGGCGCCGTCGGCGAACTCGCGCTCCAGCTCGTGCGCGACCGCGAGCGCGACGCGGCTCTTGCCGACACCCGGCGGGCCGGTGAGCGTCACGAGCCGGGCCTCGCGCGCGAGGGCCTCGACCTCTGCGAGCAGCTCCGTGCGGCCGATCAGCGAGGTCAGCGCCGCCGGCAGGTTCCCGCGCGGCCTCTGCCCGGCGGCAGGGGCGGCGATCGCCGGATCCTGCGCGAGGATCGCCGTCTGCAGCCGCTGGAGATCCGGCCCCGGCTCGAGCCCCAGCTCGTCCGCGAGCATCCGTCGCGCCTCCTGGAAGGCCTCGAGCGCGTCCGCCTGCCGGCCGGCCCGGTACAACGCGAGCATCAGCAGCCGCCACAGCCGCTCCCGGAACGGATTCGCCTCGAGCGCCGAGCGAAGTTCCGGGACGAGCGTCGCGTGCTCGCCGAGCGCCAGCATCGTCTCGAACCGCTCCTCCAGCACGTCGAGGTGGAGCGCTTCGAGCCGCATCTGCTCCGCGGCGACCCATTCGGCGTCGGGCAGCCCGAGCAGCGGAGGGCCGCCCCAGAGGGCGAGGGCGGCGTCCGCGGCGGCCGAGGCGGCCCGCGCGTCGCCGTTCCGGCGCTCGGAGCGCGCCTCGGCGAGCAGCTCCTCGAAGCGCAGCGCGTCGACCTCGGCCCCGCGCAGCGCGTATCCCTCCGGGCTCATGACGAGCGTCTCCGCCCCGAGCGCCTTGCGCAGCCGCGTGACATGGTGCTGGACGGCGTTGGCCGGGTCGGCGGGCAGGTCGTCGTCGCCCCAGATCGCCTCGACGATCGAGTCGACGGCGACGACACGACCGCCGCGCAGGGCGAGCAGCGCCACGAGCGCGCGCCGCTTCGGCCCGCTCACGTCCGCCGGCTCGCAGCCGACGAGGACTTCGAACGGGCCGAGCAGGCGGATGGTGATCGGAGCGGTGGTCATCGTCCCGGCCTCGCCGCACAAGTATGGCGCGCCGCGGGCGGAAAGTCGCTGCCCGCGGCGCGTCCGAGCCGGGTGTTTCAGCGGGAGGCGACCGCCGCCGGCTCGGTTTTCTGAAGCTCGTCGGGAGGCGTGAGGCCCGCCGCGGCGTACGCCTCCGGCCCCTCGAGCGTCTCGGCCTGGAACAGCGCCTCGGCGAGCGATTCGAGGCGGTCGCGGTTGTCCTCGAGCAGGTGCACGGCCTCGTCGTGCTGCTCGCCGACCACGCGCCGCATCTCGTCGTCGATCCGCTGCCGCGTCCGCTCCGAGACCTCCGAATAGCCGCCGTAGCCCGATCCCTCGCCGTCCTGCGGCACGACCGAGAGGAAGCCGATCTCGTCGCTCATGCCGTAGCGCCCCACCATGTTGCGTGCGAGCTGCGTCGCCTGGCGGATGTCGGACTCGGCGCCCGTCGTCTCGTCTCCGAAGACGACCTCCTCGGCGGCGCGGCCGCCGGTCGCGACCTTGATGTGGGCGAGCAGAGCTTGCTTGTCGTAGTTGTAGGTGTCGCTCTCGGGGGCCGACACCGTCACGCCGAGGCTCATCGTCCTCGGGATGATCGTGATCTTCCGGACCGGGTCGGCGCCGGGCGTCAACATGCCGACGAGCGCGTGGCCGGCCTCGTGGTAGGCGGTGCGGTGCTTCTCGGCCGGGGTGAGCAGCAGTTTCCGCGCCGCGCCGAGCTCGATCTTCTCGAGCGCGTCGCTGAAATCGCTCATCGTCACCTTCTCGTGCCCCCGCTTCGCGGCGAGCAGCGCCGCCTCGTTGGCGAGGTTCGCCAGGTCGGCGCCGACCATCCCCACGGTGGTCGCCGCGAGGCCGTCTAGATCGACGTCGGCCGCGAGCGGGATGTCACGCGTGTGCACGATCAGGATCTGCTTGCGCCCGTCCTTGTCCGGCGCCTGCACCGTCACGCGGCGGTCGAACCGCCCCGGCCGGAGCAGAGCCGGGTCGAGGACGTCGGCGCGGTTCGTCGCCGCGAGCACGATCACGCCGGTGTTCTCGTCGAACCCGTCCATCTCGGTCAGGATCTGGTTGAGCGTCTGCTCCCGCTCGTCGTTCGCGCCGCTGTAGGCGCCGGAGCTGCGGGAGCGGCCGATCGCGTCGATCTCGTCGATGAAGATGATCGAGGGAGCGGCGGCCTTCGCCTGCGCGAACAGGTCGCGGACCCGCGACGCCCCGACCCCGACGACCATCTCGACGAACTCGGACGCAGACATGGAGAAGAACGGGACGTTCGCCTCGCCGGCCACGGCCCGCGCGAGCAGCGTCTTGCCCGTCCCCGGCTGGCCGCTCAGCAGCACGCCACGCGGGATCCGCGCGCCGAGCTTGCGGTACTTCTCCGGTTCTCGGAGGAAGTCCACGACCTCCGCCAGCTCCTCCTTCGCCTCGTCGATCCCGGCGACGTCGGCGAACGTGACGCGCTGCTGCTGCGACGGCTCGTACTGCTTCGGCTTCGCCCGGCCCATCGAGAAGAGGCCCATGCCGTCGCCGCCGCCGTAGCGGCGCATCGCGTAGACCCAGAGGGCGATGAAGAGCAGCGCCGGCCCGAACGCGACGAGGAACGTCTCCCACCACGGCGTGCTCGTCTCGAGCGGCTGCGCGGTGACCGTGACGTTGTTCTGCTGGAGCAGCGTGTCGAGAGCGTCCGCGTTCGCGAAGCTCGGCATCTCCGTGGAGAAGAGCTTCGTGGGCTTCACGCTCGAGTCGTTCCGCGGGTAGCGGAGCGCCTGCCTGAACGTCCCCTGGATCGCCGTCCCCTTCGAGGTCACCGACACGACGTTGCCGTCGCGGACCTGCGTCAGGAAGGTCGGCGCATACGGGATGACCGAGCGCGGCCTCGCGCTCTGCGCGTAGAGGAGCGAGGCCAGCAGGTAGTTGAGGATGAGGAGGCTGACGAAGAAGCCGAGCGTCTTCCAGCCGATGCCGGTGCCGCCCTTCTTCCCGTCGCCGCCCTCGTCCTGTTCAAAGGGCTTGATGTCGGATTCCTTGTCCATGTCGCCTCCCGTCGTCAACGAGTCAGCCCGGAGCATGGGCGCAGGCCCTGCCCGGCCACTGCCTCGAAGCACGTTCTCGCTGCCACGGAGCCGCCGCGGACCGGCGGCGGCAGCAGCGCGGCAGACGCGTCGCCGATACTTCCGTCGACGGTGTCAGGGCAGAGGAGGCGGTGATCCCGCATGATCTCGACAATGGACGCGAGCGTCGCCGAGCTGGCGCGCATGCACGACGAGGTGGGCGTGCTCTCGATCTACGTGGGGATCGATCCCGCGGCGGAGGCGAGCGCGGAGCCGGAGTGGCGGATCCGGGTCGACAACGACCTTCGCGCAATCCGCGCCCGCGTGGTGGACGAGCACGATCACGGGCGGCGCGTGGCGGTCGAGGCCCGGCTCGCGGCGCTGGCGCCGGCCGTGGACCGGCTGGCCGACCCGACCGCCCCCGGCCGGGGGCGCGCGCTCTTCGCGGGCGTCGCCTCGGGCGAGGTGCGGACGGTCGGCCTCCAGGCTGGACTTCCGAGCGAGGCGACCCTCGGCCCGCTCGCGCACGTCACCCCGCTCCTGCGGGCCGACGACGGCCACCCGCGCGGTCTCGTGCTCGCCGGACGCGACGCCGTCCGCGTCCTCGAGGCGCGCGCCGGCCGCGCCGAGGAGCTCGCCGCCTACGACGTCGAGTCGGTCGTGTGGGACCACGCGGAGAAGAAGGGCCCCGTGGCGTCGAACCCGGGACGCGGACAGAAGTCGATCACGCAGCGGGAGCGCTGGGACCGCCATCTCGAGGCCGACCACCACCGCCGGCTGACGGCCGCCGCCGCGGGCCTCCGCCGGCTCGCCGCCGAGCGCGGCTGGGAGCTCGCCGTCCTCGCCGGCGACCCGCGCGGGACCGAGCCGCTGCGCGAGGCGCTGGCCGCCGCCGGGGTCGAGGTCGAGCCGGTCGAGCGCGACCTGATCGATCTCGAGCCGGCGCACGCGCTCGCGCACGTCTCGCCCGCGCTCGAGGCCGCGGCGGCGCGCCGCGACCTCGCCCTCGTGCAGCACGCGCGCGACGCCGCGGCGGCGGGAGGGCGCGGAGCGGCCGGGCTCGAGGACGTGCTCGCGGCGCTCGAGCTGGGCCTCGTCGAGCGGCTCCTGCTCGACGGCGACCGCGAGCCCGCCGGAGCGGTGACCGCGGACGGGCGCCTCGTCGCCGCCGGCGAGGGGCTGCCGGCGGACCCGCAGTTCGCCGACCGCCTGGTGCTGCGCGCGGTCGAGACCGCCGCCCGCCCCACGGTCGTCGGCGGCGCGGCCGCCGCCGCGCTCGCGGACGCCGGCGGCGTCGCCGCGATCCTTCGGGCTCCCGTTCCCATGATCCAATGAGGAGGTCGTCATGCACACGATCGAGTTGACGGACGACGAGGTGGCGCTCCTGCGCACGGCGTTGCAGACGCTCCTCGACGACTTCGGCCACGAGCAGGAGGACATGCTCCGCCGCATCGCGGCGCTGCAGGCCAAGCTCGACGCCGCCTGACGGCTGCCCGACAGGGCTTCCCGGCAGGGCTGCCGCGCGCGATAATTCCCGCACCGCCATGGCCAGGATCGAGTTCGACGACGTGACGAAGGTCTACGAGGACGGTACGGAAGCCGTCAGCGACCTCGACCTCTCGATCGAGGACAAGGAGCTCCTCGTCATGGTCGGCCCGTCCGGGTGCGGGAAGACGACGGCGCTGCGAATGGTCGCCGGGCTCGAGGAGATCACCTACGGCGAGATCCGCATCGGCGACAAGGTCGTCAACGACCTCACGCCGAAGGAGCGCGACATCGCCATGGTCTTCCAGAACTACGCGCTCTATCCGCAGATGACCGTCAGGGAGAACCTCGCCTTCGGGCTGACCCTCCGCCACCTGTCGAAGGACGAGGTGAACCGCCGGGTGGAGAGCGCCGCGAAGACGCTCGAGATCGACGACCTCCTCGACCGCAAGCCGCGCGCGCTCTCCGGCGGGCAGCGGCAGCGGGTCGCGATGGGCCGCGCGATCGTCCGCGACCCGCAGGCGTACCTGATGGACGAGCCGCTCTCGAACCTCGACGCGAAGCTGCGCGTCCAGATGCGCGCGGAGATCCACCAGCTGCAGCAGCGGGAGGGCGTGACGACGATCTACGTCACGCACGACCAGATCGAGGCGATGACGATGGGCGACCGCGTCGCGGTGATGAGCAAGGGGCGACTGCAGCAGGTCGACACGCCGCAGCACCTGTACGACGACCCGGTGAACGAGTTCGTCGCCGGCTTCATCGGCTCGCCGGCGATCAACCTCCTCGACGCGACGCTGCAGCAGAACTCCGGCGGGTTCCACGTCTCCTTCGGCGACAACCGGCTTCCCGTCGACCCGTCGATCATGAAGCGCGACACCGACCTAGCGGCGTACGCCGGCCGCCCCGTCATCCTCGGCATCCGTCCGGAGAACTTCGCCGACGCGGCGCTCACGCCCGACGCCCCGCCGGAGACTCGCCTGAAGGTCGACTGCATCCTGACCGAGCCGCTCGGCTCCGAGATCGACGTCCACTTCACGACCTCGGGCCAGTCGATCGTCTCGAGCGCCGCCGAGAACGCGGACGACGCATCGGTCCACCTCGGCTCCGAGGGCGGCGAGAACGTGGCGAACCTCGTCGCGCGCGTCAGCCCCCGCTCGCGGATCGCGACCGGTCAGCCGGCGGAGCTGGCAGTCGACGTCACGCGGCTCTACTTCTTCGACCCCGACACGCGGCAGCGGATCTAGGGACCTAGCCCTTGACGGCGCCCGCCGTCAGGCCGGAGATGATCCGGCGCTGGAAGACGAGCGTCAGGACGATCAGCGGCACCGTGACGATCATCGTCGCCGCCATGATCTCGCCCCACGGGGTCTGGAAGGCATTTCCGGTCTTGCCGGTGAACGAGCTGATCGCGACGGTGACGGTGTACTTGTCGGGAGTGTCCGTGAACGAGAGCGCGTAGAGGTACTCCTGCCATGCGGTAATGAACGCGAGGAGCCCGGCGGTGACGAGACCCGGCGCGATCAGCGGCAGCATCACCTTGTAGAACGCCTGCGTCGGCGTCGCGCCGTCCACGTAGGCGGCCTCCTCGAGGTCCTTCGGCAGCTGGCGCATGAACGACGTGAGGATCCACGTCGTCAGCGGGAGCACGAGCACCAGGTCGCTGAAGATCAGCGCCGTGAGCGTGTTGTAGAGGTGCGCCTTGTTGATCAGCGTGTAGAGCGCACCGAGGATCGCGATCTGCGGGAACATGGTCATCGACAACATCGCCAGCAGCGTCAGGTTGCGGCCGGGGAACCGGAACCTGGCGACCGCGTAGGCCGCGGTCCCGCCGAGGACGAGCGCGATGATCGTGAGCGTTGCGGCGACGATGGTCGAGTTGAGGAGCGCGTGGGTGAAGTCGCCGCTCGAGAACGCGTCGCGGTAGTTCTGGAGCGTCGGGGTCGTCGGCCAGTAGTGGAGCGGAGTCGTGAAGAGCTGTCCTTCCGGCGTCAGCGACGAGCGCAGCGCCCAGTAGAACGGGAAGCCGATGAAGACGATGATGATCACGACGAGCAGGAAGAACGGGATGCGTCGGACGAGGCGGCGCCACGGCGACCTCCGGTGCCTGACGCGGCGGCGCGGAGTCGCGGTCGTGCCCGAGACGGCTCCCGCGGCGGTGCTCATTCGCGCCCACCACTCACTCGTTGCGCCGTGAGGTAGATGGCGACGAAGATGGCGATGATCAGGAAGATCGCGACGCTGACCGCGGCGCCGTAGCCGACGTTGCCGATCGTGACGATCATGTTCTGGTCGTAGATCGCCATCGTCTGCGTGTCGGGCCGGTTGCCGAAGAAGACGTAGAAGACGTCGAAGACGCGCAGCGCGTCGAGCGAGCGGAAGATCAGCGCGACGAAGATCGTCGGCGTGAGCAGGGGAAGGGTGATCTTCCAGAACTGGCGCAGCTTGCTCGCGCCGTCGACGTCGGCCGCCTCGTACAGCTCGTTCGGGATCACCTGGAGGCCGGCGAGCAGCAGCAGGGCGACGAACGGTGTCGTCTTCCAGATGTCGACGACGCAGACGGAGAGAAGGGCCGTCCTCGGCTCCGAGATCCAGGCGACGGAGTGGTCGATG
The DNA here is from genome assembly GCA_035541175.1 of Gaiellaceae bacterium. Lineage (GTDB taxonomy): Bacteria > Actinomycetota > Thermoleophilia > Gaiellales > Gaiellaceae > Palsa-739. Next base: position 13,191 of record DATKNT010000094.1, read on the forward strand.
AGGTGGAGCCGGAGCCCGAGGTCGTTGACGACGCCGAAGACGTCGTCGTACATCCACTTCCACATCTGCGCGCAGATGACGGTCGGGATCGCCCACGGGATCAGCATCACGGCGCGCATGACACCGCGGCCCTTGAAGTTCGAGTTGACGACGAGCGCGATCACCATGCCGAGGATGAACTCGAAGAAGACGGTGATCACCGTGAACTTGACCGTCGTCACGATCGACTGACGGAACGCCGTGTCGTGGATCAGCGCACGGTAGTTCGCGAGGCCGACCCACTTCGTGGGGGTGATCCCGGCGAGGAACTGCTGGTTCGTGAAGCTCTGATAGATCGTCACCCCGAGCGGATAGATCGCCACGAGGCCGACGGCGATGAGCGCAGGCGTGACCATCCTCAGCCCGAGCCGCATCTGCTTGCGCTGCAGGCGCGTCGTCCCGCTTCGCTTGCGGGCGGCACGCCTGACGGTTGTGTCAACGGAGCTCATGTCGATGCGGAGAAGCGAGGGAGGACGGTCGGCCCGCCCTCCCTCGGATCGTTGCGGCTACTTGAGCAGCGCCTGCAGCTGGGACGCGACCGAGGGCAGCACCGAGTTCGCGTCGGTGCCGTTCTCGATCTGGTTGACGGCCTGGTAGATGATCTGCGAGCCCTGCGGGTAGTGGGCGCCGAGCTCGGCCGCCGGCCGGGTCACGCGCGCGACGGTCGCGATCTCGGGCTTGAGATACGGGTTCGCCTTGACGACCGCCGGGTCCTTGGCGACGGCCGGGATCGTCGGGACGTTGCTGTTGAAGATCGCGTCGAAGCGCTCGACGGCGGGGCTCGTCAGGTACCGGACCCATTCGATCGCGGCGGCCTGGTGCTTCGAGTACTTCGAGACGCCGAGCTGCCAGCCGCCGACGGTGCCGACGGACTGCGACCCCGCTCCGTGCGGCAGGACGGTCACGTCGAACTTGCCGTCGACCGGCGTGCCCTTGCTCGCGGCGTACGCGTACGGCCAGTTGCGCATGAATGCTGCGTTCCCTGCGTCGAACGCGTTCCGGGCGTCTTCCTCCTGGTAGGAGGTCACGCCGCGCGGCGCGATCGTCCCCACCCAGCTGCGGACGAGGTTCAGGATCTCCGCCGCCTTCGGATTGTTGATCGTCACCTTGCCCGCGCTGTTGACGAAGGTACCGCCGCCGCTCGAGGCGACCCACTCGAGCGCGTCGCAGGTCAGCCCCTCGTAGGAGTTGCCCTGCCATACGAATCCGTAGAAGTTCGGGTTCGTCTTCTGCTCGCCGGCCTGGATCGTCTTCGCCATCGACCCGAGCTCCGCCCACGTCGTCGGCGGGCCCGAGAAGCCGTACTTCTTCAGCAGGTCGGTGCGGTAGTAGAGGATCCCGAAGTCGCCGAACCAGGGCATCGCCACCAGGTGGCCGCCGACGGTGTCGTTCTGGATGATCCCGGCCGCGTGGAGCTTGGCCTGCGCTCCGAGAGCCGGCTTCAGGTCGACGAGGTACGGGGCGAACGCGCCCGGCCAGACGACGTCGAGCATCATCACGTCGATCGACGACGACTTCGCGGAGAATGCCCGCGCGAGCTGCGAGTACGCGGCGTCGGAGGCGGCCGGATGCGGCACGACCTTCACCGTGATGCCGGTGTCCTTCTTGAAGCGGGCCGCGAGCATCAGGTCGCGGACATGGCTCTGGCCGACGGCGTTGTCACCGATGAAGGTGATCGACTGGCCGCCGTACTTCGCCTTGATCGCGGCGGCATTCGGAACCGCCGGCGGCGCGATCGCGGCAGCCGTTCGGGAAGTCACCGGTGTCGTCGCCGCGGCGGCGACGGTCATCGAGACGACGACGGACGACACGACCGCGATGAGGGTCGCCAGGATGAACAAGCGCCGTTTCATCGCTGCACACTCCTCCTTGCTCGATGTGGGGGCTTGTGATTGGAGTACGCTGCGCCGCTGCCACCGGGCTGCCGCGAGGCGGACTTACGCTGCTGCCGCGAGCTACGCGAGCGCCTCCGCGAGCGGCCGAAGCCGCTCGTGTCGCAGCCGGTGAGGAGGAACTCGTCGCGCACCCGGTGGCGGCCGGCAGCGCGGAGCGCCCGCACGTGCGCCGGGTCGAGACGGCCGCCGACGCCGTTCTCGAGCTGCGACGGGACTCCGCCGGTGCGACCGCCCACCATGGCAGTCCCCCTCCACAGCGTTCGAGCCTACCACCACGAAGCCTTCCCGCAAGCCGCGCGGCTAGCCGGTCGGCCGCTTGCGGCCCGCACGGCGTGTCGCCGCTGCGTGCGCGAGGCCGCGGGCCGCGCCGGCCAGCTGCTTCGCCAGGCGGACGAGCGCCCGCGGCGTGATCACCATCGGCGCCTCGCGCCCTCTCGTCCTCTCGTCGGTCTCGTCCGGCATCGCCCGTCCTCCCTCTACGGCAACAGGATAGGCCGTCCGGGAACACCCGGCCCCGGCGGCTTCCCGCCGAGCCAGACGTCCACGGTCGCGCCGACGTCGGCGAACTCGCCGTCGTGAATCCTCCCGTTCGCGTCCCGGCCCTGCACGTACGCGAGCAGGAGGGCGTACTCGCGCGAGTGTTCGGTCGACGGCGTCGTCGGGTCGTTGCCGTGGTCGGACGTGAGCACGAGCAGGTCGCCCGGCCGCAGCGCGTCGAGCAGGCCGGGCAGGCGCCGGTCGAACTCCTGCAGGGAGCGGTGGAACCCCTCCGCGTCGTTGCGGTGCCCCCAGAGCATGTCCGTCTCCACGAGGTTCGTGAAGACGAAGCCCGACTCGACCTCGCGCAGCAGCCGCTCCGTCACGTCGATCCCCTCGACGTTCGACTTCGTCGGATGGGACTCGTCGATGTCGCAGCCGGCGAAGAGGTCGCCGATCTTGCCGACGCCGTAGACCCGGACGCCCGCGGCGCGCAGGAGCGAGAGGTCGTTCGGCCTCGGCGGCTCGAGCGAGAAGTCGTGCCGGTTCGGCGTGCGCACGTAACGGCCCGGCGTCCCGGTGAACGGCCGTGCGATCACGCGCCCCACGGCGTTCTTCCCCGTCAGGATGCCGCGGGCGACACGGCAGCCGGCGTACAGCTCCTCGAGCGGCACCGTCTGCTCGTGCGCGGCGACCTGGAAGACGGAGTCCGCGGACGTGTAGACGATCCAGTTCCCCGTCCGCTGGTGCTCCTCGCCGAGCTCCTCGATGATCACGGTGCCCGACGCGGGCCTGTTGCCGAGGACGCCGCGCCCGGTCTGCTCGACGAACGGCTCGATCACCTCCGGCGGGAACCCGTGCGGGTACGTCGGCATCGGCGTCGTCGTGACGATGCCCATCATCTCCCAGTGGCCCGTCGTCGAGTCCTTGCCCTGCGAGCGCTCGAGCAGCCGCCCGGCGACCGCGGCGGCGCCCGGCCGCGGCGGGCACCCCTCGAGCGGCTCGACGTTGCCGAGCCCGAGCGCCTCCAGGTTCGGCAGCGCGAGCCCGCCCACCGCCCGGGCGACGTGCCCGAGCGTGTCGGAGCCCGCGTCGCCGTACTCGGCCGCATCGGGGAGCTCCCCCGCTCCCACCGCGTCGAGCACGATCACGCACGCCCTCGTGCCTCGCATGTCGAGATCATCGCTCACGGGGCCGGTGGCAGCACCGCGGCAGCGGCGCGTCGTAAGGTCACGCCATGCAGCCGGCGACGACGCAGGCTCCCGAGGCGGGGCGGACGGGCGCGCATCCGCTCGACCTTGCCACCGCGGCGACGCTGCCCGCCGACGAGGTCCTGTCCGAGCTCGGCTCGACCGCCGACGGGCTGACCACGGCCGAGGCCGAGCGCCGGCTGGCCGAGCTCGGGCCGAACGCGATCCGCGCCCACGGCGTGCGCTGGATCACCGTCCTCCTGTCCCAGCTCCGGAACCCGTTCCTCCTGCTGCTGCTCGCGACGGCGCTCGTCGCCGCGTTCGTCGGCGACCGCACCGACGCGACGATCATCTTCTGCATCAGCGCGCTCAGCGTCGGGCTCGGGTTCGTCAGCGAGTACCGGTCGGCGCGGGCAGTCGAGTCGCTGCACTCGCAGCTCCGACACGTTGCGGTCGTCCTGCGCGACGGGAAGGACACGCGCGTCGACGTCACCGCGCTCGTGCCGGGCGACGTCGTCCGGCTCGGTGTCGGCGACGTCGTGCCGGCGGACCTGCGCCTGCTCGAGGCGAACGAGCTCGAGTGCGACGAGGCGGTGCTCACGGGCGAGTCGGCGCCGGCGGAGAAGACGGCGGAGCCGGTGGCGAAGCCGGAGTCGCCGCTCGCCCTGCCGTCGTGCGCGTTCATGGGGACGGTCGTGCGGTCGGGCGCCGGCCTCGGCGTCGTCGTCGAGACCGGCGACCGGGCGGCGTTCGGCGCGATCGCGTCGCGGCTCGGCCAGCAGCCGCCGCAGACGTCGTTCATGGCCGGGCTGCGCGACTTCTCGCTCCTGCTCGTGCGGATCACGGCCGTCCTCTCCGTCACGATCCTGATCGTCAACGTCCTGCTCGGCCGCGGCTGGATCGAGTCGATCCTGTTCGCCCTGTCGATCTCGGTCGGGATGACGCCGCAGCTGCTGCCGGCGATCGTCACCGTCAGCCTCTCCACCGGCGCGAGGCAGCTCGCGAAGAAGAAGGTGATCGTGAAGCGGCT
>DATKNT010000095.1:0-19122 GCA_035541175.1 Gaiellaceae bacterium
CGCTGGCGCTGGTTCATCGACTCGATCCGGTGCTCGAGGTTGGCCTTCACCTTGTTCTCGTGCCCGGAGTAGGTGTTGATCACGTACCAGCGAAACATCTCGTCCTCTCGTCTACTTCAGCAGCACGTGCTGGACGACGTACTTCCAGACCGTGTCGTTGAGGTACAGGTAGGCGCCGACGATGATGCAGGCGATCAGCACGACGGCGGTGCCGCTGACGACGCCCTTCTGGGTCGGCCACTCGACCTTCTGGAGCTCGCCCCAGGACTCGCGGATGAAGCGCACCGTGCCCGAGCCGGGCGCGTGCCGCTCCTCGGTCTTGCGCTCCGGCTTGCGCGGCTCCGGGCGCGAGTCGCCGCTCTCGACCGGCCGGACGGGGGGAGGCGGCGGCGCCCCGCCCGCGAGGGCCGGTTGCTGTTGCGCACGCCGGGCGCGCCGCTGCTGACGGGTCTGCCGGGCCATCCACGTGTGCCTAGCGGGTCTCCCGGTGCACGGTGTGGCAGCCGCACCAGCGGCAGTACTTCCTGAACTCGACGCGGTCGGGCGAGTTCCGCTTCGACTTCTGGGTCTGGTAGTTGCGGCGCTTGCACTCCGTGCAGGCGAGCGTGATCGCGACTCGTACTCCGGTTGCCATGTCTCTGTTCTCTTACCTCGAGGTGGACGCGTGAGTAGCGCCGGGTGGGCTCGAACCACCGACCTCTGCATTATGAGTGCAGCGCTCTGACCAGCTGAGCTACGGCGCCCCGCGCCGCCGGAGTGTAGCGGAAGTCCGGGGCCGCTCCTGCCAGACTTCCGGGCGGATGGAGGTCTACGTCACCGGCGCGGACGGGTTCATCGGCGGCCACGTCGTCCGGGTGCTCCGGGAGCGGGGCGCCGAGGTGCGGACCGACTTCGTCGACCTCTGCGACGCGGACGGGATCGAGCGGATGCTCCGGGGCTGCGACGCCCTCGTCCACGTGGCGGCGCTGTACAGCTACGGCGGCGGGGACGCGGCCGAGATGGAGCGGGTCAACGTCGACGGGACGCGGACGGTGCTGGCCGCGGCGGCCCGCACGGGGGTGCGCCGGATCGTCCACACGAGCACGTGCGGGACGTGCGGGCCCGTCGCCGGCCGGCCCGCGACCGAAGAGGACGGGCCGCCGGAGTACGAGCTGGCGGTGCCGTACAAGCGGACGAAGCTCGCGGCGGAGCGGCTCGCCCTCGCGGCCGCCCGGGACGGCGCCGACGTGGTGATCGTCAACCCGACGACGCCGATCGGGGACGGCGACCGGCGACCGACGCCGACGGGGGCGATGGTCGCGGGCGTCGCGCGCGGCCGCTATCGCGCGTACCTCGCGGGCACCGGCGTGAACGTCGTCGACGTCCGCGACGTCGCGCTCGGGCACGCGCTCGCCCTCGAGCGCGGGCGCACGGGCGAGCGCTATCTGCTGGGCGGCGTCGATCTCTGGCTCGGCGAGCTGTTCGCGGCGATCGCGGACGCCGCCGGCAGGCCGCGGCCGCGGATCCGCGTCCCCTACGCGGCCGCGCGCGCGGCGGCGGCGCTCGGGCTGGCGAACCGGCAGGAGGTGCGGCTCGCCCGGCTGCCGATGTTCTTCTCGAGCGCGAAGGCGGAGCGGGAGCTCGGCTACCGGCCGGGGGCGATCGAGCCGGCGATCGCGCGCGCGGTCCGCGAGGCGCTCGCCTAGGAATAGAGCTCGACGAAGGCGAGCGTCCGCCGCCAGGCGTCCTCGGACGCGTCGGCGAACTGCTCCTGCTTGCGGTCGAAGAAGCTGTGCGGCGCGCCCTCGTACGTGACGACGTCGTGCGGGACGCCGGCGGCCTTCAGCGCGGCGGCGAAGGCGGCGTTGTCCTCGGCGGTGATGTTCTGGTCGTCGCCCGCCTGGAGTGCGAGGATCGGCGCCGCGATCTCCCCGGCCCGCTGGGTCGGACCGGGCACGCCGTTCCGCTCGCCCGGGTGCCCGTAGAAGCCGACCGCGCCGGCGAGGCCGTGGCCGGAGGCGGCCGCGAGCCACGAGTTGCGGCCGCCGAAGCAGAAGCCGACGCTGAAGATCGTCCGGCAGCCGCGCCGGTCGAGCTCCTCGACCGAGGCGCGCACGTCGAGCTGGACCGTCTCGGGCGTCGTCTGCCTCACGTGCTCCATGTAGTCGAAGTCGTCGCCGCGCTTCGCGACGCCCGCGGTCCGCCCGAAGTAGTCGAAGGCGAGGGCGGCGTACCCGCGCTCGGCGAAGCGGAGGGCGAGCTCCTCGTAGAAGCGGTAGAGCCCGCGGACGTCCGGGAGGACGACGATCCCGACGTCCGCCGGCTCTTCCGGGGTCGCGAGGAACGCGGCGAAGCGGTTCCCGTCGACCGACTCGAGCGTCAGGTCGTCGTGGGAGACCGCTGCCCCGGAGACGACCGGGATCGGCGGCTCGGAGTCGAGGTCGAAGCACATCCGGACGGGACTCTACGGGAGGAGGGAGCGCGCGGGCGGCGTAGAGAGGGCGAAGCGATGGCGGAGCAGTCGCATCGCGAGGAGATGAGTGCCGCGATCCGCGCCCAGCGCGAGCGGCAGGCGGTGCCGCGCACGCTCGCCGGAGTGGACGAGCGCGCCGCCGAGACGGCGCCGGAGCCGGCCTCAGAGGCGCCGCCCGGGCCGAAAGCCGAGCCCCGCAAGGGCCGGTTCTCCCGCTTCCTCCGCGGGTAGTCCCGCCCCGCCGTATCCGCGCGCCCGCGGATGCCCCTCCGGGCCGCCGGACGGAGGCTTGTCTCTCACCGGAAAGGAGGAGGGACGATGCCAGACCTGGACATCGCGGCCGTCTCGGTCCGGCTCGCCGACTCGTTGCGCGAGGCCGGCGTCGAGTTCGAGGTGCTGCCGCACCGCCGGACGACGACCGCCGGCAGCGAGGCGCGCGTGCTCGGCGTGTCGCCGGAGGAGACCGCGAAGACGCTGATCACGAAGGGCGAGCGCGGCTACGTCCGCGCGGTCGTTCCGGCCGCCGGGCATCTCGACCTGGCGAAACTCGCCGCGGTGCTCGGCGAGACGATGACCCTCCTGACGGAGGCCGAGCTCGTGAGCGCATACCCGCAGTTCGAGCTCGGCGCCGTGCCGCCGTTCGGGGGACCGGAGGGAGACCGCGTCGTCGTCGACACCGAGCTGGCCGAGCGCGAGTCCGTCGTGCTGGACGCAGGCGTCCACGACGCGTCGATCCGGCTGAGCGGCCGGGACCTCGTGTCGGTGGCCCACGCGACCGTGGCGGAGATCGCGAAGCCGTAAGTCATACGCCGTTCATACGGCGCACAGCCGCTTTTCGCCGCCCGGGCGTGCGATGAATCCCCCGTGGCCAGGGTGCTCGTCAGCGATCCGGATTCGCAGTGGCGCATCGCCATCAGCGCGATCGTCGAGGCGCTCGGCCACGAGGCCGTGTACGACCTGAGCCGCGGCTCGGTCGACGCCGCCGTCGTCGAGCCGCTGTCGCGCGAGGCCGTCGCGCTCGCCCGCGAGGCGGGGCCGGCGCCCGTCGTCTGCGTCACCGGCGGCCGCCGCGTGATCGGCGGCTGGCTGCTCGAGCCGGTCGGCTATCTCGAGAAGCCGGTGAAGGTCGGCCCGTTCGTGCGGACGCTCACACGCGCGCTCGAGGGCGAGCGCCGCACCGCCACGGCCGCCTAGTCCGACGACGTCCGCGCCACCCGCGCGATCGCCTCGGGGCCGACGCCGTAGGCGTCCACCGCGGAGCTGGCCGGCGCCGCGGCCGCGGCAGGCCCGGGAGGTCGACGCCGGCCGCCGCCGCGTTGCCCGGCTCGACCGTGCGCGGGTTGCACTCGATGGACGCGCGCCCGGCGCGGTCGGCGAGATAGTCGAGGGTGAGTCCGCCGTGCCAGCCGAGCTCGGCACCGACCCGCTCCGCGTCGGCGTGCGCCTGCTCGTCGCGCGTGCTCTCGCGTGCCGCGGCGCTCCCGCCCGCGCCGGCGCCGGCCTGCCGGCTCGTGTGCACCGCGACGAGGCGGCCGTGCGCGAAGAGGGCCGCGACCTGGCGCCGGACGGCGTCGGCGACCGCCTGGAGATATCCGGCCGGGTCGGCGCCCGCCGCCGGGCAGCGGAGCAGGCGCGAGACGTAGCGGCTGAAGCGCGCGAGCGGCAGCCGCTGCGAGGCCATCACCTCGGGCGATGGCCGCTCGGGCCGAGCACCGTCAGCGTCTCGCGCGCGGTGAGGCTCGACTCCTCGCTCAGGAGGACGCGCATGCCGCGACTCTCGCCGGGCTAGGCCCGCGTCGGCGGCGGCAGCAGCGCGATCAGGACGATCGCGAAGATCAGCAGGCCCACCCCGACCGAAATCAGGCCGATGCGCGCGCTCCGCACCGGGAAGTGGCTGCTGATCCCGATCAGGAAGAGCACGCTCGCGAGGATCACGGTCGTGCGGACGTAGTCGTCGGAGACGCCGGCGGCGTGCTCGCCGTCCTTGTACCGCGCCTCGGCCTCCGCGTCGAGACGGACCGACGCCGCCTGCCCTGCGGGGTGGTACTGCGGCATGTAGCCCGGCCCGGGCGGCGCCTTCGGGTTCGTGAAGGGGTGCGTCGCCAGCCACGCGTCGAACGCAACTCGGTATTCGGGCCGGAACCGGCGCTCGGCGACGGCGGTCGCGTGCCTCCGGCCGCTGATGTACGCGCCGAACCATGCGTTGAACGTCGTCGAGTCGCCGACCCGGAGCGTCAGCGCCTCCTCGTATGCGCGGTTCGCCTTCGCGCGCGTCGCGGAGGCCTTGGCCAGCTCGAGCGACGAGTGCGTCCCCCACTTCGCCGCCGAGTAACCCGACCAGGCGGCGATGATCGCGACCACCGAGAGCACGGCCGCCTCGGCGATCGTGATCCGCACGTGCCGCTCGTCGCCGTGGTGCGCGTGCTCGCCGATCTCCTTGCCGACCTCGGTCGCCGATAGCCCTTCGGGCAGAGCCTCTCCTCCCCACTCGGTCCCGCGATTGTCGGCGAACCCTCGGACGAGAGACTAGATGTCGCTGCGATCGGTGCGCACGACTGCGGCGGCGACGAACGCGATCGTCCAGGCCCCGAGGACCGCCGCGCCCTGGCCCGGAGTGAGGAGATGCGCGACGTGCCGCCCGGCGAGGGCGTCGCCCGCCTTGCCCGGGAGGAAGCGGCCCACCGACGGGACGGCCGCGAACAGCACCGCGTCGACGAGGAACGAGTACGCGACGACGGCGAGGACGGCGCCGACCTGGTTCCGGATCAGCGCGCCCACGGCGACGCCGAGCATCGCGCCGAGCACCGTGGAGGCGACCGCGCCGAAGGCGAGCGCGAGCAGGTCGCCGTCCGAGAGGGCGAGGCCGACGCCGCGCGCGGAGACGATCGCGAGCCCGGCGCCGAGCGAGAGGGCCATGCAGACGAGGGCGAACACGCCCCCGAGCGGCACGGCTGCGATCAGCTTCGCCGCGAGGACGACGCGGCGGCGGGGCTCGAACAGGAGCGTCGGGCGGATCGTCCCGTACCGGAACTCGCTCGTGACGGCGACGAGGCCGGCGAAGGTCGCGAACAGCCCGGCGCCCGACGAGCCGGCGCCGAGGAGCAGGCGCTGGCGCTCCTCCTTCGCCAGCTCGGCGAGCGTCGCCGACAGCCCTTCGACGCCGATGCCGAGCAGCGTGATCGCGACGGCGGCGAGGAGCAGGAGCGCCGTCGTCCGGGTCGTCCGCAGCTTCAGCAGCTCCGAGCGCAGCTGCCCGCTCACCGCGACGGCTCCGCGGTCAGCTCGAGGAACACGTCCTCGAGCGACGAGGAGTCCGCGACGAGCTCGCGCAGCGGCGCGTCGGCGACCAGCCGGCCGTGATCGACGATCACGACCCGCTCCACCGTCTGCGCGACCTCGGCGAGGAGGTGGCTCGAGACGAAGACCGTCCTTCCCTCCGCTGCGAATGCACGCAGGAAGTCGCGCAGCCAGCGCATGCCCTCGGGATCGAGGCCGTTGGCCGGCTCGTCGAGGACGAGCAGCTCGGGACCGGCGAGCAGCGCGGCCGCGAGCCCGAGGCGCTGGCGCATGCCGAGCGAGTAGCCCTTCACCCTGCGGTCGGCCGCGCCCGCGAGGTCGACGAGCGCGAGCATCTCGTCCACGCGGCTGCGCGGGACGCGGGCGACGCGGGCGAGGACGCGCAGGTGGTCGCGCCCGGTGCGCCCGGGGTGCAGGTCGGCGGAGTCGAGCACGGCGCCGACGCGGGTCGCCGGGCGCTCGAGCTCGGCGAAGCGGCGGCCGAACAGAAGCGCGCTGCCGTCCGTCGGCTCCGCCAGCCCGAGCAGCATCCGCAGCGTCGTGGTCTTGCCGGCCCCGTTCGGGCCGAGGAACCCGGTGACGCTCCCCGCCTCGAGCTCGAACGACAGCCCGCTCACGGCGGTGACGTCGCCGTAGCGTTTCGTCAGCCCGACCGCAGAGAGAACCGGTGCCACCCCGTCACGCTCAGGCGCGACGCCGCGTCGCCCATCGGTGGAAGGGCGGACGCCCGGTCGGTGCTTTCCCGCACGCTCGGCTCAGGCGCGCGGGCCGAACGCCCCGAGCTTGTCCCGCCGGCGGACGGGCGCCCCGAGCGCGAGCCAGGCGCAGACCGCGACCGGGAAGCCTGCGGCGAGCAGGACGATCCCGGCGAGCTCGTGCCGGAGGATGAAGCCGGCGACCGCGCAGGCGACCGTGCAGAGGACGAGGCCGCCGACGAGGGCGCGTCGCGTCGCGTGGGAGTGCGTCATCTCGAGAGGAGTTGTCGGCGGCCGGCTCGACGTGCTCGATCACCCGTTGCGGCCCGGCCGCCGGCTCGTGCCTAGCGCGCGGGTCGGCGACGAGCAGCGGCGTGGAGCGGACGGACCGAGGCGTAGACTCGGGCCGGCGCGCTCCGTCCAGAGCGACGCCTGCCGCACGATGAACGGTGGGAAGCCATGACCGCGCCCTCGCGCGCCGCCGCGACTACCTCCGACGAGGCGCCGGCCGCCGTGGTGGCCGGTCACGTCTCGCTGGACATCGTCCCCGCGCTCCAGGGGCCGGTGAAGCTCGAGCCGGGCCGCCTCGTCGTCGTCGGCCCCGCCCTCACCTCGACCGGCGGCGCGGTCACGAACACGGGCCTGGCGCTCCACCGCCTCGGCGTGCGCGTCCGGCTGATCGGGAAGGTGGGTGCCGACCTCTTCGGACGGGCCGTGATCGACGCGCTCGCGGAGGAGGGCGAGCGCCTCGCCGACGATCTGATCGTCTCCGGGGACGAGGCGACGAGCTACACGATCGTGATCAACCCGCCCGGCGTGGACCGGAGCTTCCTCCACTGCGCCGGAGCCAACCGGACGTTCTCGGCGCGGGACGTTCGCTCCGAGCAGCTCGACGGCGCGAGGCTCTTCCACTTCGGCTATCCGCCGCTGATGCCGGCGATGTTCGCGAACGGCGGCACGCAGCTGCGCGAGCTCCTCGCCCGGGCGCACGATCGCGGGCCTGCGACGTCGCTGGACGTCTGCCAGATCGATCCGGACGACGAAGCCGCTCGCGTCGACTGGCACGAGGTGCTCGCCAACGCGCTCCCCCTCGTCGACGTCTTCGCGCCGAGCATCGAGGACCTGCTGTTCATGCTCGACCCGGACGCGCGCGACCGCCTGCTCGCCGGGGCCGAGCTGACCGCCGTCGTCGATCGCGCGCGTCTCGCCGAGCTCGCCGCCGTCCTGAGCGGGATGGGCGCGCCCGTCGTCGCGATCAAGCTCGGAGAGCACGGGCTCTACCTGCGGACGACGTCCGACACGGCACGCCTGGGGGTGTTCTGCAACCGGCTCGGTCTCGACGCCGGCGCGTGGCGCGCACGCGAGGTGCTCTCGCCCTGCTTCGAGCCGCGGGTCGTCGCCGGGACGACGGGAGCGGGAGACGCGACCATCGCCGGGCTCCTCGCGGCCCTGCTGCGCGGCGCGGATCCCGTCGACGCGGCCACGAGCGCGACGGCGGTCGGCGCGTGCAGCGTCGAGGGGGCGGACCCGACGAGCGGGATCCCGCCGTGGCCCCGGGTGGCGGAGCGCATCGCGAGCGGCTGGCGCCGTCTCTCGGTCGGGATCGACCTGGGCCTGGACGCGGCGATCGAGCGCGACCCGACGGGCACGATGGTGTTCACGTGAGGAAGTCCCTCGACCTGAAGCTCGCGCGCCTGCACGCGGATCCGGCCGGCTCGGCCGACTTCATCCTCGCCGACGCCAAGGACGCGGACATGGCGTTCGGGCTGGCGGCGCCGGGCGCCGATCCCGTCACCGGCGAGCCGCGCTCGCTCGCCGACTATCGCGACCAGATCCGCGAGATCGTCGCCCAGGGGCTCGTCGACGTCGTGCTGATGAGCCTCGGCACGAGCGAGCTGCTGACCGTTCAGGAGCGCCTGTTCGAGGACTCGGCCGTCACCCCGGCGGTTCGCGCGAACGACACGACGGACATCCACGTCCTCGCCGGCGCCGCGTATCCGCGGCAGCCGTCCAGGCCGTTTCGTACGGCCACGGTCCGGCAGATCACGGCGTCGGGAGGAGTCGACCTGGGGCTCTACTCGCTCACGCCGGCGAACGACGCAGCGGTCGACGTCGCCGCGCTCGAGGCGTACCGGGAGTTCCGCGCGGAGGCGGACTCCGAGCACTTCCGCCACCTGCTGGAGGTGTTCGCGCCGAACGTCCCGGAGTACGCGCCGGAGGACGTCGGACGGTTTCTCAACGACTTCGTGGCGCGGACGCTCGCCGGCGTCCCGAGGGCCGCCCGGCCCGTGTTCCTGAAGCTCCCGTATTGCGGGCCGCGCGCGATGCAGGAGCTCGCCGCGTACGATCCGCACCTCGTTCCCGGCATCCTCGGCGGCTCCTCGGGCACGACCTACGACGCCTTCTTCCTCCTCGAGGATGCGCGGCGGAACGGGGCCCGGGCGGCGCTGTTCGGACGCAAGATCAAGGACAGCGAGCACCCGCTCACGTTCGTGCGGTACCTGCGGCTGATCGCGGACGGCGAGACCGGCGCCGCCGACGCCTGCCGCGCCTACCACGCCGACCTCCAGCGGCTTGGGATCGCCCCCCACCGCCCGCTCGAGCTCGATCTCCGAGCGACCGAGGCGAGCGCGGGGTATCTCTGATCAGGCGGTGGTCCCGAGCGTCCGAGGCTCGTCGGCGAGCGAGACGAGGTCGCGGTCGAGCTGCGCGGTGTCGGTGACGCCGAGGAGCTTGAGCGTGCGGACGTAGTCGTCGCGGAGCAGCTTCGTCAGGTGGTCGACGCCCGCCTCGCCCCCGGCCATGAGGGCGTACAGGTACGGACGCGCGACGAAGGCCGCCTTGGCGCCGAAGGCGACCGCGGCCGCGACGTCGGCGCCCGAGCGCACGCCGCCGTCGACGTACACCTCCGCGCTCGCGCCGACCGCGTCGACCACCGCCGGGAGCAGCTCGAGCGGCGTGGCGGCGCGGTCGAGCTGGCGCCCGCCGTGATTCGACACGGCGACGGCCTCGACTCCCGCGGACACCACCTCGACCGCGTCGTCGACGCGTTGCACGCCCTTGACCACGATCGGGCCCGCCCATTCCGAACGGAGCCAGTCGATGTCGGCCACGGTGACCGTCGGGTCGAAGACCGTGTTCATCAGCCCCATCACGTCCTCGGCCGCGCCGAGCGACGCGAACGAGACCGGCTCGGTCGTCACCGCGTCGAACAGCCACTGCGGCTTGCCGAGCATGCCGAGCAGCGTCCGGGTCGTCAGCGCGGGCGGGATCGTGAGGCCGTTGTAGACGTCGCGGTGACGGGCGCCCGCGACGGGGACGTCCACGGTCAGGACGATCGCCCTGTACCCGCTCTCGGCGACGCGGGCGATCAGCTCGCGGCTGCGGCCTCGGTCCCTCCAGACGTAGAGCTGGAACCACCGATCCGTCGTCGGCGCCTCCGCCGCGAGCCGCTCGACCGACGTCGTGCCGAGCGTCGACAGGGTGTACGGGATGCCTGCGCGCCCCGCCGCGCGCGCGACCGCCGACTCACCGGCCGCGTGCATCATCCGCGTGAACCCCGTCGGCCCGAAGACGACCGGAAGCGACGCCTCCCGCCCGAGGATCGTCGTCGACGCGTCGACCGTCGACACGTCGCGCAGCACGTGCGGGCTGAACACGACGCGGTCGAATGCCTCCACCGCCCGGTCCCTGCTCAGCTCGAGCTCGGCGGCGCCCTCGACGTAGTCGAACACCGATTTCGGCGTGCGCCGCCGTGCGAGCGCCCGGAAGTCCGCGACCGTGCGCACGCGGCTCCAGCGATCGGACGTCCCCCGCCGGAACGTCGGGCCCACGAATCGCGCGAGATCGGCTGCGCGCGGAAGCTGCCGCTCCAGCCCGCTCATGCGCGCAGCCTAACCCGCGAGCGGCCCGACGCGCGCGACCGCCCTCACCTCGGCGCCGCCCGCGACGAACGCCACGGCACCGCGCCCGCCGTCCTCGAAGACGACGAGCTCCAGCTCGTCCCCGGCGTCGAGCGGCCGCCGGTAGTCGAGCTCGGCCCGGGCAGGCCGGCGCGGACCGACGCCGAGGGCCGGGAGCAGCCCCTCGACGGCCTGCCAGTGGACGGCGTTGTTCACGTGGCCGTGCAGGTCGACGTCGGTCGCGCGCAGCGGCCACGGCGCCCGCTCGGCGCCGGCCGGCGGATCGGGCAGCTCGAGCCTCGTCGAGACGCGGCGGCCGCCGGCCGCGTCCGCGTAGACGTCGAAGCCCTCGATCCGGGCAGGGTTCCCGCCGGCGTCGAGGTGGATCCAGACGCTGTCGACCTCGATCCGTCCGCCCGCGTCGCCGCTCACGGACCACCGCCGCCCGGCCGCGAGCGCGGCGGCGCCGCTGCACCACGTCGTCAGCTCCACCTCGCGGTCGTCGAGGAAGGGCCGCAGCACGTCGATCCGGATGCGCCGCACGAACCACAGGTGCTCCGGCGTCCCCCAGCCCGTCTCCTGCACGTCGTCGATCGCGACGTCCTGGAGGAAGCGGGCGACCGCGTCGAGCCGCAGCCGGCCGTGCGCGTCCATGTCGGACAGGCGCACGCGCCGACGCGCCGCGTGCGTGCGCCCGCGCGACGGGACCGGGATGCCGGTGTCGAGCACGACGCGTCAGTCTGCCGAACGGCGGCGGCGGCTGCCTGGACGCACGCGCGCTCGTCGCCCGCTGCTGCCTGCTTACTTGACGAGCGTGAGCATCTTGAACATCGGCATGTACATCGCGATGATGATCACGCCCACCATGCAGCCGACGCCGATCATCATGATCGGCTCGATGATCGACGTCAGCGACGACACCGCCGCGTCCACCTCGTCCTCGTAGAAGTCGGCGATCTTCGTCAGCATCTTCTCGAGCTCTCCGGTCTCCTCGCCGATCTTCACCATCTGGCTGACCATCGGCGGGAACACGGAGTTCTCGATCAGCGGCTGCGCGATCGGGACGCCCTCGGCGACCTTCGCGCGAACGCCCGCGAGCGCGTCCTCGACGACCCAGTTGCCGGAGGTCTGGCCGGTGATCTCGAGCGCCTTGATGATGTCGACGCCCGCGGCGACGAGCGTCGAGAGCGTGCGGGAGAACCGCGCCATCGTCACCTTCAGCACCGTGTCACCGATCTTCATCGGCACCTTGAGCTTGAACCGGTCCCAGATCTTGCGCCCGCCCTCCGTCGACTTCCACTTCTTGAAGATGAACGGCGCGGCGATGAGGCTCGGGATGACGATGAACCAGTAGTTGCGCAGGAAGTCCGAGACCTTGACGACGTACTGCGTCAGCGTCGGCAGCTGGCCGCCGAGCTGGCTGAAGATGTGCACGAACACGGGGACGAGGAACATCAGCATCCCGATCAGGACCAGGGTGGCGAAGATCAGCACCATGGTCGGGTAGACCATCGCTCCCTTGACGCGGCGCCGGATCTGCTCCTGCTTCTCGATCTGGTACGCGACGCGGTCGAGCACGATGTCGAGGATGCCGGCGGCCTCGCCCGCCTCGACCATCGAGACGTAGAGCCGCGAGAACACCTTCGGGTGGCGTCCCATCGCCTCCGAGAGCAGGAGGCCGCCCTCGACGTCGCGGCGGAGGTCCTCGATGACGCCGACGAGCACTGTGTCGGTCGTCTGGTTCTCGAGGATGACGAGCGCGCCGACGACGTTCAGGCCGGCCTCGATCATCGTCGCGAACTGGCGCGAGAAGATCTGCAGGGCCTTCGGCTTGACCGTCTTGCCGAAGGAGATGCTCGTGTCCGCGCTGAGGCCGCCGCCCTCGCTCATCTCCTTGAGCGAGGTGGCCATGAGCTGCCGCTGGCGCAGCTGCGAGCGGGCGCTGTCGAGGTCGGCGGCACTGATGACGCCGGAGAGCTCCGCCCCCTCCGCATTGATCGCCGCGTACGCGTATGCCGGCATCTACGGACCGGTGGTGGTGGTCGGGGTGGTCGTGGTCGGCGTCGTCGTCGACGGTGTCGTCGAGCCGCCGGAGCTCGAGCTGCCGCTCGACGAGCCCTGCGGAGCCACCGTTCCCTGGGGGAGCAGCAGCAGGGTGTACCGCGTGCCGTCGGCCGTGTTCACGAGCGTCACCGGCTTGTTCAGCGTCAGCTTCAGCGTCGCCTGGCCGGTGGCGTAGGAGCCGCCGGCGATCGCGACCTGCGCGGTCGTCGACGTCAGCGAGACGAGCTGGAAGATCGGGTTCGACGAGGGGAAGTCGCCACCCGTCTGCACCGACTCCTCCGTGCCGTTGACGGAGAGCACGGCCGACGTCGGCGGCGGCGATGGCGGTGCGGGCGGCGTCTTCGGGGTCGTCACCGTGCCGCCGCCGCCGCCGGACGAGCCGGAGCCGCCGGACGAGCCGGAGCCGCCGGACGAGCCGGTTCCCGACGAGGACGACGACTTCGGCCCCTGGGTGTCGAACGGGTCCTTGCTCGCGAAGCGCGAGAACGACTGGAGCTGGCCGGGGTCGGCCGACGGGGTGACGACCGCGATGAGCGGCGACGAGTCGGTGGGCGCGGCCGTCGTCGTGGTCGTGCCGGAGCCGGCGAGCGTCGGCGCCGGGGTCGGGGCCGCCGTCGGCGCCGCCGTCGGCGTCGAGGTCGGCGTCGACGTCGGTGCCGCCGTGGTCGTCGTCGACGACGTCGCCGTCGGCGCCGGTGCCGAGGAGACCTGCGGCTTCGCGCCGCCGCCGCCGCCGAGCCCCATCATCGTGTTGACCGCGTAGATCATCGCGAGCACGAGGACGAGCACGAGGATGATCACCAGCCTCTTCTGCTTCGCCTGCTTCGCCTTGACCGGGTTCACTGGCTTCTTGGCCACTGCTCCTCCTTTCGTCCCGGTTAGGGGCTCGGCGCGACGTCCGCCGAGGGCGACGCGCTGCTGGTCGTGGTTGTGCTCGTGCTGCCGGTCGAGGTCGTCGACGTCGACGCGTCCGGCACCGGCGCCGGGGTCGAGCTCCCGGCGGTGCCGTAGACGTAGGCGTCCACGACGACGGTCGCGACGAGCGCGCCGCTGCCGCTGTCGCGGCTCAGCGACACGGTTTGGACGGCGAACAGCCTCCCGCTCGCGTCGAGCCCGCCGTCGCGCACCGTCACGAGCGAGTTGAGTCGGTACAGGAGATCCGTGAGCGTGTAGTAGTTCCCGGTGAACTGAACGTTGATCGGGACGGTGCTGTACGCCCCCGTCCCCGGCTGGACGGGACTCGGCTGGATCGAGCCGACGGTGACTCCCGCCGCCCGCGCCACCTGGTCGAGCTCGAGCAGCAGGTCGGGCATGTCGACCGTCGACGGCATCGCCTTCGCGAGCTCGTAGAGCGCGGCCGTCTTGATCTCCGGCTGCTTCGGCGCCACCGGCGGCGGCGCCTTCGCCTCGGCCTCCGCCTGCAGGATCTGCGCCTCGGCCCCCTTCACCGACTTGGCGATGGAGGCGGCCTGCGAGCGCTGCGGCCCCACGAGCAGGAACCACCCGAGGAGGAGCAGGACGAGATCGCCGCCGACGACGAGCGCGATCGCCGCGGGCCGGGAGAGCTTCCCCTGCTTCACGAGCTCGACCCCGTCGTCGTGGACGTGTCGGTCGGCGTCGTCGGCACGACCGGGGCCGGGGCCACCGGCGCTCCCTTGACGTTCGCCACGATCGAGAACTGCAGCTGGGGGGTCCCGGCTCCGCCCGTGCTGCTCATCAGCGTCACGTCGCTCAGGTCGGGGATGAGCATCAGCCGCGACATGAGCCGGGCGACGCTGTCCTGCGAATAGGCGGTTCCGGCGAGGGTGAGGCCCGTCGGCGCGCTGGCGGACGACCCCGGAGCCGCGGCGACCGTCGGCGGCGCGGTCAGCACCATCGACGTGACCGTGATGTCGTCGGGCACGACGAGCGAGAACTCGCGGAGGATCCGGTCCCAGGCGATGCGGTACGACAGCGCGCCGGAGACCGCCTGCATGAGCGGCGTCTGCTCGCTCGTGACGGCCGGGATCGGGATGATCGGCCGCGTCGACTTCGGCACCTTCACCGGCTTGGGCTTGACGAGCGAGAGCTTGCCCAGCTCGAGCCGCGCCGCATCGAGCTTCTGCTGCTGCGCGGACGCGTTCGAGTGCGCGAGGAAGAAGCCGAGCGAGAGGGCGATCAGCACGACGAGACCCGCGGCCGAGCCGACGACGATGGCCGGATCCTCGTTCTTGAGGCTCTTCGCCTGCCGTTCGTCGGGCGGGAGGAGGTTGACGGCACGCATCAGTCCTCGATCCCGAGTCCGATTGCGACGGCGAGCGAGCCGACCTGCTGCGGCGTCGCGGCGACGCGCTTCGCGACCTTCAGGCGCGCGAGCGGGTTGCCGACGCGGACGTTGACGCCGATCAGCCGGGACAGCTCCTCGGCGAGGCCCGGCATCTGCGCGGTGCCGCCGGTGATGACGATCTCGCCGATGCCGAGGCTGCCGGGCTGGTTCTGGTAGAACTGGAGCGAGGACACGAGCTCGCGCGCGAAGGTGTTCACCTGGCCGCGGACGATGTCCACCGCCGCCGCCGTCGACTCCGGCGACACGCCTTCCGGGACGACGCTGCCGTCGAGCGAGAGCGAGCACTTCAGCGCCTCCATCGCGGACGGCTCGCTGTTGAACGCGCGCGCGAGCGCGACGTTCAGCGACTGGCCGCCCCACTCGAGCACGCGCGTGAACTCGCAGAACCGGCCGTCGGAGACGGCGAACGTCGAGCGGTCGTAGCCGATCGCGACGGCCACGAGCGCGGTGCCACCGCGGTCCTCGGGCGGCGCGAGCGAGCGCAGCAGCGCGAACGCCTCGAGGTCGATCCCGACGAGCGAGATGCCGGCCTTGCGGCAGGCGCCGACGTAGCGCTCGACCAGCTCCTTGTTGGCGACGACGAGGAGGACGCGCTTGACGGGCCGCCCCTCGGGATCCTCGGTCTCGTCCAGCACCTGGTAGTCGAGCACCGCCTCGTCGAGCGGGATCGGCAGCTCCTGCGCACGGAAGCGGATCGCGTTCCCGAGCTTCGTATCGTCGTCGACGCCGGCGATGTCGAACATGCGCACGCCGATGCGGTTGTTGGCGATGCCGAGGCGGACGCCCTTGCGGGGCAGCTTGTTCTTGGTGAAGAAGTCCTTCAGCGCGGTGGAGAGCGCGTCGGGGTCGCGCAGCTCGCCGCCGACGACGATTCCCATCGGCAGCGGAGCGCGTGCGACCTGCTCGAGCTCGGCGACGCCGTTGTTCGACACGCGCGCCGCGGCGATCTGCGAGGCGCCGATCTTGAGGCCGACGAGCTTCTTCGTGCCCTTGAGCGACCTGCCGCGGCCACCCGACGAGCCGCGCGACAAGCTCGGCTTCGAGAAGCTCGGCTTGCCGATCTGCTTCTTCCAGATGGGCGTCTTCGGTGCGTCCGGCGCCGCCGGCGCGGCTGCCTCGGCTACTTCGGCGGGCGCGGCTGTCTCGGCGGGCGGCGCAGCCGCCGGCTGCGCCTTCTTCTTGCCGCCGATCTCCTTCTTCCACCACGGAGTCTTCTCCACGGCGACGGCCGTCTCGGCTGCGACCGCCGCCGCGGCGGCGGTCTCGACGGCGGGCGCGGCGGCCTTCGGCTTGCGCGAGAACGACAGCTCCTTCTTCCAGAAGGGCTTCTTCTCGAGCTCGAACTCCTCGAACCCGGCCTGGTCGAACTCCGGCAGCGCCGCCTTCTTGCCGCCGATCTCCTTCTTCCACCACGGCGTCTTCGCCGGCAGCGCCGCGCCGGCGACGGCCGCGGCCGCGACCGAGGCGTCGAGGGCGGCGAGATCGGGGCTCTCGCTCTTCCGCTTCTTCGTGCTCTTCGTGCTCTTCGTGCTCTTGCCGCGGCCGATCTCCTTCTTCCACCACGGGACCTTCGGCTCGACGATCGGCGCCAGCAGGGCGGCGGGCACGGGCGGATGGACGGTCGCCGGGGCGACGGTCGGCGCGCCGGGCTCGGGCAGCTCGGCCGGCGGCGGCGGAGCCGGCGAGGCGGTCGCGGGCACGGCGGCAGCCGCAGCGGGCGGCACCGCCTCGGTCTGGACGGGCTCGACCGGCTCGGGCGGTGTCGCCTCGGGCAGGGCCGGCTCCGGCGGCAGCTCCGGCGAGGCGAGCCACGGGTCCGGCTCGGCCCCGGCTGCCGGCGGCTCCGGCTCGGGCAGGACCGGCCCGGCCGGGACCGGCTCGAGCGGGGCGGGTTCGGCCGCGGCGGCAGCGGCAGGGTCGGGAGGCGGGACGTCCTGCGACGCCGCGAGGACCGCGGGCGAGAGCGTCGTCAGCGCCGCGGGCGCTGCCGGCTCGGCGGCCGGCGGCGGAGGCGGCGGCTCGTCGACCGGAAGCTCCGGCACCGCCTGGACCGGCGCGGTGTCGACGGGGGTCGGCTCCGACAGCGCCGCCGGAGGGAGATCGGCGGGCGCCCGTGCGGGCCCGGGTGCGGGCTCGACCGCCGGCGGCTCGTCCGGGACAGCCTCGAGCGGTGGAGGCGGCGCGAGCGGCTCGAGCGCGACCGGCTCGAGCGGCTGCGGCGCGACGGGAAGCGGGACGACGGTCGCCGGCACGGCCTCGAGGGACGGAGGCTCCCACGACGCGGGCTCGGCCTCCGGCTGCGACGGCGGCTCGGGCTCGACCGGGTCGGGGACCGCCGCGAGCTCGAACGGCGCCGCGGGCGCGGGCTCCGGCGCCGGCGCGACCGGCTCGGGTGCGAGCTGGAGCGGCGCGGGCTCGACGGGAAGCTCGGCGACGGGCTCGACGGGAAGCTCGGCGACGGGCTCGGGCTGGACCGGCCCGGGCTCGACGGGAAGCTCGGCGACGGGCTCGGGCTGCTCGGGCATCGCCGCGACGACCGCCTCGGCCACGGCCGTCGGCGGGACCTCCGCGGGCGGCGGCACCGGGCCGCCGGCGGGCGGCGCGAACTCGGGCGAGACCGACTGGGCGGCCTCCTGCGCGATGCGGTCGAGCTCCTTGTCCTGCTTCTTCCGGCCGAACGAGATCTCCTTCTTCCAGATCGACTGCTGCTTCTGCCCCGCCTGCTGCGGCTCCACCGGCGGCGCCGCAACCGCGTCCACCCCGTCGTCCTTCGACTTCCGGCCGAACGAGATCTCCTTCTTCCAGACCGACTGCTTCTCCCCGGCAGGCGCGGCGGGCTCGTCGTCTGCTTCGGCCTTCGGCTTCCGCCCGAGCGAGATCTCCTTCTTCCAGATCGAGTCGCTCATCGCTATGCCGTCCTCAGACCGGTGGGCACGCCGTTGCCGCCGTTCTGGCCCATCAGCTCGACGGGCATCCCGGAGCGCTCGAGGATCCCGATCAGCTGGTCGGGCCGGCTCGAGCGGGACAGCGCGACGTCGACGTTGACGACGCGGCGCAGCGCGAGATCGGCCAGCGCCTGCTCCATCGTCTGCATGCCGCGCGCCGTGTTCGTCTGCATGACGGAGTAGACCTGCTCGGTCTTCGCCTGGCGGATGAGGTTCCGCACGGCGTCGTCCGGCAGGAGGATCTCGAGCGCGGCGATGCGACCGGCGCCGTCCGCCGTCGGCATCAGCGTCTGGGTGACGACGGCCTGGAGCGAGTTCGCGATCATGATCCGGACCTGGTCCTGCTGTGACGGCGGGAACACGTCGATGATGCGGTCGATCGTCGAGGGCGCACTCTGCGTGTGCAGCGTCCCGAAGACGAGGTGGCCGGTCTCGGCGGCGGTGAGCGCGGTCGAGATCGTCTCGAGGTCGCGCATCTCGCCGACGAGGATGATGTCCGGGTCCTGGCGCAGCGCCGCCTTGAGGGCGTCGCCGAAGCTCGTCGCATCCGGGCCGATCTCCCGCTGGTTGACGATGCACTGCTTGTGCCGGTGGACGAACTCGATCGGGTCCTCGACGGTGAGGATGTGCTCCGACCGGGTCCGGTTGATCTCGTCGATGACGGACGCGAGCGTCGTCGACTTGCCCGAGCCGGTCGGGCCGGTGACGAGGACGAGCCCGCGCGGATACTCGGAGAGCTGGTGGAGCACCGGCGGCAGGCTCAGCTCCTCGAGCGTCTTGATCTCGGTCGGGATGAGACGGAAGGCGGCGCCGACCGCCTCGCGCTGGAAGTAGACGTTGACGCGGAAGCGCGCGAGGCCCGGCATCGAGTAGGCGAAGTCGAGCTGGCGGTTCAGCTCGAAGTGCTTCTGCTGCTCGCTCGAGAGGATCCGGTAGAGCATGGTGCGGGTGTCCTCGTCGGTGAGGGGCTCGAAGCCCTCTGCACGCACGATGTGCCCGCGCACGCGGTACGCGGGCGGACTGTTGACGGTGATGTGCAGATCGGACGCCCCGATCTGGACCATCTGCTCGAGCAGGTCGTCGATTGAAGTAAGCACCGGCATCGTCCCTCGGACGAGCTATCGGCAGGCCGCCGCTCGCGCTTGAGAGTCGTCTTCGCCCCTCGCAGCAGGGGAGTCGAATCCCCCATTGGGGGTCAGTCCGGAGGCGGTTTCCGCCGATACGCGTCCTGCCATCCCTCGGACTGGAAGGAGACGCACGTCAAATGATCGACCGCGTGAAGAGGCGGCTCGGCTCGGACGAGGGCTTCACCCTGATCGAGCTGCTGGTCGTCATCATCATCCTCGGCATCCTGCTCGCGATCGCGGTGCCGTCCTACCTCAGCTTCAAGGATCGCGCCAACAAGACGGCCGCCCAGGCCAACGTCCGCTCGCTCATCCCG
>DATKNT010000096.1:0-8722 GCA_035541175.1 Gaiellaceae bacterium
TCGATCGCCTTGATCCCCGTCTGGAGCGGCTCCTTCACCGGCTGGCGGGCGATCACGCCCGGCGCCTTGAACTCGAGCGGGCGGTACTCGTCGGTCTCGATCGGGCCGCGCCCGTCGAGCGGGCTGCCGAGCGGGTCGACGACGCGGCCGAGCAGCGCGTCGCCGACGGGGACGCTCGCGACGCGGCCGCTGCGGCGGACGGGCTCGCCCTCGGACACCTGCTCCCACTCGCCGAAGAGCGCGGCGCCGACCTGGTCCTCCTCGAGGTTGAATGCGAGGCCGACGACCCCGTGCTCGAGCTCGAGCATCTCCATCGAGACTGCGTTCTCCAGCCCGTAGATGCGGGCGATGCCGTCCCCGATCTGGAGGACGGTGCCGACCTCGGCGAGGTCGGTCTCGACGTCGTACTGCTCGATCCGCTGGCGCAGGATCGACGTGATCTCTTCCGGGCGCAGCTTCAAGTCTCTCTCCTAGCTCCTCACGAGTTCCTGTCGAAGTCGTTCAAGTCGTCCGCGCACGCTCGCATCGACCCGGTACGAGCCTGCCTGCAGCACCATCCCGCCGACGATGGCGGGATCGACCCGGCGCGTCGCCTCGACCGTGCGTCCGGCCGTCTTCTCGATCTGCGCGACGATCGCCTCCGCCTCCTCGTCCGTCAGCTCCCGCGCGGTGGTGAGCTCGACGCTGAGCCGGCGCTCCTCCCGCGCCGCGAGCCGCTCGAACTCGGCGGCGATCTGCTCGATCTCCCCCGCGCGCCCCTTCTCGGCGACGAGACGGAGGAAGTTCGTGAACAGCGGCTCCTCGTCGCCGGCGAGGTCGGCGAGGATGCGCGCCTTCGCGTCCGGCTCGAGCTGCGGGTTGCGCAGCACCGACGCGAGCTCGGGCGTCGCCTCGATCGCGGCGGCGAAATCGGCGAGCGCCTCGTGCACCTGGGGCAGCCGGCCGCTCTCCTTCGCTGCCTCGAACAGCGCCTCGGCGTAGATTCGCTGCGCGACGGCCACCGCGCCTAGACCGCTTCCTCGAGCTTGGAGAAGTCGAGCGAGTCGACCGCCTCGGCGATCAGCTCGCGGTCGCGCTCCGAGTCGAGCGCGCGGCCGACGACGCGCGACGCCGCCTCGAGCGTCAGGTCCGCGACCTCGGCGCGGATCTGCTCCAGCGCCCGCGTGGTCTCCGCGGCGATCTCCCTGCGCGTCTCCTCGAGCCGCCGCTGGCGCTCGGCCTCGGTCTCCTCGCGCATGCGGTGCTCCATCGACTCGCGCATGCGACGCGCCTCGGCGATGATCGCCTCCGCCTCGCCTCGCGCCTGCGCGATCAGCTGCCGGTGCTCCTCGAGCAGCTTGCGCGACTCGTCGCGCGCGGCGTCGGCGGCCTCGATCGACTGCCGGATCTGCTCGCGCCGTTCGTCGATCATCTTCTGGATCGGCCCGAACGCGTAGCGCTTCAGGACCCACATCGTGATCAGGAACAGGACGATCGTCCAGATCATCAGACCCGGCGTGACCTGGATGAGCGGGTTGGTGCCGACGAGCATCAGACGAGGACGTACGCGAGGATCGAGCCGAGCAGGCCGTAGAAGACGACGGCCTCGGTCAGCGCGAAGCCGAGCCACTGGATGCCCTGGAGCTCTCCGCGGAGCTCGGGCTGGCGGGCGACCGACTGGATCATCGAGCCGAAGATGTTGCCGATGCCGACGCCGGCGCCGAGTGAGCCGAGCCCGACGCCGAGCGCGAGGCCGATCGCCTTCCCGGCCTTCGTCACGTCGCCGGAGGTCGCGGCGAGGATGAGATGCATCGTTCCTTCCTCCTAGTGAGCCGGCTCGATCGCCGAGCCGATGTAGATGGCGGACAGTGCAGCGAAGATGAAGGCCTGGATCGACACGACGATCACGACCTCGAAGATGTAGAACGCGCTCCCGACGATGATCACGATCGGGATCAGGGCCACGGTCTGCAGGATGAACAGCAGGCCGATGAACGTGAGGATGAGGATGTGGCCCGCGAGCATGTTCGCGAAGAGTCGGACGCTCAGGGAGATCAGCCGCATGAACTGGCTGATCACCTCGAGGGGCACGATCAGGAACAGCAGCCCCTTCGGCGCGTCCGGGATCCAGCTCTTCAGGTAGGGGATCAGCCCGTTCCAGCGGACGCCCTCGACCTGCGTGAAGATCCAGGTGAGCAGCGCGAGCGCGAGCGTGACCGACAGCGACGACGTCGCCGCGTAGATCCCCCACGTCGGGACGTGGTGCCAGGTCTGCCCGGTCAGCGGCAGCGGGATGAAGCCGAGGACGTTCACCGTCCAGATGAAGAGGAACAGGCTCGCGACGTACGGGAACCAGCGGCCGATCGCCTTCGCCGGCAGCCCCTGCTCGGCGATCTGCTCCTGGGCGACCTCGTAGACCTGCTCGCCGATCGTCTGGCGGCGGCCGGGCCGCTTCGCCCGCATGAAGACGATCCCGAGCACGATCGTCAGGGCGGCGCCGATCATGAGGTAGACGACCGCCTTCGTGATCGAGAGGTCGAGCGGCCCGATCTGGATCTTCACCCACTTCTTCTGCTCGAACTCCGTCGTCGGGTCGAACGTCCCGCGCGCGAGCGCCGCGGGCGGAGCCGCGAGCGCGAGCGCCGCGACGACGAGCAGGCGGCGCAGCCTCATTGCTTCGCGGCTCCGAAGTAGCCGACGAGCGAGAGGCCGAGCTCGAACGTGTAGGCAAGCGCGTACGTCAGCGCGGCCGCGAGCGCGACGTCCCTGTTCGCCGCGACCGCCGCGAACAGGACGACGAGGAGGACGACGAGCTTGAAGAGGAGGGCGAACGCCTGCATCGGGGCGCCGAGCGTATCCGTCCTGCGCCTCGCTCGTGCGAGGAAGAGATCGAGCGCGTGCAGCGCAAACCAGAGGACGGCCGCGAGCCCCCAGCCCTCGACGGGCCAGCCGGCGACGAGGAAGACCGGGAGCGCGAGCAGCAGCACGATCGCGCCGCCGATCGCCGGCATGACGTGTCCGGGCTCCGGCCGCGGCGTCGAGAACGCGCCCACGACTACAACGCGTCCCGGTAGCGCACGTAGACGACGAGGATCCCGCCGAGGATCCCGAACACGGCACCGACGAGCGCGCCGACGGCGGCGGCGCCGGCGGCCCAGCCGATCAGCAGACCCGCGGCGATGCCGAGGACGAGAACCGCGAGCAACAGGCCACCGGCCCCTGCGGGGTTGACAGAGGAGCGCGAAGCAGCCTGCATCCGCGGCGAGGATAGCAGAGTCGCGAGTGTCGATTGTGACAACGCGATGCCGCGTGAACAGCGCATTTCCGCACGAGTTCGTGCGCCGTCTACGATCGACTTCCGTGTCCCGGCCGCCGCGCATCCTCCTCGTCCACGGCAGCGTCGTCAACGGCGACGCGACCTGGGCGGCGCAGCAGCCGCTGTCCGGGCGCTTCGAGCTCGTCGTCGTCAACCGGCGCGGCTTCCCGCCCGGGCCGGAGATCGACCGCGTCGACTACGAGGACGAGGCGGCCTGGCTCGACGCGTTCCTCGAGCGGGGGACGCACCTCGTCGGCCATTCGTACGGCGGGGTGATCGCGCTGCTCGCGGCGACGCGGCGGCCCGAGTTGCTGCGCTCGCTGACGGTCGTGGAGCCGCCGGCGATGGCGATCGTCCGCGACGACCCGGCGACGGAGACGGGCGTCGAGGCGATGGAGCGGCACTGGGAGCACGGGCCGCGCGATCCCGAGACGTTCCTCCGCGGGTTCCTCGATCACGTCGGCGCGCCGGCTCCGCCGGACCGTCTCTCGCCGGAGCTGCTGCAGGGGGCGCGACTCTTGATGGTGGAGCGGTATCCCTGGCGCGCGGAGATCCCGCTCGAGACGCTCGCTGCTGCGCCGTTCCCGATCCTCGCCGTCTCGGGCGCCCACAGCCCGGTGTTCGAGGCGGTCTGCGACGCGCTGCGCGACCGCGCCGGCGCCATGCGCGCGATCCTCCCCGGCGCCGGGCACGCGGTGCAGCGCCTCGGCGCGCCGTTCAACGACCTGCTCGCCGCCTTCGTCGAGCGGGCCGAGGCGTTGGGCCTGTCGAACTCGCCGCCCGCGTAGCGGCGATCGGCGGTCAGGCGCTCTTCCGTAGCGGGTCGTCGGCCGCGCGACGCTTCTGGATCGGGTTCCCGATCTTGACGATCTCGAGGACGTAGACGACGTAGATCGAGACGGCGAGGGCGACGAGGCCGATCGCCGCCGCGGCGACCGTCGGCCACAGGTGCCAGACGCCGCCGGCGCGGAAAGGCACGAAGCGGGTCGCGAGCGCCGCCGCGGCGAGCGACAGGCACCAGATCCAGATCGTCACCGCCGCCCGCGGCTGCGAGAACCCGCGCCGAAGGAAGCGGTGGTGCAGGTGCGCCTGGTCGCCGGCGAACGGGCTCTCGCCGTGCTTCAGCCGTCGCAGCACGACGAACGTCGTGTCGGCGATCGGCACGGCGAGGACGAGCAGCGGGAAGAACAGGGCAACGGTCGCCGCCGTCTTCAGGAGGCCCATCACCGACACGGCCGCGAGGACGTAGCCGAGCAGCAGCGCGCCCGAGTCGCCCATGAACACGCGCGCCGGGTAGAAGTTGTGGCGCAGGAAGCCGAGGCAGGCGCCGAACACGATCGCCGAGATCACCGCCGCGTCCGGCTTCTCGAGCGACAGGGCGATGACGCTGAACGTCACGCCGGCGATCGCCGCCACCCCGGCGGCGAGACCGTCCATCCCGTCGAGGAAGTTGAACATGTTCATGATCGCGACGATCCAGATCACGGTCAGCGGCCCGCCGACCCACCACGGCAGCACGTGGATACCGATGAACGGAAACGTGAAGCGGTTGACCCAGATGCCGAAGCCGACGGCGATCACCGCCGCCGCGATCTGGCCGGCGAGCTTCTCGAACCAGCGGAGCCCGCGGAAGTCGTCGACCGCGCCGACGGTGACCGCCACCGCGGCGCCGATCAGGAGCCCGCGCGTCTCGCGGCCGAGGTGCACGAACGCGAGCGCGGGCACGAAGATCCCGAGGAAGAGCGCGACCCCGCCGAGCCGCGGCACCGGCCTGACGTTGACCCGCCGGCCGCCCGGGGAGTCGACGACGCCGAACCGGCGCGCCATCCGCCCGACCGCCGGCGTCAGCAGCACGACGATCCCGAACGCGAGCAGCGCGCCCCAGAGGACCTGGGGGTGATCCTCGAGGACGTGGAGGACGTTGTGGTGCAGCGGCCCGACGTCTCGCACGATCGCGACGACGCTCATCACTCCACCTTACTTCGTGCCGTAGAGGCGGTCTCCCGCGTCGCCGAGCCCCGGAACGATGAAGCCGCGCTCGTTGAGGCCGCGGTCGACGGCTGCGCAGACGATGTGGACGTCCGGGTGGCGGCCGTGCAGCTCGGCGATCCCCTCGGGGGCGGCGACGATGCAGACGAGGGTGACCGAGTGCGCGCCCGCCTCCTTGACGGCGTCGATCGCGGCGACGCTGGAGTGGCCCGTGGCGAGCATCGGGTCGAGGACGATCGCGTCGCGGTCCTCGAGGTCGACCGGGAGCTTCACGAAGTACTGCACCGCCTCGAGCGTCTCCTCGTCGCGGTAGAGGCCGATGAAGCCGACGCGCGCGCTCGAGACGAGCGAGAGCACGCCGTCGAGCATCCCCACGCCGGCCCGCAGCACCGGGCAGACGGCGACCTTCTTGCCCTTGATCCGCTGCGCCGTCATCCGCTCGAGCGGCGTCTCGATCTCGTGCGGCTCCGTGGGCATGTCCTTCGTCGCCTCGTACGTGAGGAGGAGCGTCACCTCGTTGACGAGCTTCCGGAAGTGGACGGTCGGCGTGTCCTTGTCGCGGAGGTAGCTGAGCTTGTGCTGGATGAGCGGGTGGGTGACGACGGTGAGGCGGCGGTCGTCCGTCATGCGTCGTATCTCGTCCAGCCGCGGAAGCCCGGGTAGAGCGGGCGGGCGGCGCAGAGCGCCTCGGCGCGCGCGCGGAGGGCGTCGAGGTCCGGCGAGTCGCCGAGCGCGGCGACGATGATCCGCGCCACCTCGCGGAAGTCGTCCTCGTCGAGGCCGCGCATCGTCATCGCGGGCGTGCCGATGCGGACGCCGGAGGCGACCGTCGGCGGCCGCTCGTCGAACGGAACCGTGTTGCGGTTGACGGTGATCTTCACCTCGTGCAGCCGCTCCTCCGCGTCCTTCCCCGTCCACTCGGAGTTGCGGAGGTCGATCTGCATCAGGTGCGTGTCGGTGCCGCCGGTGAGGATCTCGAGCCCGCCCGCCTGGAGCTCGTCGGCGAGCACGTCGGCGTTGCGGCGGACCTGCGTCTGGTACTCGCGGAAGGCGTCGGTCATCGCGATCCTGAAGCACGTCGCCTTCGCGGCGATCGTGTGCTCCAGCGGGCCGCCCTGCATCCCGGGGAAGACGGCGCGGTCGACCGCCTGCGCGTGCTCCGCGCGGCAGAGGATGAACCCGGAGCGCGGCCCGGCGAGCGTCTTGTGCGTCGTCGAGGTGACGAAGTCGCAGTGCTCGACCGGGTTCGGGTGGAGGCCGGCGGCGACGAGGCCCGCGAAGTGCGCCATGTCGCAGAGGAGCAGCGCGCCCACCGCGTCGGCGATCTCCCGGAACTTGTCCGTCTCGACCGTGCGCGGGTAGGCCGAGCCGCCGCAGACGATGAGCTGCGGCTGGTGCTCCTTCGCGAGCGCGAGCACCTCGTCGTAGTCGACCATCATCGTCTCGCGCGAGACGCCGTAGTGGGCGATCGTGTAGAGGCGGCCGCTGAAGTTGACCTTGAGCCCGTGCGTGAGATGGCCGCCGTGATCGAGGCGGAGCGAGAGGATCGTGTCCCCCGTCTGCAGCGCCGCCATGTAGACGGCCATGTTCGTCTGCGCCCCCGCGTGCGGCTGCACGTTCGCGTGGTCGGCGCCGAACAGCTCCTTCGCGCGGTCGATCGCGAGCTGCTCGATCTCGTCGACGATCTCGCAACCGCCGTAGTAGCGCTTCCCCGGATAGCCCTCGGCGTACTTGTTCGTCGGCACCGAGCCGACGGCCTCGAGGATCGAGGGCCACGTGAAGTTCTCGGAGGCGATCAGCTCGATCTGTCCGCGCTGGCGCTCGAGTTCGCGGCCGAGCAGCGTCGCGACGTCGGGATCGACCTCGTCGAGCCCGGCGCTCTTCAGGTGCTGGAAGGTCTCGTGCGCGATCGTCACGCCAGCCGGATGCTACGCGAGCGCGGCGCCGACGCGTGCCAGTGCCTCGGCGGACGGCGCGGCGCCCTCCCGGACGACGCGGGGCTCGGCGTGGGTGAAGTCGAGGACGGTCGACGGCGTCCCCGGCAGCTCGCCCGCGTCGACGACGGCGCCGGCCTGCTCGAGGATCGCCCGCGGGATCTGCTCGACGCGGCACGGGTCGGGGCCGCCGGGGGCGTTCGCGCTCGTGGCCGCGACCGCGCCGGCCGCCTCGAGCACCCGTGCGGCAGGCTCCGGCAGGTCGGGAACGCGGACGCCGATCGCGTACGGGTTCGCACCCGTCAGCCAGGGAAAGCGGCGGGCCGGGTTGGGCAGGATCAGCGTGTACGGGCCCGGCAGGAGCGCGCGCGCGATCGTGCCGGCGCGGCCGCGCAGCTCCGGGACGCGGTCGAGGAGTGCGTCGAGATCGGCCGCGAGCAGCGCCGTCGGCTTGCCCGGCTCCCGGCCCTTGACCCGGTACAGGCGGTCGCACGGACCCGCCTCGGGCGAGGCGCAGAGCCCGTAGACGGTGTCCGTCGGCAGGATCACGGCCTCGCCGGCGAGGAGCGCCGCCACCGCGGCGTCGATCACCGCCGCCCCTCCACGACGCGCTCGCGGCCGGCGAGGTCGCGGGTGATCGCGACGTCCGCGTAGCCCTCCCGCTCGAGCACGGCCGCCACCGACGGCGCCTGCCCGTCGCCGACCTCGAGGACGAGGAAGCGCGTCCTCGCCGCGCGCGCGATCGCCTCGTGGAACCCGTTCCCGAGCAGCGCCGCCGGCGGCTCGTAGCGCAGCTCGGGCTGGAGCCCGTCGAGCGACTCGACGTACGGCGGGTTCGAGACGACGACGTCCCAGCCCTCCGAGGCCGCCTCGACCCCGGCCTCGCGCAGCTCGACGTCGAGGCCGAGCCGCGCCGCGTTCTCCCGCGCGAGCGCGAGCGCGCCGGGCGAGACGTCGACGCCGGTGACACGCGCGTCGGGCCGCTCGTCCTTCACTGCGAGCGCGAGCGCGCCGGAGCCGACGCCGACGTCGAGCACCCGCGGCTCCTCGATGCCGGCGGCGAGCGCGAGCGCGCGCTCGACGACCGTCTCCGACTCGGGCCGCGGCACGAGCGCCCGCGCGTCCGTCTTCAGCGTCAGCCGGCGGAAGCCCCACTCGCCGAGGACGTAGGCGAGCGGCTCGCGTGCCTCGCGGCGCTCGAGCAGGCGTTCGAGGTCGCCGTCGACCTCGCGGTCGAGGTTCGCGTAGACGCCGCTCCTCGTCGTGCCGAGCACGTGCGCGAGCAGCAGCTCGGCGTCGACCCGCGGGGTGTCGACCCCGGCCGCGGCGAGCCGGCGCTCCGCCTCGGGCAGGGCCTCGCGCGCCGTCAATCCGCGAGCGCGCGCCGGCGCTCCTCGGATGCCAGCGCCTCCGTGAACTCGTCGAGCTCGCCCTGGAGGATCCGGTCGAGCTGGTGGACGGTGAGCTTGATCCGGTGGTCGGTGAGCCGGTTCTCGGGGAAGTT
>DATKNT010000097.1:0-6471 GCA_035541175.1 Gaiellaceae bacterium
CGGACCGGTTCTCATCGCGCACCTCCCTGTCGTCGTTGCTCAGACCTGGACACCGAGTCTCTCCAGGATCAGATCCGCGTCCGGCTCGACCGTGACGAGCTCGACGTCGTCGGCGACGACGCCGGGCGTCTTCAGCCCGTCGCCGGTGACGAGCAGGACGACGCGGTCGCTCTCGCCGAGCTCGCCGCGCCGGACCGCCTCGCGCAGCGCGCCGAGCGCGACGCCCGGCGCGGTCTCGCCGAAGACGCCCGTCGTCTCGGCGAGCAGGCGGATGTTGTCGGCGATCTCGTCCTCGGCGACCGCGTGCACGGAGCCGCCGGAGCTCCGCGCGGTCGCGACGGCGAGGTCGCCGTCGGCGGGGCTGCCGATCGCGAGCGAGCGCGCGAGCGTGCTCGGCCGCACCGGCCGGACCTTCGCGTCGGACTCGAACGCCGTCGCGACGGGAGCGCAGCCCTCCGCCTGGCCGCCGACGAGCCGGGGCGGCGTCCCCTCGACGAGCCCGAGCTCGGACAGCTCGGCGAAGCCCTGGTGCACCTTCGTGAACATCGCGCCCGACGCGATCGGCGCGATCACGGCGTCGGGGAACGACCAGCCGAGCTGCTCCGCCACCTCGAACGCGAGCGTCTTCGAGCCCTCGGCGTAGTAGGAGCGCAGCCCGACGTTGACGAACGCCCAACCTCCATCAGCATCGGCGAGCTCGAACGAGAGCTCGACGCTGAGCCGGCTGCAGTCGTCGTAGCTGCCGTCGACGGCGAGGATCCGCGCGCCGTAGACGGCGGTGGCGACGAGCTTCTCCGGCTCGAGGTCGGCGGGGACGAGCACGACCGCCTCGAGCCCCTCCGCGGCCGCGCGCGCGGCGACGGCGTTGGCGAGGTTGCCGGTCGAGGAGCACGACAGCGTCGTCCGCCCGAGCTCCTGTGCCTTCGCCGCGGCGACGGCGACGACCCGGTCCTTGAACGAGTGCGTCGGGTTGGCGGTGTCGAGCTTCAGCCAGAGCTCGCCGACGCCGAGGGCGGCCGCGAGCCGCGGCGCCTCGACGAGCGGCGTCAGCCCCGGTGCGAGCCGCTGCTCGCGGGGCGGGGCGACCGGCAGGAGCGGCGCGTACCGCCAGATCGACGCCGGGCCGGCGGCGATCGACTCGCGGCTGACGGTGCGGCGCTGCTCGTCGCGGTCGTAGACCGGGTCGAGCGGGCCGAAGCAGCTGGAACAGACGCCGATCGGGTCGAGCGGGTACTGCCGCTCGCAGATGCGGCAACGAAGCGCGGTGGCGGGCACTACAGGACTCCTTTCGTCTCGCTTCACATCCCCCGGGTCTTGCGACCCGGCCGGGCTTGGCACCACGCCCTGGCGGGCAGGTTGCCGAGGCGTCACAGGGCCGGTTCCCTCAGCCTCTCTCGATGCGGAGCGGGACGGACCCGCTTCCGGTGAGACAACACTATACGAAGTGAAGCGCCTCAAACCGAACAACGCAGCACGGCTCCTTCCGAGGCGGACGAGACGAGCGCGGCGTAGCGCGCGAGCACGCCGGTCGCATACCGCGGCGGCGGCGGGACGACGGCGGCGAGCCGCGCGGCGATCTCCTCGTCCGAGAGGTCGACGCGCAGCTCGCGGGCCGCGACGTCGAGCTCGATCGTGTCGCCGTCCCGCAGTACGGCGATCGGGCCGCCGCGCGCCGCCTCCGGGGCGACGTGGCCGACCATCAGGCCGTGCGTGGCGCCGGAGAAGCGCCCGTCGGTGATCAGCGCCACCTCGTCGCCGAGCCCCTCGCCGACGAGCGCACCGGTGACGTGGAGCATCTCGCGCATCCCCGGACCGCCGGCCGGCCCCTCGTAGCGGATGACGACGACGTCGCCGGGGACGATGCTGCGCGCCTTGACCGCCGCGAAGCAGTCCTCCTCGGAGTCGAACACGCGCGCGGGGCCGCGGTGGAACAGCCGCTCGTGGCCGGCGAGCTTGACGACGCAGCCCTCCGGCGCGAGGTTGCCGCGGAGGATGGCGAGACCGCCGGTCGCCTTCAGCGGGGTCTCGATCGGGACGACCACCTCCTGGCCCGGCGTCTCGACGACCGCCGACGCGACCTCGGCGAGCGTACGGCCGTCGACGTTCGGGGCGTCGCCGTGGACGAGCCCCTGCTTCAGCAGCTCCCGCGCGACGAGCGCGACGCCGCCCGCCGCGTGGACGTCGGTGGCGACGAAGCGGCCGGCCGGCTTGATGTCGGCGACGACCGGCGTCCGCTCGGCGATCCGGTCGAAGTCCTCCAGCTCGAGCGGGATCCCGAGCTCGCGCGCGATCGCGAGCAGGTGCAGGACCCCGTTCGTCGAGCCGCCGGTCGCGGCGACGGAGGCGATCCCGTTCTCGAGCGCGTCGCGCGTGAGCACCTGCGACGGGCGGATGTCCTCACGCACGAGCCGCATCGCGATGCGGCCCGCCTCGTACGCCGCCTCGGCCTTCGCCGGGTCGGTCGCCGGGATGTCGTTGAGCCCGCCCGGGCTGATCCCGAGGAACTCGAGGACGGTCGCCATCGTGTTCGCGGTGAACTGGCCGCCGCACGCCCCGGCGCCCGGGCACGCGGCGCCCTCCATCTCGTGGACGTCCTCGTTCGACATCGTCCCGGCGGCCGCCGCGCCGATCGCCTCGTAGACGTCCTGTAGCGTGATGTCGCGCCCGCGGAAGCGGCCCGGCGCGATCGAGCCGTTGTAGAGCGCGAGCCCCGGGAGGTCGAGCCGCGCGAGCGCCATCACCGCGGCGGGGATCGTCTTGTCGCAGCCGACGAGGCAGACGAGCCCGTCGAGCAGGTGGCCGCGGACGACGAGCTCGATCGAGTCGGCGATCGTCTCGCGCGAGACGAGCGACGCGCGCATCCCGGAGGTGCCCATCGAGACGCCGTCGGAGACCGCGATCGTGTTGAACTCGACCGGCGTCCCGCCGGCGTCGATGATCCCGCGGCGAACGTGGCGCGCGAGCTCGCGCTGGTTCCAGTTGCACGGCATCGTCTCGATCCACGAGGTGGCGATGCCGACGAGCGGGCGCGCGAGCCCCTCGTCGTCGATGCCGATCGCCTTCAGCATCGCGCGCGCGCCGGCGCGATCGACGCCGTCGGTGATCGCGGCGCTGTGGCGCTTCGCGGGGTCGCTCGGCTTGGCGTAGGGATCGCTCATGCGGGACCGGCTCCTGTGGTCGTGACGGGCAGGTGGAGGACGTCGTGCGCGGGAAAGCGGCGGTGCAGCTCGGCGGCGACGTCGCCCGCGCGCTCCTTCTCGGCCCAGACGATCACGGTCGGGCCGGAGCCGGAGAGCGTGGCGCCGAGCGCGCCGTCCGGGAGGTCGGCGCGGACGGCCTCGAGGTGCGGCGCGTATGCGGCGCGGTACGGCTCGTGCAGGCGGTCGCCCGCGCTCGCGGAGAAGAGCCGCTCGTCGCCGGACGCGAGCGCCGCCCCGAGCAGCGTCGCGTGCACCGCGCTGAAGACGGCGTCCTCGCGCGGCACCTCGTCGGGGAGCGCCGCCCGCGCGGCCGCGGTGTTGACGCGGTCCGGCGGGACGAGCGCGACGGCCGCGGCGGGGACGTCGTCGGCGACGCGGGCGATCTGGCCGTCCCACGTCAGCGTGACGCCGCCGACGAGCGCGGCGGCGAGGTTGTCCGCGTGCCCCTCGAGCTCGAGCCCGGCCGCGAGCAGCTCGTCGGCCGGAGGCTCCTTCCCGGCCGCGAGTGCGCCGGCGACGAGGCCGAGGGCGACGACGGCGGCGCTCGATCCCAGTCCGCGCTCGCGCGGGATCCGGTCGACGAAGCGGAACGACCAGCCGTCCGGCGACGCGTAGAGCGAGAACGCGCGCACGCCGAGATGCGACTCGTCCGGAGGCGTGCCCTGCGCCTCCTCGAGGACGAGCTCGTTCCAGAAGTCGAACGCGACGGCGGCCACGTCGAAGCCGGCGCCGAGGTTCGCGCTCGTCGCCGGTGCGCGGACGTGGATGCTCATGCGACGAGCCTCTCGACCGCGGCGGGGTCCTTCAGCCCGTGTCCGGTGAGCACGCAGACGACGCGCTCGCCCGGGTGCGCCGCGCCGCGCGCGAGCGCGGCGATGCCCGCCGCCGACGCCGGCTCGCAGAACAGCCCCTCCTCGCGCAGCACCGAGCGCCACGCTTCCAGCAGCTCGTGCTCGCTCACGGTGACGACGGAGCCGCCGGAGCGCGCGAGCGCGTCCTCGACCTCGGCCCGGTGCACGGGATCGACGATCCGGATCGCCGACGCGAACGTGTCGGCGCGGCGCTCCGCCTCGGCCGGATGGATTCGCGGCAGTGCGCCGGCGGCCTCCTGGAAGCCGCGCGCGTACGCCTTCGTGTTGCCGCCGCCGCCGTACGGGAGCGTCAGCACGTCCGGCAGGCCGCCCAGCTGCTCGAGGATCTCGAACGCCGCCGTCATCTGCCCCTCGATCCGGTCGGGGTTCGTCGAGTTGACGTGGACGACCCCCTCCTGCTCGCAGAGCGTCTCCGCGTGCGCGAACGCGTCGGTGAACGTCCCCTGCACCTCGACGATGCGGCCACCGGCGGCCCGAACCTGCGCGAGCTTCGACCCCGCGGCGGCGCCCTCGACGACGACGATCACGGCCTCGAGTCCGGCGCGGGCGGCGTAGGCCGCGGCCGAGGCGGCGGTGTTCCCGGTCGAGGCGCAGACGATCGTGTGCGCGCCCGCGGCGAGCGCGCGCGAGACGGCGACGGTCATGCCGCGGTCCTTGAACGAGCCGGTCGGGTTCGCGCCCTCCCACTTCAGCCAGAGCTCGACGCCGAACCGCTCGGACAGCCGCGGCGCCGGCAGTAGCGGGGTCGAGCCCTCGCCGAGGGTGACGATCCCCGGGGCGATCACAGCGGCCGCTCCGTGATCACGGGCAGGAGGAACGGGATGCGCAGCACCTCCGGCAGCGCGGCGATCTCGGTGAGCGCGGCGTTCACCGACCGGCCCGGCGCCTCGTGGAGGACGAGCTCGATCCGTGCCTCGCCCTCGCCGACCCGCTGGACGAGCTGCGCCACCGAGACGTCGTGCGCCGCGAGCCGACTCGCGGCGTGCGCGAGCACGCCGGGCCGGTCCGCGACCTCGAGGTGCACGTAGAAGGGAGAGCGCCAGTCGCCGGGCGGCAGCCGGTCGAGCTCGCGCCAGCACGCGTCGTTCTGGAGGAAGCCGGTGCCGGTCGTTCCCACGACGGAGACGAGGTCTGCGACGACCGCCGACGCGGTCTCGATCCCGCCCGCGCCGGGACCTTCGAGCGTGATCTCGCGGATCGCGTCGCCCTGGAGCATCACGGCGTTGAAGGCGCCGTCGACGGCGGCGAGCGGATGCGCGCGGTCGACGAGAGCCGGCTGCACCCGGACGTCGACCGCGTCGCCGACGAGCGTCGCGATGCCGACGAGCCGCACGACCATGCCGAGCTCCGCCGCCGCCGAGACGAGCGTCGGCTCCACCTCCTCGATCCCGGTGCACTCGACCTCGTCGAGCGTCACGCGGGAGCCGTACGCGACGGTGGCGAGGATCGCCATCTTCGCCGCGGCGTCCGCGCCGCTCACGTCGTCAGTCGGGTCCGCCTCCGCGTACCCGAGCCGCTGTGCCTCGGCGAGCGCGTCGGCGTACGTGCCGCCGCGCTCCATCGTCGAGAGCATGAAGTTCGTCGTCCCGTTGACGATCCCGAGCACGCGGTGGACGTTCGAGACGACGAGCGACTCCCGCAGCACCTTCACCACCGGGATCGCCGCGCAGACCGACGCCTCGAAGCGAAGCTGGACGCCCGCCGCCGACGCCGTCGCGAACAGCTCGGCGCCGCGGCGCGCGACGAGCTGCTTGTTCGCCGTGACGACGGGCCTACCCGCCCGGAGCAGCTCGAGGACGTAGTCGCCCGCCGGGTCGAGCCCGCCCATCACCTCGGCGACGACGTCCACCTCCGGGTCGTCGCGGATCGCGTCGAAGTCGGTCGTGAGCACGCCGTCGGCCGCGCCGAACCCGCGCTCCTTCCGCGGGTCGCGCACGAGCGCGCGGACGACGCGCAGCCGGTGGCCGGTCGCACGCTCGATCTCGTCCGCACCCTCGACGAGCAGCCGGTCGACCGACGAGCCGACCGTCCCGTAGCCGAGCAGGCCGATCCCTACGTCAATTGACCCCATGCGCCTCCGCGCCGAGCAGGCCCTCGACGCCGGCGAGCTCGCGCAGCTCGCGGCCGACGCGCTCGATCTCCGTCGCCCGCGCCGCCCCCTCGGCGCGGAGCTCCGCGAACCGCGGCCGCCCGGCGTCGTCGTCGGCGAACAGCTCGCGCGCGAACGCACCGCTGCGGATCTCCTCGAGGATCGCCTTCATCTCCGCGCGCACGCGGTCGTCGGCGATGCGCGGCCCGCGCGAGAGGTCGCCGTACTCGGCGACGTCCGAGACGGAGTAGCGCATGTACTCGTACCCGCCCTGGTAGAGCAGGTCGACGATGAGCTTCAGCTCGTTGAG
>DATKNT010000098.1:0-41661 GCA_035541175.1 Gaiellaceae bacterium
GGCATTGAAGGTGAGCTTCAACTGGTACCTGCAGATCGTCGGCCTCGTCAGCCTCTCCGTCGCGCTGCTCAACCTGCTGCCGCTGCTGCCCCTCGACGGCGGTCACATCCTGTTCACGATGATCGAGACGGTGCGCCGACGGGCACTCGCGCGCGAGGTCTACGAGCGCGTCTCCGTCGTCGGGTTCGCGCTGATCATGCTGCTGATGGTGATCGCGTTCTCGACCGGCAACAACCCGCAGTAGCGCCGCTCAGCGTCCCCTGAAGCGCGGCGGGAGCCCGGATCCGCCCGGGTAGACTCAGGCGGGGATGGCCAGCGAGCGCCAGATCAGGGTCGGCGGCGTCGCGATCGGCGGCGGCGCGCCCGTCGTCGTCCAGTCGATGACGACGACGAAGACGCACGACGTCGAGGCGACGACGGCGCAGATCGCCGCGCTCGTGTCGGCCGGCTGCGAGATCGTCCGCGTCGCTGTCCCGAAGAGCGAGGACGCGGACGCGCTCGGCCGGATCGTCCGCTTCTCGCCGATCCCGGTGATCGCGGACATCCACTTCAACGCGAGCCTTGCCCTGCGCGCGATCGAGCAGGGCGTCGCCGCCGTCCGGATCAACCCGGGGAACATCGGCGGCCCGGACAAGGTCGAGCACGTCGTGCGCGCCGCGAAGAAGGCCGGCATCCCGATGCGGATCGGCGCCAACTCGGGCTCGCTGCCGAAGCATCTCGCGGAGCTCGCGCAGCAGGATCAGGCGGAGGCGCTCGTCGAGGCAGCGCTCGAGGAGGTGCGGCTGCTCGAGGCGCTCGACTACCACGACTTCAAGATCTCCGTGAAGTCGAGCCACGTGCCGACGATGATC
The DNA here is from genome assembly GCA_035541175.1 of Gaiellaceae bacterium. Classification (GTDB taxonomy): domain Bacteria; phylum Actinomycetota; class Thermoleophilia; order Gaiellales; family Gaiellaceae; genus Palsa-739. Next base: position 852 of record DATKNT010000098.1, read on the forward strand.
CGTGCCTACCGGATGCTCGCCGCGAAGGTGCCGTACCCGCTCCACCTCGGCGTCACCGAGGCCGGCACCCCGTTCTCCGGCTCGATCAAGTCCGCCGTCGGCATGGGCGCGCTCCTCGTCGACGGGATCGGCGACACGATCCGCGTCTCGCTCACGGCCGACCCGGTCGAGGAGCCGAAGACCGGCTTCGAGATCCTCAAGGCGCTCGGCCTGCGCGAGCGCGGCCCGGTGATGATCGCCTGCCCGAGCTGCGGCCGCGACAACGTCGGCGTCCACCTGCTCGCCGAGGAGGTCGAGCGGCGGCTCGCCGCGTATCCGCAGCACGTCGAGGTGGCCGTGCTCGGCTGCGCCGTCAACGGGCCGGGGGAGGCGGGCGACGCCGACTTCGGCATCGCCGGCGGCCGCGACGTCGGCTTCGTCTACGCGCACGGCCGCGTGCTGAAGAAGGTCTCGTCCGACATCCTCATCGACGAGCTCTTCTTCGAGATCGACAGGTGGATCGCCGACGGGATGCACCGCCCGAAGCGGCTGAAGATGGCGAAGCCGGCCGCGCTCGCGATGGCCGAGGCAAGCCTGATCCCGCTGGAGTAGCCTCCGTGGACAACGCATGATCTTCCGGGCCTCACAGCTCTTCCTGCCGACGCTGCGCGACGACCCCGCCGACGCCGAGGCCGCGTCGCACAAGCTGCTCGTGCGCGGCGGCTACATCCGTCAGGTGAGCGCGGGCATCTGGACGTACCTGCCGCTCGGCTGGCGCGTCCACCGCAAGGTCGAGCAGATCATCCGCGAGGAGATGGACGCGATCGGCGCGCAGGAGATGCTCGCGCCCGTGCTGACGCCGGCGGAGCTGTGGCTGCGCACCGGCCGCTACGGCAGCCCGGAGATCTTCAAGCTCGAGGACCGGAAGGGGGTGCCTTTCGTCCTGCCGCTGACGCACGAGGAGACGTTCGCGTTCCACGCTGCCGAGATCCAGTCGTACCGGCAGCTGCCGCAGGCGTGGTACCACCTCCAGACGAAGGACCGCGACGAGCCGCGGCCGCGCGGCGGGCTGCTCCGCGTTCGCGAGTTCATCATGAAGGACTCGTACTCGCTCGACCGCGACGAGGCGGGGCTCGACGTCAGCTTCCGCAAGCACTGGGACGCGTACATCCGGATCTTCGACCGATGCGGGCTCGCGTACCAGGTGGTGCAGGCAGAGCCCGGGATGATGGGCGGCAGCGAGTCGATGGACTTCCTCGCGCCGGCCGGGTCGGGCGAGAACACGCTCGTCACGTGCGAGCACGGCGACTTCGCCGCGGATCTCGAGGTGGCGCAGACGGTCCCGCGCGCCGCGGAGTTCCCGGAGCGGCTCGACGCGCCGCAGGAGGTCGAGACGCCCGGCGCGACGACGATCGACGGGCTCGCCGACTTCCTCGGGGTCGACCCGGCGGCGACGTCGAAGGCGATGCCGGTCGTGAAGCAGGACGGGACGGTCGTGCTCGCGCTCGTCCGCGGCGACGACCGGCTCGAGGAGAACAAGCTCGCCGCCGCCGCCGGCGTCCCGGTGCGCCCGGCCACCGACGAGGAGATCCGGGCCGCCTTCGGCGCCTCCGGCGGCTCGCTCGGCCCCGTCGGTTTCGCGGGAGAGGTGATCGCGGACGAGGCGCTCCGCGACGGGCAGTACGTCGCCGGCGCGAACCGCGACGGCCGGCACCTCCTCGGCGTCGAGGCAGGCCGGGACTATTCGCCGCGGTTCGCCGACATCCGCGAGTCCACCGCCGGCGACACGTGCCCGAACTGCGGCGGCCGGCTCCGGTTCGAGACGGCGATCGAGGTCGGGCACATCTTCAAGCTCGGAACGCGCTACTCGGAGCCGCTCGGCGCGACGTTCCTCGACGAGGACGGGACGGAGAAGCCGATCGTCATGGGCTCCTACGGGATCGGCCCCGGCCGGATCATGGCCACCGCGATCGAGCAGCATCTCGCCGAGGGCGGGATGGTCTGGCCCGCGGCGATCTCGCCGTACGACGTCCACGTCGTGGCGCTGCCCGGCGGCGAGGAGATCGCCGAGCGCGCGGCGGAGACGCTGTCGGCGGCCGGGTACGACGTCCTGCTCGACGACCGCGACCAGCGGGCGGGGGAGAAGTTCGCGGACGCCGACCTGATCGGCGTCCCGTTGCGCGTGACCGCCGGCAGGAAGAGCCTCGAGGACGGCAAGGTCGACGTCGGCGACCGCGCAGCCGGGACCGAGAAGCGGTTAGATGTGACGGAACTCGGCGAGCTGGGGGGGTTGGGTTAGCGATGGCACGGCGGCGGCGGTTCAGCGAGGAGCCCTTCGGTCCGACGATCGAGCAGCTGATGGCGGAGTCGGACGTGACCTACCGCGAGCTCGCCGCACGCACCGGGCTCTCCGCGGGCTACCTCAACCATCTCGTCCACGGCAACCGCCCGGTCCCGTCGAACGAGGTCGTCACGACCCTCGCCGAGGCGCTCGGCGTCGAGCCGGAGCATTTCCGCGAGTACCGGCTGCGCGTGATCACCGAGCGGCTCGAGGAGATGCCGGAGCTGATCGACCGGCTCTACCGCCGCCTCGGGGAGTAGCGCGGACCGCCATCGGGGCTTCTCCCGATGGGGGCGGCCGGCGCCGGGGCGATGCTCGCCGGGAAAGGAGGAGGCCATGCGAAAACGCGGGATTCTCCTGGCCGTCTTGACGTTCGCGCTCGCGGGGCCGGCGGCGGCTGCGTCGATGCCGGGCGCCTCGTATCCGTGGGCGCAGCCCGGCGCGACCCGCCCCGCGGCGACGTACTCGGTCCAGCCGCCGGCGTGGGTGCCGATCGCGGCGCCTGCGTACGCCGTGATGCCGCTGCCCGGATCGTCGTATCCGTGGGCGCAGCCCGGCGCGACCCGTCCGGCCGGAACGCCGTCGGTCCAGCCCCCGGCCCGGATCATCCCTTCGTAGAGAAGGGGACGTTCGAGGGGCCGCGACGAACGGCCCCTCGGAACACCGGTCGGGCGTCGTCCGTCAGACGTCGCTTGCGGAGCGCGGCTCGGGCGGGACGAGCGGCAGGCCCGTCTCCCGCCAGAGGTGCACGCGGACGAGCGCGTCCACGCCGTAGAGCAGCTCCTGCACGAGGTCGACGTCGTTGACCCCGGCGGCCTCGAGCGCATCCGTCCACACCCGGAGCGCGTCGAGCCCCTGGACGTCGACCTGCGCGCTCGGCTCGAGGTCGCTCCTGATCGTCTCGACGAGCGTCGCCCTGGAGCGCTCGCGCTCGGCGAGCGTCAGGGCGCGGAAGGTGCGGGCGGCACGGCGCAGCTCGGCGGTGAGACGCTCGAGCTCGATGCGGCGGGAGGTGTCGATGGCGGCCATGTCTCCTCCTTGTTTGGCCCATCGTCGAGCCCCCGCCGGAGGCGGCCATCGGCGGAATCGCTGATCCTCGCCGCGGCTCAGACGAGGGCGTCGCAGGCGGCGGCGAGCTTCCGGTCGCGCTCGGTGATCGCGGCCGCGGAGTGCGTCCACCAGCGGAGCGTCACCCTCCGGAAGTCGATCGCGACGTGCGGATGGTGGTTCTCGCGCTCGGCCAGCTCCGCGACGCGGTTCACGAACGCGATAGCCTCCGCGAAGGAGCCGAGCTCGAACGTCCGCTCGAGCGCTCCGTCGACCTCGTCCCAGCCGTCCACTCCTCCTGCAGTATCCAGAACGAGCGATCCACGTGACGGACGACCGGAGAAACCGAGGTGACATGCACGCGACGCGCTATCTGATCGTCGGCGGCGGGATGGCCGGCGACGCCGCCGCCAAGGGCATCCGCGAGCACGACGCAGAGGGTTCGATCACGCTCGTCGGCGACGAGCCGCACCCGCCGTACAAGCGGCCCCCGCTGACGAAGAACCTGTGGAGCGGGGGAGACGAGGCGACGATCTGGCGCGGCACCGCCGACGCCGGGGTCGAGCTGCGGCTGGGCCGCCGCGTCGTCTCGCTCGACGTCGACGCGCACCGCGCGAAGGACGACCGGGGCGACGAGTACGCCTGGGAGAAGCTGCTGCTCGCCACGGGCGGGCGCCCGCGCGAGCTGCCGGACGCGGAGGGCGTCGTCTATTTCCGCACGTACGACGACTACCGCCTGCTGCGGGAACGGGCGGCGGAGGGCGCGCGCTTCGTGGTCATCGGCGGCGGCTTCATCGGCTCGGAGCTCGCCGCCGCGCTCACCGGCGTCGGTGCGCGGGTGACGATGGTGTTCCCGGAGCCGGGGATCTCCTGGCGCGTGTTCCCGGGCGAGCTGTCCGAGTTCGTCACCGGCTACTACCGCGAGCGCGGCGTCGACGTCCTCGCTCACACGACGGTCGACGCGGTGCGGGGTGGGACGTCGGTCGTGACCGGGTCGGGAACGCTCGAGGCCGACGGCGTCGCCGCCGGGCTCGGGATCGTCCCGAACACCGAGCTGGCGGAGGTCGCCGGCCTCCCGGTCGACGACGGCATCGTCGTCGACGAGCACGGCCGCGTCGATGGGCGGGACGACGTCTTCGCCGCCGGCGACGTCGCGAACTTCCCGGTGCCCGCGCTCGGCCAATCGATCCGCGTCGAGCACGAGGACCACGCCAACACCCACGGGAAGATCGTCGGCGCGAACATGGCCGGCGCCGTGATCGCGTACGACCACATCCCGTTCTTCTACAGCGACCTGTTCGATCTCGGGTACGAGGCCGTCGGGGACGTGGACTCCCGCCTGTCGACGGTCGAGCGCTGGGACGAGCCGTACCGCAAGGGCGTCGTCGCGTACGTCGACGACGCGCTGCGGCCGCGCGGGTTCCTCCTCTGGAACACGTGGGGCAAGGTGGACGAGGCGCGCGACCTGATCCGCGCCGGCGAGCCGATCGACGGGGCGATGCTTGTCTAGGGGCCGGCTCGATCGCTCCCGCAAGCCGCGGGCGGGAACCGAGATCCTCTGCGAGCGCGTCTTCCGGCCGGTCGCACATCTCGTCGTCCTCGCGCTGCTCCCGCTCCGGGTCCCGCCGCCGGCGGTCGTCGCCGCCTCGGGTGCGGCCGGGATCGCGGGCGCGGTCGCGCTGGCGCGGGGCCACCTCGTCGCCGCCGCGCTGCTCGTCCAGCTGAAGACGGTCCTCGACAACGCGGACGGCCAGCTCGCACGGCTGACCGGCCGCGCGAGCGCGTTCGGGCGCTACCTCGACTCGGAGATGGATCTCGTCGTGAACGCGGCACTGTTCGCGGGACTCGGAGCCTTCACGGGGAGCTGGCCCGCCGCGCTCGGCGGCTTCCTCGCGCTGACGGCCGTGCTCGGCGTCAACTTCAACGCCGAGCGTCTCTACCGGGCCGAGCGCGGCGCGGACGGAAGCGCGATGCCGGCCGCCGAGAGCCGACCGGCCGCGGTCCTCCGTCGCGTGTACGAGCTCGTCTACGCGCCGCAGGACCGGCTCGTCGAGCGGTTCGTCGCGCGGCGGCTGCGCGGCGCGCCGGCGGAGGCGCGGCTCGCATACCACGACCGCGCGACCGTCTCGATCCTCGCGAACCTCGGCATGTCCACGCAGCTCGCGGTGCTCGGCATCTGCCTCGTTGCGGGTCGGCCGCTCGCGTTCGTCTGGATCGTCCTCGCCGAGCTCGGCCTCGTCGCCGCGCTCGCGTGCCGCCGGGAGCTCCTGCTCCGCGGCGTCGTCCACCTACCCGAGGAGGCCCTGTGAGAAACGTCGTCGAGCTGGCGACGCGGTTCGAGGAGGTCGAGCCGCGCACGATCGAGCGCGCGGACTGGCAGCGTTGGGAGCGCTACGTCGCCGAGATCCTGACGGGGCTCGGCATGGACCTGGCGACGCCGGGCACCCGCGACACGCCGCAGCGGTTCCTGCAGGCGATGTTCGACGCAACCGCCGGCTACGACGGCGATCCGAAGCTGCGCACAGCGTTCCCGTCCGAGCGGCCGGCGGGCGTGGACGGCGCCCGCAGCCAGATCGTCGAAGGGCCGATCGCGTTCTTCTCGCTCTGCGAGCACCACGCGCTCCCCTTCCACGGCGTCGCGCACGTCGGCTACGTCGCCGGTGCGGAGATCCTCGGGATCTCGAAGCTGACGCGGCTCGTGCGGCTGTACGCGCGCCGGTTCAGCGTCCAGGAGCGGCTCGGCGAGCAGATCGCCGACGCGCTCGTCCATCTCGTCGCACCGCGCGGCGTGGCGGTGCACCTCGAGGCGGCGCATCTCTGCACGCAGATGCGCGGCGTCGAGGAAGAGGGGTCGCGGACCGTGACGACGTTCTGGCGCGGCCTCTACGACGAGGACGCCGACCTGCGGCGCGAGTTCCTCGACGGAGTGCGGCGCCGCTGAGGCCGCTCCGGCTCCTCGACGAGCTGGCGGGGCTGCCGGAGTGGGAGCTGCCGGCGGAGCTGCGGCTGCTGTACGGCGGCGGCCTCGGGCTCGCCGAGCCGTGCGTCGTCGCGAACTTCGTCCAGACGATCGACGGCGTCGTCGCGATCCCCGAGCTCGAGCGCTCGAACGCGATCGTCGCCGCCGAGAGCGAGGCCGACCGGTTCGTCGTCGGCCTCCTGCGCGCGTGCGCGGACGCGGTGCTCATCGGCGCACGGACGATGCTCGCGTCGCCGCGGGGGCTATGGCGGCCGGAGGGCGTGTACCGGCCCGCGGGCGACACGTACGCGGAGCTCCGCGCGCGGCGGGGGAGCGGCAGCCGGCCGGCGGTGGCGGTGGTCACGACCGGCGCGTCGCTCGATCCGGCGCACCCCCTGCTCGCCGAGGGCGCGCTCGTGCTCACGACCGAGCGTGCCGAGCCGGAGCTGCGTGCGGCGGTGCCGGCCGCGAGCGAGGTGCTCGCGGTGAATCCCGGCGACCGGGTCGACCTCGGTCTCGCACTCGCCGCTCTGCGCGAGCGCGGCCACGAGGTGATCGTCTGCGAGGCAGGCCCGACGGTGTTCGGCGAGCTGCTCGCCGGCGGGTTCGTCGACGAGCTGTTCGTGACGATCTCGCCGCTCGTCGCGGGCCGCGGCGCGAGCCCGCGCCTGTCGCTCGCCGAAGGCGTCGAGCTCCTGCCCGGCCGGGGCGCGGAGTCCGAGCTCGCCTCGGTGCGGCGCAGCGACGACCACCTCTTCCTCCGCTATCGTCGCCGCGGCTAGTGCGGGGCATTCGCGGCATCGACCGCATCGCGCGCGAGACGGCGTCGCGGTACGGCCGCCATGCCGGCTCCCAGCTCGCGGCCGGGATCGCCTACCGGGTGCTGTTCTCGCTCGTCCCGCTCATCGCGCTCGTCGTCTCGACGCTCGACCTCGTGCTTCCGTCCGAGGTGCGCAAGGACATCGTCGACTGGGTCTTCCACAAGCTTCCGGGCCAGGGCATCGAGTCGGCGGTGAACAAGTCGGTCGCGCACCCGGGAGCGACGGCGCCGATCGTGGGACTCGTCGCCGTCGTCGGCCTGCTCTGGGCGGCGAGCGGGATGATGGCCTCGATCCGCGTCGCCTTCCGCGTCGTCTGGGAGGTGCGCGGCCCGACGTACGTGCGCGCGAAGCTCCGCGACTTCCTCCTCGTCGGGCTCGCCGCGCTGTTGATCCTCCTGGCGTTCGGCGTCTCGTTCGCGGTGCAGCTCGTCTCCCAGGCGGGGAAGGGGCTGTCCGACGTGCTCGGGCTGGAGGGCGCGGCCCGGATCGCGGGCGCAGCCGCCGAGCTGGCCGGCGGGCTGCTCATCGGCTTCGTCGCCCTCGCCGTCGTCTACTCGGTCGTGCCGCCGGTCCGGGTCCGGTTCGCGGACGTCTGGCCGGTCGCCGTCCTGGCGGCTGTCGCCGTCGAGGTGCTGATCAGGGGCTTCGCCGTCTACGCCGCGCGGACGAGCCTGAACCACGTCTACGGGCCGCTCGGCACGGTGTTCGCCTTCCTGCTGCTGATCTACCTGCTCGGCACGATCCTCCTCGTCGGCGCCGAGCTGATCGCCGAGCGGCAGTCCTCCGCGGAAACGCCCTGATACCCTGCGGTCGTCGCGGGGCGTGGCGCAGCCTGGTTAGCGCGCCAGTCTGGGGGACTGGAGGTCCCGAGTTCGAATCTCGGCGCCCCGACTCAGATGCTGCCGCGCGTCGGAGCGTGGGCCTACAGCAACGACCACCCTGCCCCGGCAGCCGGCGCCGCCAGGCCCATGCCTGCCGGTGCTGCGGGAGATGCAAGGATCGTGCGCATCCTCCGGACCACGTATGCGACGGCGACCACCACGACGATGCCCAGGACGGCCCAGAGCGCGTACACGAGGACCGTGCTGAGTCGGGCGCTCTTCTCGAGCTCCCGAAACAGGAGCGCGATCGTGGCGAGCTCGCCGAAGACACCCCACAGCGTCGCCACCGAGGCGCAGCCGAATGCCCACGAGGTTCCCTGGTATTGCGGCGTCCCGTTGGCGGCGTCTGCGATGCGCTTCTGCGCGGCGGCGTAGACGAGAGGCGCGAGCAGCACCAGGAGACCGAAGAGCAGGTTGAACCCCGAGTACCCGGCCTTCGAGAACAGCAGGAGGTTGTCGGGCAGGACGCCGGCGCCGAGAACCGTCCCGAGGAAGGCGCCCACGACCGTCAACGTCGTCGCCCAGCTCTGCGAGTAGTCCCAATTCGCCGGGCCGAACGGAGCCTTGACGTCGACGACGGCAAACAGCACGGAGACCAACGCGATCGCCGCGAGCAGGGGGACGAAGATCAGCACCGCGGCCGCGTCGTTGTACGACTTCTGCGGCTGGACGACCAGCGGGAGAACCGCCGGTGGGGCGCCGGCCGCGGTGAAGACGACCTCTCCGGTTGCGTCTCGATCGCTCGTGTCGGCGGTGATCGTGATCCCGAGTGACGAGACGGTGTATGCAGCGATCGTCGCCTGGTCAGGTGTCACCGTCGCGGAGCCCTGATCGAGGAGGGTCGTCAGCCGGAGCGTGACGTCATGCGAGCGGTCGTTCCGGAGCATGACCGTCATCGGCTCGGCGCCCGCGGCCGGGACCGTCAGTGTCGCCGGCGAGACGACCGTGACGGGAGGCGTTGCGGCGGCCCCGGTCCGCGCGAACACCGCAGACGCGACCAGTGCGGTGAAGAGGACGACGCTCTTCACGTTGACTATTCTCAACGAGGTCGGCGCGGAATACAAGCCGTCGTCCGATTGCTACGGTGGTGGAGCGAACCGGTCTCGAGGGGGTGAGATCCCGATGGAGCTCGACCAGACCTACGTGTGGATCACGACGCGGATCCTCAAGCCCGGAACGCGCGAGGAGTTCAGCCGCGCCTGGCGGCCGAGCACGTTCCCGGACGGGATGCTCCGCGCGTACGAGCTGTACTCCGCCGACGGGAACGAGGTCGTCGGCATCTCGATCTGGGAGTCGCCCGAGGCGCGGGACCGCTATCGCCTGTCCGACGTCGAGTCGAGGCGGCGCCAGGCGATGGCCCCGTTCGTGGAGCACGAGAGCTCCGGCTTCTACACCGGTCGAGAGCTCGGCATCCCGGGCGCGACGCCGGGCGCCTGATCGAGCTTACGAGAGCTTTACGTTGCGGCCGTTGCCGGGCGCGTGGGGTCGGCCGATACTTCGAAGTGGGTCAAGGGCATGAGCACGCAGATCGTCCAGCGGGTCCTTCCGGTCTTCCTCGCGCTCGCCGTCGCGCCGGCCGCCGTGGGCGCGAGCCCGCCCGGGCTCTCGGCCGCGCAGCGCGCCTGCAAGGCGCAGGGGCTCACGATCGGCACGGCGGCGTACACGCAGTGCGTCCAGAACCAGCTCTCCGGCGGCGGGAGCACCTCCTCGCCGAACAGCAGCAGCACGCTCACGAGCGGCACCGCCGTCCACCGGGCGCAGCAGATCTGCCTCGGCAAGGGTCTCGTGCCGGGGAGCGTGACGTTCATGCACTGCCTGACGACGGCGGAGACCCGGGCGGCGAAGACGACGTGCACCGCGAAGGGCCTCGCTCCGGGCGGCAGCGCGTTCGCGCGGTGTGTTAAGCAGCACCTGGAAACGGGAACGAAATAGCACCCGGCCGGGGCTGCGCACCGCGCGCGGCTCGGGCGATACTGGCCCGATGGGGAGTGCCACGAAGCTGCGACTGCTCGACGTCCTCTCAACCGTCTCGCACGACCTCGTCGACGTCCTCGACGCCGACGCCTGCGGCGTCTCGCGGGCGATCGGCGACATGCTCATCCTCGTCGTCGAGCACGGCGAGGAGGGGAAGACGATCCAGCTCGGTCAGGGCTATCTCATCCCCGACTATCCCGAGACGGCCCGGGTGCTCGCCGACCGCGTTCCCCGCGCGCTCACGCTGGGCGACCCCGACATCGACGTGTCCGAGGCCGCGATCCTCCGCGAGCTCGAGTTCGAGTCGCTGCTGATGCTCCCGCTCGTCCTCGACGGCGAGGTCTGGGGCCTCGTCGAGGTCTACCGCGCCGACCCGCGCCCGTTCTCGGACGGGGACGTGCGGGCGGCGCTCGACGTGCTCGAGCGCGCCTTCTAGCGCAAACGGGTCTCGCCGGGCACCGGAGCCGGTGCCGATGCAGGTCCGGTGGAAAGCGTCCGCCGCGCGCGAGAGGATTGAGCCGTGCTGCGGCGCCTCCTTGCGGTCGGCCTCGTCTCGGCGTGGATCGCCGCGCCGGCGCGTGCCGGGACCGTCGCGATCTTCTACTACGCCTGGTACGGGACCCCGTCCCGCGACGGCGCCTGGCAGCACTGGAACCAAAACGGGCATCACCCGCCGGGCGACCTCTACTCCCGCTACTACCCGGCCCGGGGCGCCTATTCGAGCTCCGACCCGGCGGTCGTGGACGCGCAGATGGCCGAGATCGCCGCCGCCGGCGTCGACGAGGTGATCCTCTCCTGGTGGGGACGCGGCTCGAGCGACGACAAGCGGATGCCGATGGTGCTCGCCGCGGCGCGGAAGCACGGGCTCCAGGTGGCGATCCATCTCGAGCCCTATCCCGGCCGGACGCTGACGACGGTCGGCCAGGACCTGACGTACCTCGCCTCGTGGGGGATCCACGACGTCTACGTCTACCACCCGCGCGATTTCGCGGCCTCCGACTGGGCGGCGCTCCGGCCGCAGGTGCCGGCCTCGATGCGGCTGTTCGCCGGCACGCAGCTCGTCGGCTTCGCCGCCGCGGGGCGCTTCGACGGCTTCTACACGTACGACTTCGTCGACTTCGGCGCCTCGAAGTTCGCGCGCCTGTGTGCGCAGGCGCACGCGGTGCATATCCTCTGCGCGCCGTCCGTCGGCCCCGGCTACGACGGGGTCCGCGCCGGCGAGGCGCCGTCCGGCAGCTCGCGGCGCAACGGCCAGACGTACGACAACCTCTGGGCCGCGGCGATCGCGGCGCATCCCGACCTGATCACGATCACGTCGTACAACGAGTGGGGAGAGGGGACGCAGATCGAGCCGGCGCTCGCGAAGCCCGGGTACCGGGCGTACGACGGCGCCTGGGGACTGACCGGGCCCGCGGCGGCCACCGCGTACCTGACGCGGACGGCGTACTGGGCCGGCCGCTTCCACGGGACGCCCTGACCGTATTCTTCGGGCAATGGCCGCCCGCGCCGTGCCCGCACCGCTCGCCCAGCTGCCGAACGCGCTGACGATCTTCCGGCTGCTGCTGATCCCGGTGTTCATCGTGCTGATGGTCGAGGCCGGGGACTCGCCCTCGTGGCCGGCCGGGATCGTCTTCGGCATCGCGGGCGTCACCGACCAGGTGGACGGCTTCCTCGCGCGCCGCTGGCACGTCGAGTCACGGTTCGGGAAGATCGCCGACCCGCTCGCCGACCGCCTGATGATCGACGCCGCGGTGATCCTGCTCTGCGTCTACGGGCGGTTGCCGTGGGTCGCCCTCGTCGTCATCGTCGTCCGCGACGTGCTGCTCATCGTCGGCTACCGCGTGCTGCACCCGCGCGGCGTCGAGATCGAGGTGAGCCTGCTCGGCAAGGCGGCGACGTGGCTGCTGTACGCCGCGATCGCCTTCCGCATCGTCACCGCCGACTCGACGACCTGGCCGCTCTGGCTGTTCTGGATCGGCCTCGGCGGGGCCGTCGTCGCCGCGGCGTTCTACGCGAGGGACGCGTGGAAGGTGATCCGCCGGTGAAGGCCGTCGTCATGGCAGGCGGCGAGGGGACGCGGCTGCGCCCGCTCACGTCCAACCAGCCGAAGCCGATGGTGCCCATCGTCGGCAAGCCGTGCATGGAGCACATCCTCGAGCTGCTGAAGCGCCACGGGCTGGAGGACGTGATCGTCACCGTCGCGTTCCTGCCGCAGGCGATCCGCAGTTACTTCGGGAGCGGCGAGAGCCTCGGCATCGACATCGCCTATTCGGTCGAGGAGTCGCCGCTCGGCACCGCCGGCTCGGTACGGCTCGCCGCCGGTCGGCTCGACGACACGTTCCTCGTCATCTCCGGCGACGCGCTCTGCGACGTCGACCTGACGCGGCTCGTCGACTTCCACCGGGAGAAGCGCGCGTCGGTGACGATCGGGCTCAAGGCCGTCGACAACCCGCTCGAGTTCGGCATCGTCGTCACCGACGATGAGGGCCGCGTCGAGCGGTTCCTCGAGAAGCCGTCGTGGGGCCAGGTCTTCTCCGACACGATCAACACCGGCATCTACGTGCTCGAGCCGGAGGTGCTGAAGCACGTGCCCACCGACCGGCCGTACGACTTCTCGAAGGAGTTGTTCCCGCTGCTGCTCGAGATGGGCCGGCCGATCTACGGCTGCGTGCTCGACGGCTACTGGCAGGACATCGGCAATCTCGACCAGTACCGGCAGGCGAACTTCGACGCGCTCGACGAGCGGGTGCGCCTGAACGTCGGCGGCATCCGCATCCGCGGGAACGTCTGGATGGGCGACGGCGTCGACGTCTACGACCTCGAGGCGCTCGAGGGGCCGGTCTACATCGGCAACTACTGCCGCATCTCGCCGCACGCGACGATCGGCCCGTACTCCGTGCTCTCGACCAGCGTCACCGTGCGGGAGCGGGCACGCACGTCCCACTCGATCGTCGATGCGTCCACGTACATCGGCCGCAGCACCGTCGTCGAGGGCGCGATCGTCGGCCGCTCCTGCGACCTCCGCGCCCACGTGCGCGTGCACGAGGGCGTCGCGATCGGCGACGAGGTGACGATCGGTGCCGAGAGCGTGATCATGCCCGGCGTCCGGATCTACCCGTACAAGGAGGTCGAGACCGGCTCGCAGCTGTTCGAGAGCCTGATCTGGGAGTCGCGCGGGACGACGCGCGTCTTCGGCAAGAGCGGCGTCTCCGGCATGGTCAACGTCGACCTGACGCCGGACGTCGCGGTGCGGCTCGCCGCGGCGTTCGGGACCGCGCTCGAGCGCGACGCCCGCGTCGTCACGAGCCGCGAGGGATCGCCCGTCTGCCGGATGATCAAGCGGGCGATGATCTCCGGGCTGACCTCGACCGGGGTGGACGTGGCCGACCTGCGCGTGATCCCCGCCTCGGTCGCGCGCCACCTCGTCAAGTCGGAGGGCTACCGCGCCGGCTTCCACGTCGGCGAGAGCCCGAACGACCCCGAGGTGATCCGGATCCAGTTCTTCGAGCAGCCGGGGATCGAGATCACCGCGCGCCTGCAGGCGGAAGTGGAGAAGCACGTCAGCCGCGGCGAGCTTCGGCGCGTGTCCGCGGCGGAGGTGGGGAGGATCTCCTACCCGGCCCGCGTCCGCGAGAGCTACGCGAGCGACCTGCTGGCGACGGTCGACGCCGACGCGATCCGCACCCGGGGATTCCGGATCGTCGTCGACTACGGCTTCTCTGCGGCGTCGTCCGTGCTGCCGCTCGTGCTCGCACCGCTGGGCGTCGAGTCGGTCGCCGCGCACACGTTCCCGAGCGACGGCGCCGGGGCCGGCACCGGCCTCGGCCTCGCCGCGTCGCTCGGGCAGGCGAAGCGGCTCGTGCCCGCCGTCGGCGCGGACCTCGGCGCCGTCATCGACCGTCCGGGCGAGCGCCTCTACCTGATCGACGAGCAGGCACGCGAGATCCCGGTCGAGCAGGCGCTGCTGCTCTACGTCAGCCTCATCGCCCGGAGCGGGCGCAGCGGCCGGCTCGCCTTCCCCGTGACCGTGACGAGCCAGGTCGACCGGCTCGTCGAGGGCACGCCGCTCGAGATCGTCCGGACGGAGGCGTCGCTGCCGGCGCTGACCAAGGCCGCCGCCGAGAGCGGCGTCGTCTTCGGCGGAGCAGTCGGCGGCGGCTACGTCTTCCCGGAGTTCGTGCCGGCCTACGACGCCGCCGCGAGCCTCCTCCACCTGCTCGAGCTGCTCGCGGCGGTCGACCGGCCGATCTCCGAGCTCGTCGCCGAGCTGCCGCAGTCGACGCTCGTCCACCAGCCGCTCCCGTGCCCGTGGGGGATGAAGGGGCTCGTCATGCGCGTCCTCAACGAGCGCCTCGCCGGCCGCGAGCTCGACCTTACAGACGGGATCAAGGTCTTCGACGAGCGCGGCTGGGCGTCGGTGCTGCCCGACCCCGACGAGCCGGTCATCCACCTCTACGCCGAGGGCGAGACGCCCGAGCTCTCCACCGAGCTCGCGGACGAGCTCCGCGGCGTGATCGAGGAGATCGAGCAGGGTGAGCAGGCCGCGGCGCGAACGTAGAATCGCGGCCCCTGGACGCGCCGCCCTCCAAGGCTAAACTTCAGCTTGACCCTTCTGGGGCCCTGTCTCCGAACGAAAGGCCGACACCGTTGGAACCGCTGCCCGATCTCGCCACGCTGTCCGACGAGGATCTCAAGAAGCTCATCGACGAGTACACGAGCGAGGAGCAGGAGGTCTCGTACCGCCGCCGGCTCCTCCACGGGAAGATCGACATCCTCCGTGCCGAGCTCGTCGCCCGCCTGCAGAAGACCGCGGGGCGGAGCGTGCTCGAGCAGGTCGACGTCGAGTCGCTGACCGCGATCCTCACCGGAAAGGCCACGCCGCCCTCGGCATGAGCCACATCTACTGTCCGGCGTGCGGCTTCCAGAACCCGGAGGCCGCGAACTACTGCGCGAAGTGCGGCGCCCTGCTCGTGCGGGAGGAGGGCGACGAGACGACGCAGACGTTCAGCGCCGAGGATGCCGACGAGGTGCTGGGGACGCTCGACGACCTCGGCGTGGAGGGCCCGGCGCTCGTCGTCCGGTCGGGCGGCGGCCGCGGCGGCGAGAGCTTCGTCCCGCAGGACGAGCGGACGACGATCGGCCGCTCGCCCGACTGCGGCGTCTTCCTCGACGACGTCACCGTCTCGCGGAGGCACGCCGTCCTCGTCCGGCGGAACGGCCGCTGGTACATCGAGGACCAGGGGAGCCTGAACGGGACCTTCGTCAACCGCCGCCGCGTCGAGTCGGCCGAGCTCGAGGACGGGGACGAGCTCCAGATCGGCAAGTACCGGCTGACCTTCCTCATGCGCTGATGCCTCCCACGGAAGCCCCAGTCCGCGAGCGCCTGCTCACGATCGGCACCGTCTGCCGGCGGCTCAAGCCGGAGTTCCCGGACATCTCGATCTCGAAGATCCGCTACCTCGAGGACCAGGGCCTGCTGACGCCGAAGCGGACGCGGGGCGGCTACCGGCTGTTCGGCGAGGACGACGTCGAGCGGCTGGAGACGATTCTCCGGCTCCAGCGCGACGAGTTCCTGCCGCTGCGCGTCATTCGCGAGGAGCTCGCGGCCGGGGCCGGCAAGGAGCGGCGGCGCAAGCGGGTGACGGCGCTCGGCGAGCGCGAGGAGGGGCTCGACGCGGACGAGCTCCGCGAGCGCGCCGGCATCACGCCCGAGCGCGCGCGCGAGCTGGAGGAGTTCGGCCTGCTCGAGCCGCGCGTCGAGTCGGGCCAGCGGATCTACTCGGAGACCGACGCCGACGTCGCCGCCGCGTGCGAGACGCTGTCGCGGTACGGGATCGCGCCGCGGCACCTGCGGGCGTTCCGCACCGCCGCCGACCGCGAGACCGGGCTCCTCGAGGCGCTCGTCGCCCCGGCGCTCCGCTCGCGCAACCCGGAGCGCCGCCGGGCCGGGATCGACGACCTGCAGGCGCTCGGGCAGGCGGCGCAGGAGCTGTCGCAGCTGCTCTTCTGGCGGAACGTGCGCAGGTTCGCGGGCGGATGATCGACCTCAAGACGAAGATCCGCGAGGTCCCGGACTTCCCCGAGCCCGGCATCGGCTTCAAGGACATCACGCCGCTGCTGCTCGACCCGGAGGCGCTGAAGCAGGCCGTGGACTCGCTCGCCTCGTGGACGGCGGACCGCAACCCCGACCTCGTCCTCGGCGCCGAGGCACGCGGCTTCCTGCTCGGCGCCGCGATCGCGTGCGAGGTCGGCTGCGGCTTCGTCCCGGCGCGGCGCCCCGGCAAGCTCCCACCGGAGACGGTGACGGCCCGCTACGTCCTCGAGTACGGCGAGAATGCCCTCGAGGTGAACGCGGCCGCGATCGGCGCGGGAACGCGCGTCGTCATCCACGACGACGTGCTCGCGACGGGAGGCACGGTCGAGGCGATCGCCGGCCTCGTCGAGAACCTCGGCGGCGAGGTCGTCGGCGTGAACTTCGTGATCGAGTTGAGCTTCCTCAACGGGCGCAGCAAGCTCGGCGGCTACGACATCTACTCGTTGATCACGTACTAGCCGCTACTCGAGACCGATCCTCTTGCGCAGGTCGTGCTCCTGGTCGTCGACGACGTCGCGGAGGAAGAGCCTCGTCAGGAGCGCCTGCAGGCCGGCGGCCGCTCCGAGGCCGAAGAGCACCGACCAGACCGGATGCGGCCACGCGAGCCAGATGGCCGTCGCGACGACGATCGCTCCTGCGGGCAGGAGCGCGATGTGGACGATCCACTCGTTCCGGTGCGCCTCGTGCGCGGCAACCTGCGGGACGCCGTAGCCGACGACGTACCAGACGATCAGGAAGGCGAGGAACGCGGCCGGGAGCGAGCCGACCACGTAGGTCACGGCCCCGGTCGCGGCGCCGAGCAGAAAGCCGAGCTGGCTCAACCGCCGCCTGCTGGGCAGATGGACGTGGTGGTGGGGAGCCGGCGTGGGCGCGAGCGTGGACATGGATGCACCTCCTGGGCCTACGGTCCTGCCCGCCGGGGCGGCGCCCATCCGCACCGGCCCCTGATCGCGCTGCGGCCCGCTACGGACCTCCGTCCGTGCCGCCGATTACAACCTCGACATGTACGACGCGCTGACGAGCCGGTACACGTTCGCGTGCCCCGTGCGCGGAGAGTGCCGCGTCGCGCTGTCCGCCTTCCGCCGGTTCGAGCGGCTGCCCGGAGCGGCGCACCCGGCCGTCTTCGGATCCGGTTCGCCTGCCCCTGCGGCGACGAGCACGACGGGCTCGTCAGCCACGACGACCTCGACCTCGCGCCGCTCGGACTCGACGCCGGCGCCTTCGTCAACCTCATGACCGCGCGCGTCGAGCCGGTCGCCGCGGAGCTCGGCGACTTCGCCGCGACACGGATCGGAACGGGGGAGTGGCCCTGGAGCTTCTTCTGCTATCCGGAGGAGCGGCCGCGCCCGGTGTTCCCGTCGTCGTTCTCGCTGCTCGCCCCCGGGGACGGGTCGCTCGGCCTCGTGGTTCGCTGCCCGGTCTGTGCGCGGCTGTCGGTGAACCTCGTCTCGCACGCGCACGTCGACCTGCCGTTCCACAACGACCGGGAGATCGGCGTCGTCGAGCACCTGTTCCCGGACGACGCGATCGAGACGATTGCCACGTTTCGGGCCGAGCTCTGGTCGTCGAGCTTCGACGCGCGCCGTCTCGAGCTCTAGCCACGGGTTCAATCCCTGCCGGGAGGGATCATGCGGCGGCGGCGGCGCCGTCGATACACATGCGGGATGAGCGGAGTGCCTCAGTCATGGGAAGGGTTGGGCCTCGGAGGTCTGCCGCTCCTGCTCGCGCACTGCGCGAGCCTCGCGCCCGAAGGGCTGACGGCGCGGCAGCGCCTCGACGTCGTGCTCGGCCCTGAGCTCGCCCGGAAGCTCGTCTACGCGCTCTGCGCCGGCGCGCCGACGGCGCGGCGCGTCGTGCTCCACGCCGCGTAAGCCTCCGGCTCCGGCCGCACGGAGTCCGGAGCGGCGACCCGCGAAGGTCAGTACTCGTCGCCGGGGTGGTCTTCGCCGCGAAGGCGGACGAACAGCCAGATCCCGGCGGCCGAGAGGACCGCGAGCACGAACGAGAATGCGCGGGACGCGCCGATCGCCTGGAGCCCGAAGTAGATGAAGACGCCGAAGAAGAGGGCCCAGAGGAGCGAGATGACGCCGTGGTCGACGCTCGGGGGGCGAGGCGTGGAGGACACGCGCCGATCCTACAGTCCCCGCAGGCGGAAACGGGGACGACCGCAGTCAGTCCCCGTCCCAGAAAAAAGGATTCGCCGAGCCGGTCGCGGTTTCGTCCACAGTGCCGCTCGACCTTCCGACTTGGCCCTTGCGAGCCTCCCCGTACCGCCTATCGGCTCTGCTTCGTCCTACTCCCGCGCCGCGCTCGGCGCAATGGAGAATCTAGGGGGCCGTCGAGGCCGCATCAAGGGGGTGCGAGACGGAAAAACTCGCTATTTGCGGAAATTCAATAATCCACATTTCCACAGCCCTTTGTGCAACCTGTGGATAACTCGATCATCCCCCCAGAACGGTGCGCACGAGCGACGCGATCGGCAGTCCGGACGACGGGTCGACGTAGACGGCGCGGTAGAGCAAGGGCCGCGTGGGGGGCAGGTCGACGGTCGAGAACGTCCCGTCGGCGGCGACCGGCGCCGTCGCGAACAGCTCCTGGCCGGCCTCCGTCTCACGGTAGAGCTCGACCGACCCGGACGTGACTCCGCCGACCGAGCCGGAGAGGGCGAAGGACGCGCCCTGCACGCCCGCCGCCAGCGTCACGCGCGCGGCCGGCGGCGCCGCGGCCCGGTACCAGTCGAGACCGTCGGGCTGCTGGAGCAGGTACTGGCGCCCGCCGGCCGCGTCGACCTCGTAGCCCTTGAGGTCGCCGTCGAGCTCGAGCGTGTTCCCGGCCGCGTCGACGACGAGGCCCGCGTACACCGTGCGCAGGCCCTCGAGGTCGACGTAGTCGTCGCCGCCGACCTCGGGGCCGGTGGGAGAGAGGGCGAGCGAGACGAGGAAGGCGTGGTGGAAGAGGACGGTCGAGCTCTCGCCGCGCAGGTGCAGCGCGAGCACGAGCTGGCTCTCGCCCAGCGAGGGGAACAGCTCCGTCCAGGCGCTCCAGACGCCCGAGGGCCCTGCGACCGCCTTGAGGACGCCGGCAGGCGACCCGAGCGCCGACCCGTAGAGGAACTGGCCGATCCAGTCCGTGCGGCTCTTCGTCCGGGCCCACTCGATCGTGGCGGTGTCGTAGGCCTCGACGACCCGGACGGCGCCGCTCGGGAGCACGACCGGCGCGGCGGCGGGGAGGACGTCGCTCGACGGGAAGCCCGCGCGGGTGACCCGCTCGCCGGCGAGGCGGCCCTGCGCGTCCTCGTGCACGAGGCGGAGCCAGGTCTTGCGGCTCCGCAGCTCGTAGGCGTACGCGATCAGCGGACGGCCGCCGTGATCGAGCGCGAGCCCGGCGAAGCCGAGCAGGCCGCCCGCGGGCGCCCGCGCGACCGTGCGCACGGTCCAGCCGCCCGCGCGTTGCTCGGCGAGGTCGAGCCAGTGCGCCTGCGGGTCCTCCGCGAGCACGACGGCGCCGGCCGGGCCGGCCGCGAGCCCGACGACGAGCGGAGCGCCCGGAAGCCCGGCGACGTCCTCGTCGGCCCAGATCCCGTCCGCCGTCCGGGACGCGACGACGAGGGAGCCGTCGGCGGCGGCGAACGCGACCCGCGGGGACCCGTCCGCCGCGACCGCGAGCATCGCGTCCGTCGCGCCGGCGGAGCCCGGCACGCTCTCGGCGCCCGCGATGCCTGCCTGGGCCGAGACGAGGGCGGAGGCGGCCGCGACGGCGAGCGCGAGGCGCTTCACACGCAAGACGATACCGCCGAGGTACGCTCGTATCCGTCGTCGAACTTGACATAACGCACGTTCTCGTGCATTGCGATCTGGAGGTCGGCAGGCCTTGATCCGGGAGCCGACGCGTGTTTGGCTTGTTGAACGGTCGCCGAGAAGGGAAATGCATGTGACGGTCGAGATCGAGTCGATCCTCGGAAACGAAGAGCTCGCGACGCTGCTGGAGACGGCCGAGACGGCCGGGCAGGTGCGGGCGGCGGAGCTGCAGGAGATCCTCGAGCCGCTCGAGCTCGACCCGTTGGAGACGGAGGCGGTGTACAGCGAGCTCGACCGGCGGGGGATCGAGCTGCTCGAGGAGGCGGAGAAGGAGGCCGCTCCCCCACTCCCGGCCACCCAGCCGGTCGAGACGACAACCGACGCCCTCCAGCTGTTCCTCCGGGAGGCCGGGCGCCACGCGCTGCTGACGGCGGCGCAGGAGGTCGAGCTGGCGAAGCGGATCGAGCGGGGCGACATGGAGGCGAAGCAGCGGATGATCCAGTCGAACCTGAGGCTGGTCGTCTCGATCGCGAAGAACTACCGGAACCAGGGCCTCCCCTTCCTCGACCTGATTCAGGAAGGCACCCTCGGCCTGATCCGCGCCGTCGAGAAGTTCGACTGGCGCCGCGGCTACAAGTTCTCGACCTACGCGACCTGGTGGATCCGCCAGGCGGTCGCGCGGGCGCTCGCCGACAAGGCGCGGACGATCCGCATGCCCGTCCACATCGTCGAGCGGATGCAGAAGATGAACCGCGCCGAGCGGACGCTCTGGATGGAGCTGGGCCGGGAGCCGACGCTCGAGGAGATCGCCGACGAGGCCTCGCTCCCGCTCGAGCAGGCGCTCGAGGTACGCGCGGCCGCGCGCGCGTCGGCGAGCCTCGACCAGCCGGTCGGCGAGCAGGAGGACGCGGTGTTCGGCGACTTCGTCGCCGGCGACGACCCGCTGCCGGAGGAGCGCGTCGAGGTCTCGCTCCGCAGCCAGGCGCTCCAGGTGGCGCTCCAGGCGCTGCCGGACCGCGAGCGGCAGGTGCTCGTCCTCCGCTACGGCCTGCTCGACGAGGAGCCGAAGACGCTCGAGGAGATCGGCAAGCGGCTCGGCCTCACCCGCGAGCGCGTCCGCCAGATCGAGCTCGAGTCGCTCCGCCGCCTCGCCGGCCTCCGAGAAATGCAAGTCGTCGCCTCGTCGTAGGCGCCGCGACGGGCGTGAACCAGCGGAGGCGAGACCGCGCTCTCGCCGGAGCGCACACGACCACTCGCCACGCGCGCGCCAACCCAACGAGGAAACGCGCAGCGTTTCCGAGCTACTCCGCGCGGAGATACAGCTCGAGGTCCGGAGCCGCCATGCGCAGCTCGCGCAGGGCGCGCGACTCGAGCTGGCGCACCCGCTCGCGGGTGATGCCGAGGCCGGCGCCGACCTCCTCGAGGGTCTGGGGCGACTCGCCGTCGAGGCCGAAGCGCAGCGCGAGCACGCGGCGCATGCGCGGGTTCAGGTGCCCGAGCGCGTTCGCGAGCTCGGTCGCGCGCAGGCGCTGCGCCGTCCGCTCGTGCGGCGCCTCGGAGTGGACGTCCTCGATCAGGTCGCCGTAGAGGCTCTCGCCGTCGCCGACCGGCGTGTCGAGGCTGACCGGATCCTCGACGAGGTCGAGCAGATCGGTGACGCGGCCCTCGCCCAGCCCCGTCTCCTTCGCCAGCTCGGCCAGCGTCGGCTCGCGGTTGAGCTTTTGCGCCAGCTGCCGCCGGGCGCGCAGGAGCCGCCGGACCTGCTCCGCGACGTGCACCGGCAGCCGGATCGTCCGGCCCTGGTCTGCAAGGGCCCGCGTGACCGCCTGGCGGATCCACCAGGTCGCGTACGTCGAGAGCTTGTAGCCCATGCGGTAGTCGAACTTCTCGACCGCCCGGATGAGGCCGAGGTTTCCCTCCTGGATCAGGTCGAGGAGCGGAACGCCCGCCTTCGTGTAGTTGCGCGTGATCGACATCACGAGGCGCAGGTTCGACTCGATCAGCTGCCGCTTCGCCTCCTCGTCGCCTGCGTCCTTGCGCCGGGCGAGCTCCCGCTCCTCGGCCCGTGTCAGCAGCGGCCCGCCGCCGATCTGGCGGACGTAGAGCTTCAGCGGATCCTGCGTCTGGACCGCGCCCTCGTCGGCGTCGAGCTCCTCCGCCTCCTCGGCGTCGGGCTCGTCGAGCTCCGCGCCCGCCTTCGCCTCGACCTCGGCCCGCTCCTCGAGCTCCTCCGCCGCCTCGGGCCCGCCCGTGTCCGGAACGAGCTCGAGGCGCGGCTCGCCGCCCTCGGGAACAGGCTGAAGGACAGCGTCTGGAAGCGGCCGCTGCTCCATACGCGTGCGGTATCGGCATCCCTCGGACGAGGCTTGAGCACGGGTCGGGCGCGAACGAGGGACGCGCCTCGCGGCGGCGAAATGTCAGCTAATCGTTAGACCTGATCGTGCCGATCTAACTTCCAATCCATCCGAAGCGTCCGAAAGAAGACATAGGGTGCGGTTGCGGCAACTGCCGGCCCTGGGGTCTTCGAGGAACGAACCAACGTGTGCGGAATCGCGGGATACAGCCTTTCAGCGCGCAGCGGCGTCGACCGCACGCTCGCGGCGCAGGCGCTCCTGGCCGGGATCGCAGAACGGGGCGCCGACGCCGTCGGGTACGCGTATCGCCTCCCCGGCGGCACCCCGCCGACCGTGACGAAGCAGCGGACGCCGGCCAGCCACCTGCTCGAGCGCGTCACCGTCCCCCGCTCCGCGACCGAGCTGCTCGTCCACGTGCGCGACTACACGAAGGGCCACCCGTCGATCGCGGCCAACAACCATCCCGTCCGCCACGGGCCGGTGATCGGCATCCACAACGGGATCATCGTCAACGACGACGAGCTCCTCGCCCCGTTCGACTGCGCGCGCTCGGAGCCGGGGAAGACCGTGGACTCCGAGGCGATCTTCGCGCTCGCGGCCCATTCCGAGAACGACCCGCGCGCGTTCGAGAAGCTCGTCGGGTCGATGGCGACGGCGTGGCTCGACGAGCGGGAACCCGGCGCCGTCTTCCTCGCCCGCGGCATCGGCCGGCCGCTCTGGCTCGGCGAGGGCCGCGACGGCACCTTCTTCGCGTCGACGAAGGACGCGCTCGAGGTGCTGGAGCGCTACGGAGGCCCGAGGCTGCGCAAGCGGAAGCTCCAGGACGGGACCTTCCTCGAGCTCCGCGGCGGCGAGATCGCGCGCGACCTCCGCTTCCGGCCCGACCGGACGTACGTCGAGCGCGGCTCGCTCCCGGCGGTGCGCGCGCCCCACGAGGGCGCGTCCTGCCTCGCGCAGCTCGCCGTGCTGGCGGCCTAGCTCTTCCGACGCTTCCCGACGAGGCGGCCGTCGCTCGCGACGCGGACGCCCTGCTCGTCGAGGCGCTCGCGGACGAGGAACTGGAACGTCGACCAGGCGCCGCGGCGCGCGTCGAACATCCGGTAGACCTGCCACTCGGTCAGGAGCGACTCGTCCTCGCGGCGCGCCTCGGCCCAGTCGGCGAACTTCGGCAGGCGGCCGAGCCTCCGGGCCAGCTCCGCGCCCTGCTCGACGGCGCGCTCGAGCCGCTCCTCCCCCAACGGCACGTCGAAGCCGGCCTCCCGGAGGGCGTTCGCGAGCGACCCGAACGTGTGCCAGTAGAGCGACTTCGACGGCATCCGGCCCTTGCGCTCGTCGATGTCGCGGGCGGTCGGCGGACGGCCCAGCTCCTGCCCCAACTCGCGCAGGAGGCCGAGCAGCTCCTCGCGGGTCGCGAATCGCCGCGGGACGAGGCCGGCGGCTCGCTTCGCGGCGTTCCACGAGCCGAAGTGCTCGATCACCGTCTGCGGATGGAGGCTCGTCTTCGGATCGGCGGCGAACTCCCGCATCGTCGGCGAGCGGCCGAGCCGCGCGGCGCAGCCGCGCAGGTCGTCGAGGATCTGCTCGTCGGAGTACCGCTTGCGGATTCCCGCCTGGAACGCGGCGAGCGCTTCCGGGTCGATCTCGGCGACCGCCCGGAACCGCGGCTTCGGCGCCATCCAAAGAGTGTAGAGCAGGTTGCGAGATCCGCAAGTGCGCCCGCGTGGACGCGTGCCGCGCGGACTAGGAGGCCTTGACCAGGTGCGGGCGCTGCTGCTCGACCTCGGGCAGCTCGCCGACGACGGACTCGAGCGGGAGGATCCGCTCGAGCGCCGCGACGCAGCGCGGGCAGAACTGGGTGCCTGCGGCGTTCTTCACCTCGGCGAGCGCCTCGTGCACCGGCCGCGCTGCGCGGTAGATCCGCGTTGTCAGCATCGAGTCGAGCGCGTCCGCGACGTGGATGATGCGGGCGCCGAGCGGGATCTCCTCCCCGCCGAGCCGGTCGGGATAGCCGGTGCCGTCGAACCGCTCGTGATGGTGGCGGATCGACGGGACGGCGTCCTGGAGGAAGCCGAGGCGGTCGATGATCCGCGCGCCCTCCTCGGCGTGGCGCTGCATCAGCGCCCACTCCTCGCCGGTCAGGCTCGCCGGCTTCAGGAGGATCGCGTCGGGGATGGCGAGCTTGCCGATGTCGTGGAACAGCGCGGCGTGGCCGAGCAGGTCGAGCTCCGCCTGCGAGAGGCCGAGCTCGCGGCCGATCGCGAGCGCGAGCTGCTGGACGCGGCGCGAGTGGCCCGCGGTGTACGAGTCGCGCGCGTCGACCGTGGCGGAGAGCGACTCCATCGCCGCCGTCGAGCGCTCGCGCAGCAGCCGGTTCGCCTGCTCGAGCGACACGTTCTGGGACTGGATCGTGTCCGCCGCCTCGCGAAGCTTCAACGCCGACTTCTGCGTGTGCTTGAGGTACGCCTCCTGCGTCTTGCGCATGAGCAGGAGCGGGACGGCGAAGACGGCGAGCGCGTAGAGACCGACCGCGTCGTACGCGAGCGCGATCACGGCGCCGATGAAGCCGTAGACGAGGTAGTGCGGGAGCAGCCACGCGAACCGCTCGTGGAACACGCTCCACGGGCTCTCGTGCCCCTCGATGCCGGAGGCGAGGCTGACGAGCCCCATGTTCACGCCGAAGTAGACGGCGCCGCCGACGACGCCGAGGGCGGCCGTGACGAGGTGCGCCGTCGTGCCGTGCGAGACGTGGATCGACATGACGGAGGCGGCGGCGAGCGAGGCGAGCGAGAGGGTGCCGATGTTGTAGAGCACGTGGTGGAGCGACGTGCGGCGCGCGCTCCACTCGACGACGGCGACGGTGAGGGCGAGCGGCAGCGCGGCGCGGTAGTCGAACAGCGCGGCGCCGGCGAGCGAGCCGACGGCGCTGACCGAGATCGACCCCTCGACCTCCGCGAGCTCGAGCGAGAGCGCCTGGCCGCCGCCGACGAGCGCGAGCACGGCCAGGAGACCGACGTAGTCGGTGCTGCTGCCCCAGACGAGGCCGGCGATGCCCGCGGCGATGCCGACCACGGCCACGGCGCTGACGACGAGCGCGAGCCGCGGTGAGAGCGAGAGGAAGCGCGGCCCGACCATCCCGCCCGGCCGCGGCTGGCGGCGCTCCTCTGCGGTCTCGATCGGCTCGGCGGCGGGCAGCGGCGAGACGTGCTCCCCGTCCTCGCGGATGGCGCGCAGCTTCGCGCCGCGCTCGGCCGCGAGCAGCAGCGGCTCGGTGCTCGCCCCGAGCACGCGGTTGCGGCCCTGGAGCTTCGCCCGGTAGACGGCGAGGTCGGCCTGGTGGATCAGCTCCATCGCGTCGGCGCCGTCCTTCGGGAACGAGGCGACGCCGATCGACACGGTCGCCCGCACGGGCTCGGTCGCCGTCTCCACCTCGAACTCCCGCTCGGCGACCGCGCGCCGGATCCGCTCCGCGATCTCGAGCGCCTGGTCGGCCGGCGTCTCCGGCAGGAGGATCGAGAACTCCTCGCCGCCGAACCGGGCCGGGACGTCGTAGTTGCGGAGCTGCGAGCGGAAGATTTCCGCGATCCCCTGCAGCACCGCGTCGCCGGCGAGGTGGCCGTAGCTGTTGTTGATGTCGCGGAGCAGGTCGAGGTCGGCCATGATCAGCGACATCGGCCGGTCGAACCGCGCGGCGCGCGCGATCTCCGCGGCGAGCGTCGTCGCGAAGTACCGGGCGTTGAAGAGGCCGGTCTTCGGATCGACGCGCGCCTCCGCCTGCAGCTGCGGGACGCTCAGCGAGCGGTGGACGACGACGAGGGGCGCGAGCGCAGCGAAGATGAGCCAGGGGTTCAGGTGCCAGAACGCGGCGAGCGAGACGCCGAGGACGGCGAGCACGAGGTCGATCGAGAGGCTCTCGACCGAGAACAGCCCCGTCTCGCGGAACCGGTGGCCGCGGCCGAGCTTGAGGATGAGGGCGAGGAAGACGTGGTTGACGGCGACGTACGCGACCGCGGCGGCGAGGCCGGCGACGGCGAAGCGGGCCTCCGGGTTCGCGATCGTCTTGCCGCCGTGCCGGAGGATCAGCTCCGCGACACCCCACATCGCGAGCGCGTTCAGCGTGTAGTTCGAGATGTTGAAGACCTGGATCGGCCACGGATAGCGCTCCTTCAGCCACTCCGGGACCGTCTGGACGAGCGGGATGAGGACGAGCAGCTCCGGCGGCAGCAGCAGCGCCGCGGCGACGAGGAAGACGACGGAGGTGTGGTACATCATGTTCCGCGGCGACTTGACCGGGAACACCTGCGCCACCGTCGCGGCCGCGGCGAGGAGCGCGAACACGAGCCAGTCCTTGTGGACGGTCGGCACCTTCAGGTAGAAGCGGCCGGCCGCGGCGATCGTCGCCACGCCGAGGATCAGCAGGTAGATCTGCGCACTTCTCGGCAAGCCGGCGCGAGCCGCCGCCGGCGGTCCTTCGCGCCCGGGGTGGAGCTCGTCGCCCGGCAGGGTCTCGGGGACGGCGCTCATCGGTGACCTGCCGGCGGTGTCGGAACGGCGTGGTGACCCGCGCGCGGCAGGTCGTATGGCCGCAGAGCCATGCGCGGAGAGTACGAAGCGGCACGAGCGGGGGCATCCCCCGTTCGGAGCATTCCACGGGCGCCGAAAGCGCCGTTTATCCGGGGTTTCCCGGCTACGGCGTCGTGCCCGTCCGGCCCGGGTCGGGGACTGCCGGCGCGAGCGCCGCCCCGGCCTGAGCGATCTCGGCGGGGGACGCGTCGAGCGTCGCCGGGTCGACCGCTCCGTCGCCGCCGGCGGCGTCCGCCCAGGCCGCGTCGGCCCAGGCGGCATCGGCCCACGCAGCGTCGCTCCAGGCTGCGTCGCCCCACGCGGCGGAGGCCCACGCGGCGTCGCTCCAGGCTGCGTCGCTCCACGCGGCGTCGCTCCAGGCTGCGTCGTTCCAGGCCGGATCGGTGAGCGCTGCGGCCTGCCAGGAGGCGCTGTCGAACACGGTCGAGCCGTCGGGGGCGGTCGTCAGGAAGGCGTCGAGGCCCGCGTTCGGGTTCGGCGGGCTCTGGACGGCCCGGGCGTCGCGGACGTCGAGCTCGCCGGCGCCGAGGGAGCCCTGCGCCGCGGCCGGGGTCTGCTGTGCGGAGGACATGAGCGCGCCCTTGACCTGATCCGGCGTCCAGTCCGGGTGCTGCGCGAGGAGCATCGCCGCCGCGCCGGCCACCATCGGAGCGGCGAAGGAGGTGCCGCTGAGCTGCATGTATCCGTTCTGCGCGTCGACGACGTGGTCCGGCCGCTCGACCGCGAGCATCGCGCCGGCGTCGACGGGACCGACGATGTAGCGGCCCGGCGCCGACAGGTCGGGCTTCGCGAACCCGTCCGGAGTGTAGCCCCAGGCCGACCACGGCGCGGCGGTGTCGTCGCTCGTCGTCACCGTGTTCGCCATGTCAGCGGCGCCGACGGTGATCACGAACGGGTCGTTGCCCGGCGCGAACGGGACGTCGCTCTCCTGACCGTCCTGGGCGTAGTTCCCGGAGGCCGCAACGACGACGACGCCGTTCAGCCACAGCTTCTCGACGGCCTGGTCGAGCGGGTCGAAGAAGAGGCTCGCGCGGCTGGTCGCGTGGAGCGAGAAGTTCGCGACGCGGATGTCGTACGTCGACTTGTTCTGGAGGATCCAGTCGCAGGCCGCGACGATGTCGGCGACGGTCGCCTCGCCCTGGTCGTTCATGACCTTGACCGAGTACAGGTTCGCCTCCGGGGCGACGCCTGCGTAGCCGGCCGCGCCTCCTGCGGCGATCCCGGCAACGAACGTCCCGTGGCCGTAGCCGTCGCCCGGCGAGTCCGGCTGGAGGCTCGTGAGATCGACCTGCCCGAGCAGCCGGCCGCCGAAGTCGCCGCGGCCGGGATCGACGCCCGAGTCGACGACGGCGATCGTCGGAGCGCTGAGCTGCGCCGCCGACGACGTCCAGTCGGATGCGGCGCCGATCGCCCACGCCCACTTCTGCGGATTGGAGTACTGGAGGCCGCCGCCCCAGCCGCTCATCTGGACCGTCTCGTTCGGCACGATCGCCGCGACGTACGGCAGCTTCGCGAGGAACGCGATCTGGATGCCGGTGAGCCCCGCGTGCAGCCCGTCGATCGCGCCGAAGGTCCGGCCGATCTGCGAGCCGCCGATCGTGTTCGCGCCCTTCCTCAGGCCGAGCAGCCCGGAGCGCAGGCCGCCGGCGCTGACCGTCGTCTGGCTCGGGTCCTGCGGCTGTTGCACACCCTCGACGATGACGTCGAACCGCTGGCGCGGGTTCTGGCGGATGGCGCTCGCGAGCGAGTCGGGGATGTACGCGGTCGTCTGACCGATCCCGGGGACGTTGAAGCCCCAGTGATGCCGACCCCCCGGGCCCGCGGTCGCGGTCGCCGCGACGGTGCAGGCGACCACGACGGTCGCGACGGCGGCGCCGGCCTTGCGGCCGCCGCGGCCCCAAAGGGCGTTCGACCTGGGCTCGCCGCGCCCGCCGCGTCCCCAGAGCGCGTTCGCGCGCCCGCCGTTGCAGTCCCCTCGAATCAACCGCACCTGTTCCTCCCCTAGCCGAGATCGCACCCCTACCGTGCGAGCGCCCCGATGCACGCGAGCGCGGCCCAACCGTACGAGCGGTGCGCACGCGGCACGTCACCCGGAAGGGTCACGATGCCCCGCCCGGGGCGAAGTTCACTCGTTCGGGGGAACAGGTCGCCGCACGGCACCCTCCCCCACCTGGCGTACGCTCGGGTCGATGCGCCTCGCCGTCCCGCTCGCCGCCGAGATCGCCGCCGCCCGCGCGGTGGCCCGCCTGTCGCGTCTCGCCGGCACGGGCGGCGGGACGACGGTGCCCGGGAAGCTCCTGTCGAAGCTCGACCCCGGCGCGGTCGATCGGCTCGCGGCACGGCTCCCCGCCGGTGCCGCGGTGCTCTCCGCGACGAACGGGAAGACGACGACCGCGGCGATGGCGGCGGAGATCCTGCGGCCGCGCCATCGGCTCGCCCACAACAGCTCGGGCGCGAACCTCGTCTCCGGCGTCGCGTCGACGCTCCTCGCCGCGGACGGGGCCGAGCTCGGCCTGTTCGAGGTGGACGAGGCGGCGCTGCCCGAGGTGACGCAGCGGGTACGGCCCCGCGTCGTCGCCCTCGGCAACCTGTTCCGCGACCAGCTCGACCGCTACGGCGAGCTCGAGCTGCTCGTCGGGCGCTGGCGGGCGGCGGTCGCCGCGCTGCCGCCGGAGACGGCGCTCGTCGTCAACGGGGACGACCCGCCGGTCGGCGACCTCGCCGGCGCCCATCCGTGCTCGACGGTGTTCGGGCTCGACGATCCCTCCGTCTCGCGACCCGTGCTGCAGCACGCCGCGGACTCGAAGTACTGCGTCCGCTGCGGGACGCCGTACGAGTATGTCGCCGCGTACGTCGGCCATCTCGGTGACTACCGCTGCCCGAACTGCGGGCACGCGCGGCCGCCGCTGGCGGTGGCGGCGCGGGCGGTCGAGCTGCACGGGCTCGAGCGCGCCGCGTTCGATCTGGTGACGCCCGAGGGGACGCGCCGCGTCGAGCTCGCGCTGCCGGGTCTCTACAACGTCTACAACGCGCTCGCCGCGGCGGCGCTCACGCGTGCGCTCGGCGCGTCGCTCGACGAGATCGCCGACGGGCTCGGCCGCTTCAGCGCCGCCTTCGGCCGCTTCGAGCGGATCCCCGCCGGCGACAAGCGGATCCTCCTGCTCCTGATCAAGAACCCGGCCGGCGCGAACGAGGCGATCCGGACACTCGTGGACGGCGGAGCGCCGCGTCTCGCGGTGATCGCCCTCAACGACGAGATCGCCGACGGCCGCGACGTCTCCTGGATCTGGGACGTCGACTTCGAGCCGCTGCTCGGAAGGTTGGACGGCCTCGTCGCGAGCGGGAGACGGGCGGCCGAACTCGCGCTCCGCTTCAAGTACGGCGGCCTCGACGAGGCGGCGATCGAGGTCGTGCCGGACCTCGAGCGCGCGCTCGACCGCGGCCTCGAGCTGACCCCGGCGGGCGGCGAGCTCGTCGTCCTCCCGACCTACACCGCGATGCTCTCGCTCCAGCGAATCGTCGCCGCCCGCGGCCTCGCGCGGCCCTACTGGGAGCGGGCATGAGCGTCATCCGCGTCGGGCACCTGTACCCGGACTACCTCAACATCTACGCCGACCGCGGCAACATCGCGGTGCTCGCGCGCCGCGCCGAGTGGCGCGGGCACGCGCTCGACGTGACGGCGCTCGGGATGGACGACGCGATCGTCCCCGGGGCGCACGATCTCTACTACGTCGGCGGCGGTCAGGACCGCGAGCAGTCGCTCGTCGCCGCGAACCTCGCGGCGAAGGCGGAGCCTCTGCGGGAGGCGGTGGGCGGCGGCGCCGCGCTCCTCGCCGTCTGCGGCGGCTACCAGCTGCTCGGGCGCGGCTACCGCGGCCACCAGGGCGAAGAGATGCCGGGGGTCGGCCTGTTCCCACTCGAGACGGTCGCCGGCGACCGGCGGATGATCGGCGACGTCCTGCTCGAGTGCGAGCTCGAGCCGGGACGGCGGCGGACGGTGGCCGGCTTCGAGAACCACGCCGGCCGGACGCGGCTCGACCCGGGAGCGGAGCCGCTCGGCCGCGTCGTCGCGGGGTTCGGCAACGACGGCGAGAGCGGCTTCGAGGGCTGCCGGCTCGGCCGCGCGATCGGGACGTACCTCCACGGCCCCCTGCTCCCGCGGAACCCGTGGCTCGCCGACTGGCTGCTGGCGCAGGCGCTCGCGCATCGCTCCGGCGGCGAGCCGCCGGAGCTGGCGCCGCTCGGGGACGCGCTCGAGGCGCAGGCGCACGAGGTGTCGGCCGCGCGGGCGCGCGCACGCGGCGGCCGCTAGGGCGCCCAGAGCCTCCCGAGGTAGACGCCGGGGTCGCCCGGCTGCCAGCGGCGGAGGAAGCGCTGGATCGGCGGGTGGACGACGATCCCGTCGAGCTCGCCCGGCTCGAACAGCCGGTGGCCGCGCACGGCGGCGTCGTGCGAGGTGACCGCCTCGAGCGAGCGCCCGGAGAGGTCGCCGGAGAAGATGATGTGGACGACGTGCTTCGACGCGAACGTCGGCTTCGGCGAGATCGAGTCGACGATCGCGATCGGGCCCTCGACCGGGAGCTCGTCCTCGATCCCGACCTCCTCGGCGAGCTCGCGGTGGAGCGCGTCGACGAGGCTCTCGCCGGCGTTGACGCCGCCGCCGGGGAGCAGCCAGTACTCGCCGCGGCCCGCCTTCTCGTGACGGATGAGCAGGATCCGGTCCTGCCAGCGCAGGAGCGCCGAGACGCGGATGCGCGGCTCGAGCGCCATCAGTGCGCCGAGCTCCCGAAGCCGCGCACGCCCCGCTCGCTCTCCGGCAGCTCGTCGACCTCGACGGGCTCGATGCCGGGCACCGGGAGGACGACGAGCTGCGCGATCCGCATCCCCGGCTCGACGACGAACGGCTCGCGCACGTCGGTGTTCAGGAGGACGACGCGAAGCTCGCCGCGGTAGCCGGAGTCGACGAGGCCCGGCGTGTTCACGATCGTGAGCCCGTGCCGGTCGGCGAGGCCGGAGCGGGGCTGGACGAAGCCGGCATACCCGTCGGGGATGGCGACGGCGAGGCCGGTCGGTACGGTCGCCCGCTCACCCGGTCCGAGCTCGACGCGCTCGCAGGCCGCGAGGTCGAGGCCGGCGTCGCCGGCATACGCACGGCTGGGGACGACGGCGTCGTCGCGGAGTCGCCGGATCGGCAGCTCGATCATGTCCCGCTCGACCGGATGTCGTCCGCCGATGCGTCCGCGACGAGGTACGGCGCGAAGCGCGCGATCTCGCGCCGCGGCAGCCGCGCGAGCACGAGCACGCCCTCGCCCGTGTCCTCGCGCGACTCGATCGGCGCGCCGAGCGCGTACAGCTCGTTCAGCCGGGCGCCCTCGTCGTACGGGAGCAGCAGCCGTACCGGCTCGAAGCGCTCCGCGAACCGCGAGGCGATCCGGGCGCGGAGCTCATCGAGGCCCTCGCCGGTGAGCGCCGAGACCTGCAGCGCGTCGGGATAGCGGTTCGCGAGCCGCCGCCGGTGCAGCGGGTCGACGACGTCGATCTTGTTGAGGACGAGCTCGACCGGGAGGTCGTCGGCGCCGATCTCGTGGAGGACGGCGTTCACGGCCGCGATCATCTCGACGAGCCGCTCGTCGGAAGCGGAGCCGTCGACGACGTGGAGCACGAGGTCGGCGACGAGCGTCTCCTCGAGCGTCGCCGCGAAGCCCTCGACGAGCTGGTGCGGCAGCCGGCGGATGAAGCCGACGGTGTCGGTGACGAGGTAGCGGCGGCCCTCGTGCTCGAAGCCGCGCGTCGTCGGGTCGAGCGTCTCGAACAGGCGGTTGCGGACGGAGACCTCCGCGTCGGTGAGCGCGTTCAGGAGCGTCGACTTGCCGACGTTCGTGTAGCCGGCGAGCGCGACCGTCGGCGTCTCGGTGCGGCGGCGCTCCTTGCGGCGCACGTCGCGCTGGCGCTGCAGCTCGCGGAGGCGGCCCTTGAGGATCGAGACGCGGCGGCGGGCGAGCCGGCGGTCGGTCTCGAGCTGGGACTCGCCCGGGCCGCGCGTGCCGACGCCGCCTCCGAGCCGCTCGAGGTGCTGCCACATCCCGCGCATGCGCGGCAGGTTGTACTCGAGCTGCGCCAGCTCGACCTGGAGCTTCCCCTCGGCGCTGACGGCGTGCTGGGCGAAGATGTCGAGGATCAGCTGCGTGCGGTCCACGACGCGGGCCTGGAGCTCGTTCTCGAGCAGCCGCTGCTGCGGCGGCGACAGCTCGTCGTCGACGAGGAGCACCTCGGCGCCGGCGTCGCCGTACGACTGCTTCAACTCGTCGAGCTTTCCCTTGCCGACGTAGCTGCGCGTGTCGGGCCGCGGCCGGTGCTGGACGAGCCGCTCGACCGGCTCGACGCCGGCGGTACGGGCGAGCTCCTCGAGCTCCGCGAGCTCGTCATCCGGGTCGACGCCCTGCGGGAGCACGGCGAGGACGAGCCCGCGCTCGGGCTCGAGACCCGGCGTCGGATCAGGCCGTCTCGCGGGCATGCGCACGTCATTATGACGCCTGCCGTGCCGACCCCCGACCTCGCCGCGAGAGCGCTCCAGCTCGTCGACGTCCCGTCCGAGAGCCGCCGGGAGGCGGAGCTCGTCGCGCTCGTGCGCGGGCTCGTCCCCGGCGAGGCGCTCTACGACGACGGCCAGGTGCTGCTCTACGGCGACCCGGCCGCCCCCGTCGTGCTCGCGGGCCACCTCGACACGGTGCCGGCGCAGGGGAACATCCCCGGACGGATCGAGGACGGCGTCGTGCACGGGCTCGGGTCGACGGATATGAAGTCCGGGATCGCGGTGATGATCGAGCTCGCCCGGGCCGGCGTACCGGCGCGGTACCTGTTCTTCACGCGCGAGGAGCTGCCGGTCGCGGAATCGCCGCTGCCGGCGCTGTTCGCGACGCCGCTGCTCGACGGCGTGCGGCTGGCGGTCGTGCTCGAGCCGACCGACTGCATCCTCCACGCGGGCTGCCTCGGCAACGTCGAGGCGCTCGTCCGCTTCCACGGTAGGAGCGCGCACTCGGCGCGGCCGTGGACCGGGGTGAACGCGATCCACGAGCTCGTGCGCGGGTTGGAGCCGATCGTCGAGCTCGAGCCGCTCGACGTCGAGCTGGACGGGCTCGTCTACCGGGAGGTGGTCAGCGCCGTCCGCGTGCACGGCGGGATCGCGTCGAACGTCGTCCCGGCGGAGGCGAGCGCCGAGCTGAACTACCGCTATGCCCCGAACCGCTCCCCCGCGGACGCCGAGCGGCGCCTCGCCGAGCTCGTGCCGCGCGGCGAGATCGAGGTGCTGAGCAACTCCCCGGCCGCGCCGCCCGGGCTGGCGAATCCGCTCGCGGTGCGTCTGCGCGAGCTCGTCCCCGAGGTCGCGCCGAAGCAGGCGTGGACGCCGGTCGCGCAGTTCGCCGAGCAGGGCATCGACGCGATCAACTACGGGCCGGGCGCGACCGCGACCGCGCACGCCGTCGACGAGCGCGTTCCGGTCGCGAGCCTCGAGCGCTGCTTCGAGACGCTGCGGTCGTTCCTCCTCGATACCGTCTAGGACGTGGCCGTGAAGATCGCGCCGACGCTCGCGGGGATGGCGACGTATCCGTTCGTCCGTCTCGAGGAGGCGCGGCGGCGGCTCGTCGCCGACGGCGTCGAGGTGATCGACTTCGGCAAGGGCGACCCGAACGAGCCGACCGACCCGATCATCCGCGAGGCGCTCGTCGCGGCGCTGCCGGAGCGCGCGCCGTATCCGCTGGCGCAGGGCCTGCCGGAGCTGCGCGAGGCGGTCGCCGGCTGGTGCGCACGCCGCTTCGGCGTCGACCTCGATCCCGACACCGAGATCGTCCCGACCTACGGCTCGAAGGAGGCGATCTTCTCGCTCGCGCAGGTGCTCGTCGACCCGGCGTCGGAGAAGCGGCTCGTGCTCTGGGGCGAGCCGGCCTACCCGGTGTACGAGCGCGGGGCGCTGTTCGCGGGCGCGGACGTGGGCACCGTGCCGCTCGTGCGTGACAACGGCTTCGTCCCGGATCTCGACGCCGTCGACGGGGCGACCTGGGAGCGCACGGCGATCGTCTGGGTCAACTACCCGAACAACCCGACGGGCGCGGTCGCGCCCTTGTCGTTCTACGAGGAGCTCGCCGCGCTCGCGGCGCGGCACGACTTCGTCGTCGCGTCGGACGAGGCGTACAGCGAGCTGTGGTTCGACGAGCCGCCGCCGTCCGCGCTGCAGGCGTCGGACCGGAGCCGCACGATCGTCTTCCAGACGCTGAGCAAGCGCTCGTCGATGACGGGCTACCGCTCGGGCTTCGTCGCCGCGCCGCCCGAGGTGATCGCGGCGCTGAAGGCGTACCGTCCGACCGTCGGCACCGCGCCACAGGAGTTCGTCCAGCGTGCATCCGTCGTCGCGTGGGGCGACGAGCGGCACGTCGAGGAGACGCGCGCGCGCTACCGCGCGAAGCGCGACGTGCTGATGCCGGTGCTCGCCGCGCGGGGCTGGGAGGTGGTCGCGAGCGAGGCAACGATGTACCTGTGGGTGGCGATCCCGGGCAGCGAGACGGGAGAGGAGGTCGCGCTGCGGCTGCTCGAGCACGGCGTGATCGTCTCCCCGGGGACGTTCTTCGGCCCGAGCGGCGAGGGCTACGTCCGCTTCGCGCTCGTCCCGACGCTCGACGAGTGCGAGCGCGCCGCCGCGATCCTGGAGGAGCACCTGTGACGACCGACGAGACGATCGCCGCCCTCGACCGAGGCGAGCTGCGCGTCGCCGAGCGTGTCGGCGGCGAGTGGCGGGTCAACGAGGACGCGAAGACGGCGATCCTCGACTACTTCCGCGTGCGCACGGTCGAGCCGATCGAGGTCGGCCCGTACGAGTACGTCGACAAGATCCCGTTGAAGCGGAACTACGCCGAGCTCGGCGTGCGCGTCGTACCGCCGGCGACGGCCCGGTACGGGTCGTTCCTCTCGCCCGGCGTCGTGATGATGCCGAGCTACGTGAACATCGGCGCGTGGGTGGGGCCGAACACGATGATCGACACGTGGGCGACAGTCGGCTCGTGCGCCCAGATCGGCGCGGACGTGCACCTCGCGGGCGGCGTCGGCGTCGGCGGCGTGCTCGAACCGGTGCAGGCGCGCCCGGTCATCGTCGAGGACGGCGCGTTCATCGGCTCGCGCTGCATCCTCACCGAGGGCGTCGTGATCGGCGAACGTGCAGTGCTCGCGCCGAACGTCTCGCTCACGGGCTCGGTGCCCGTGATCGACGTGACCGGCCCGGTGCCGGTCGAGCACCGCGGCTACGTGCCGCCGTACTCCGTCGTCGTCCCCGGCACGCGTCCGAAGGAGTTCCCGGCCGGCACGTACCAGCTCGGCTGCGCGCTCATCATCGGCCGGCGGAGCGAGCAGACGGACCTGAAGACGTCGCTCAACGACGTGTTGCGCGAGTACGAGATCGGCGCCTAGCGCGAGACGTTCCCCCGCTGGAGTGATCGGGGGACGACCTACCCGGCGCCGACACCTTCCACGTGCTGCGGCGTCCATGGACGATCCTCGCCGTCGGGCTCGCCCTCGCAGTCGTTGCCGGCGGCGGCTTCGGGGCGACGGTCGGGCCGCCCGCGTACCAGTGGGGCCGCGAGCCGTCGGCGCGGCTGTACGCACCGAGCCTGGTGTTCTCGCACACGCAGTGGGGGACCGTGCGGTCCCGCCTCGAACGGCGCGGACTCGATCCTACGAGCGCCCGCGTCGTCGGGCTCGTCGATCGCAGCGAGAAGCCGTTGCCGTTCGCGCTGCTCGTGGCGACGGCCGCGTCCGGCGAGCACTGCTTCGTCCCCGCGCTCGGAGTCCGGCTCGGCCCGACGACCTGTCACGTGGCGACGCCGATGGTCGTCTTCACCGCGCGCGACCGCCTCTCGTTTGCACCGAGCCAGACGAACACCTCCGTGGCCGGCATCGCCGGTCCCGGCGTCGTCGGCGCTGCGACGGGCGATCGAACCGGCAGTTGCTTCGACGGCGTCCAGACCGCTCGGGTCTTCGGCGCGCTCGTGTTCGTGGGCGACGTCTCTCCCGGCCTGAAGGTCCTTCGCGGCTACGACGCGAGCGGCCATGCGATCGTGCGCGTCGACCTGACCGCGCCCCGCTCCGCGGGCGTGATCCACGTCGTCCGTCCGGCGGAGAGCCCGCCGCGCCCCGGTCCGCGTGGAACGTGCGCCGCGCTCACGCTCGGGGGTTAGAGGCTACGCGGGCTCGGCCGGGCCGACGAGCGTCGCCCGTCCCGCTCGGAGACGGACGCGGAGATCACCACCCGGGAAGTGGACGAGCACGGCTCCCTCGCCGTGCGTTGCGGCCGCGACGGCCACGGCGCTCGAGCCGGACGCGCTCGTCTCCCCCACGCCGCGCTCCCAGACGCGCGCGGTCACCTCTCCGGGGCCGTCGACGCGCACAACCTGTACGTTCGTCCGCTCGGGGAAGCGCGGATGCGTCTCGAGGAGCGGACCGATCCGCACGATCTCGGCGGGATCGCCGACGACGACGGCGTGCGGATTGCCGACCGAGACCGGCGTCAGCTCGATCCCGTCCACGACCTCTTGCTCTCCGACCACCACGCGGCCGAGGTCCGACTCATAGAGGCCGCCGTCGGTTTTGCGGACGTCGACGACGCGGGCGCCCACGTGGACGCGCGCGACCCGGGAGCCGCTCCGCTCCATCGCCCACGCCGCCGCGATCCGCGTGCCGTTGCCGGACATCTCCGCCCGGGAACCATCCGGGTTGACGATCGCCACCTCGACATCGTCGCCGTCGACGCCGAGGATCTCGATCGCGCCGTCCGTGCCCGACAGGTCCAGGCCGCGGGAGTCACCCTCGACGACGAGGTACACGTTCCCGTGCGCGTGCCAGCGCGACGATTGCATCGGCGGTCTCCTCCGGGGGCCGGTCGGCTGCGACCATAACGAGCCCTTCGAGCCGGCGCATCCACTTGCGCTGGTACGCGGCGTAGCGGCGCGTGCGCACGACGAGCGCGGCGATCGCCTCCTCCCGCGGCAGGGCCGCCACCTCGTCGAGGCCCATCGTCTTGCGTGCCGTGGACGAGATCGGCCGGGCGAGCGCCGTCCGTACCTCATCCTGGACGCCGGCGTCGAACATCGCGCACGTCCGCTCGCGGATCCGGCGCTCGAGCACGTCCTTCGGGACGTCGAGGCCGACGAGCAGCGTCGGGTGGCGCATCGCGCCCGCCCAGAGACGGTCCTCCTCGGGCGCGAGCGAGGCTCCGGCCTCGGCCAGCTCGAGCGCGCGGACGACGCGACGCCGGTCGTTCGCGTGCACCGCCGCCGCTGCGAACGGGTCGACCGCCGCGAGCCGCGCATGCGCTGCCGCAGGACCCTCTTCCTCGTACAGTCGAGCCCAGCGGGCGCGCGCACCGGGCGCGGGCCCGGGTGGAAGCGCCAGCTCCGCGAGCGCGGCGCGGAGATAGAGTCCCGTGCCGCCGACGACGACCGGCGTCCTCCCGGCGGCGAGGATCTCGTCGATCGCAGCGTGCGCCAGCGGCGCGTATTCCCCCACCGAGGCCTCATGCTCGAGCGGCCAGATGCCGACGAGCCGAGTTGGATGGCTCGACTGGTTCGTGAGGATGGGGAGGTCGCGGTAGACCTGCATGGCGTCGGCGGAGACGAGCTCGGCGGGGATCCGCGCGGCGACGGCCTCGGCGACGGCGGACTTGCCGCTCGCGGTCGGGCCGAAGATCGCGATCACCGTCATGGCGGCATTGTCGCCGGAGTCGGGACGACGGCGGTCGCGCTCGCCGCTCTCCTGCTCGTCGCGTCGGTAGCGGGGCTCGACGACGTCCTCGCCCGGCTCCACTCCGTCCACCCGTGGTGGTTCGCGGCCGCCTTGGCCGCCGAGGCAGTCGCCTATCTCGGCTACGCCCTCGGCTACCGCGAGGTCGCCCGCGTGGAGCGCGGCCCCGGACTCTCGCACGGAGACGCTGTCGCCGCCGTCGCCGCGGGCTTCGGGCCGTTCGTCGCGCGCGGCGGTTTCGCCCTCGACCTGCACGCCTTCCGGCAGACCGGGATCTCCGCTCGCGAGGCGCGCGTGCGCGTGCTCGGGCTCGGTGCGCTCGAGTACGCGGTGCTCGCCCCCGCGACGTGCGTCGCCGCGATCGCGCTGCTCGCGTCGGGCCTGCGGACGCCGTCGGAGGGGTTCACCCTGCCGTGGGCGATCGCGGTCCCGCTCGGATTCGGCGTCGCGCTCTGGGCCGTCGGCCACCGCCACCGGTTCCACGGGAAGGGCGGCTGGCGCGAGCAGCTCGCGCAGGCCCTCGACTCGATCCACGTGCTTCGCTGTCTGTTCGTCCGTCCGCGACACCTCGCCGGGCCGGTCGGCGCCGGGATCTACTGGCTCGGCGACCTCGCCTGCCTCTGGGCGTGTGTCCACGCGTTCTCGCACGGCTCGCCGCCGTGG
Organism: Gaiellaceae bacterium; assembly: GCA_035541175.1. Classification (GTDB taxonomy): domain Bacteria; phylum Actinomycetota; class Thermoleophilia; order Gaiellales; family Gaiellaceae; genus Palsa-739. The sequence goes on from DATKNT010000098.1 coordinate 40,127, forward strand.
GCGCTGCTCCTCATCGGCTACGCGACCGGCTACGCGCTGACGCGGCGGTCGCTGCCGTACGGCGGCGTCGGGCTCGTCGAGGTGCTGCTGCCGTTCGCGCTGTCGTGGATGGGGATGCCGCTCGCCGCCGCGGTGCTCGCGGTCTTCGCATACCGCTATTTCAACCTCTGGCTGCCGATCCTGCCGGCAGCGGTGGGGATGCGGCGGTTGCGCGCGGCTGCGGCGTAGCTCTACGCAACCGCGACGGCGACCTGCGAGCCGCCGAGCGTCGTCGAGGTCGCGCTCTCGATCGCGACGGCGACGAGGTCCCCGGGCCGCGCGTCGCCGGAGAAGTTCACCGTCGTGTTCCGGCGCGTGCGCCCGCGGAGCAACGCGGCGTCGGTACGGCTCGGGCCTTCGACGAGCACCTCTTCGACGAGGCCGATGCGCGAGCGGTTGCGCGCGGCGGCGACCGCCTGGACGACGTCCACGAGTCGCTCGATTCGATCGCGCTTGATCTCATCCGGGACCTGATCCGGCATCGCCGCAGCCTCGGTTCCCGCCCGCGGCGAGTAGACGAAGGTGAACGCGCCGTCGAAGCCGACCTCCTCGACGACCTCCAGCGTCTCGCGGAAGTCATCCTCCGTCTCGCCGGGGAAGCCGACGATGACGTCCGTCGTGAGGGCGAGGTCGGGAATCGCGACGCGCATCTCCGCTGCGAGCTTCACGAATCGTTCGGGCGAGTACGTGCGCCGCATCGCCCTGAGGATCCGCGTCGATCCCGACTGCAGGGGGAGGTGCGCGTGCTCGCAGACCGCGGTGCACTCGGCCATCGCCTCGATGACGTCGCGGCGGAAGTCCTTCGGGTGGGGACTCGTGAAGCGAATGCGCTCGACGCCGTCGATCGCATCGACCGCGCGCAGCAGTTGCGCGAAGTTCGTGCCGAGGTCGCGTCCGAACGAGTTGACGTTCTGTCCCAGCAGGGTGAACTCCCGCACTCCGTCGGCGGCGAGGCGGCCGACCTCGGCGAGGATCTCGCCCGGGCGGCGCGAGACCTCGCGCCCGCGCACCGCCGGGACGATGCAGTACGAGCACACCGAGTTGCAGCCCATCGAGATCTGCACCCACGCCTGGAAGACCCGCTCACGGTGCATCGGCAGCCGCGCAGCGAACCGACGCTCGTCGCCGGTGCCGAACGCACCGCGCGCCACGCCGAAGCCGCCGGCGCCGAGCCAGTCGCCGAGATGCTGGATCGTCCCCGGGCCGAAGGCGACGTCCACCTGCGGATACAGCGAGAAGATTCGCTCCCGCTGCGCCTCCGCGTAGCAGCCGCCGACGGCGACGACGAGATCCGGCCGCTCCCGCTTCGCCGCAGCGGCGTCGCCGAGGTACGCGGCGAGCTTTGTGTCCGGCTTCGCCCGGATCGTGCACGTGTTGAAGACGAGCACGTCCGCCTCCTCGCGACTCGGCGCCTCGCCGAGGCCGAGCTCCTCGAGCATCCCCTTGATCCGCTCGGAGTCGTGCGCGTTCATCTGGCACCCGAACGTCGTGACGAA
>DATKNT010000099.1:0-35635 GCA_035541175.1 Gaiellaceae bacterium
CTCAACCGGCTGATCGACGCGCGGCTCGACGCGCGCAACCCGCGCACCGCGGGACGCGAGCTTCCGAGCGGGCAGCTCACGACCCTCCAGGTGCTCGCGTTCTGCGCCGTCTCGCTCGCCGTCTTCCTCGTCGCGGTCTGGCAGCTCGCGCCGATCGTGCGCTGGCTCTGGCCGATCCCGGTCGCCGGCTTCGTGATCTACCCGTACCTGAAGCGGTGGACCTGGCTCTGCCACTTCTGGCTCGGCGCCGTCGACGGGCTCGCGCCGGTCGGCGCCTGGGTGGCCGTCACCGGGAAGCTGCCGTGGCAGTCGTGGATCCTCGGCGCTGCGGTGGCGTTCTGGGTCGCGGGCTTCGACCTGTTCTACGCGCTGTTCGACGTCGACGTCGATCGAAGGGAGGGGCTGCACTCGGCGGCGACGCAGTTCGGCGTGCGGGGCGTGTTCCTCGGCGCGCGCCTCTCGCACGCGGCGACGGTCGCCTGCCTCGTCGCCGTCGGGCTCGGGCTGCCCGTCGGCGTCCTCTACTGGCTCGGCGTCGCGGCGGTCGCCACGCTGCTCGCGTACGAGCACTCGCTCGTCCGGCCGAACGACCTGCGGCGGCTCGACACCGCGTTCTTCACGATGAACGGCGTGATCAGCGTCGTCTTCGCCGCGTTCGTGATCGCGGACACGCTCGTCTAGCGGCGGCGCAGCGACGCGTTCGCGATCGCCGGCGGCGTCCAGCCCGCGTCGACCGGGTTGAAGTTCGTTCCGGGCGGGACGATCTCGTCGATCCGGTCGAGGATCGACCGGTCGAGCGTCACGTCGACGGCGCCGAGATGCGACTCGAGCTGCTCCATCGTCCGCGGCCCGATGATCGGCGCCGTCACCGCCGGATGCTGCATCACGAATGCGAGCGCCATGTGCACGAGCGTCATGCCGGCGTCGTCGGCGAGCTGCGCGAGCGCGTCGGCGGCCTCGAGCTTCCGCTGGTTGTCCGGGCGCGACAGGTCGAAGCGCTCCGGGATCCGCTGCGCCCGCGTGCTCTCCGGCGTGTCGGCATTCTTCCGCCACTTGCCGGAGAGCCAGCCGCCGGCGAGCGGGCTCCAGGGGATCACGCCCATCCCGTACTCCCGGCAGACCGGCAGCACCTCGGCCTCGACCCCGCGCACGAGCATCGAGTACGGCGGCTGTTCGCACACGAACCGCTCGCGGCCGCGGCGCTCCGCCGTCCACTGCGCCTCGACGATCTGCGAGGGCGGGAACGTCGAGCTGCCGAGATAGCGGATCTTCCCCGCGTGGACGAGGTCGGTGAGTGCACCGAGCGTCTCGTCGATGTCGGTGTCGGGGTCGGGACGGTGGATCTGGTACCGGTCGATCCAGTCGGTGCCGAGCCGTCGCAGGCTGTTCTCGACCTCCTCGACGATCCAGCGCCGCGAGTTGCCGGCCTCGTTCGGGTCGTCGCCCATCGTGCCGTGCACCTTCGTCGCGAGCACGACGTTGTCGCGCCGGCCGCCGGCGAGCGCCTTGCGCACGATCTCCTCCGACTCGCCGCGTGAGTAGACGTCCGCCGTGTCGACGAAGTTGATCCCCGCGTCGAGGGCGCGGTGGATGATCCGGATCGAGTCGTCGTGATCCGGGTTGCCCCAGGCGCCGAACATCATCGCGCCGAGGCAGAGCGGGCTGACCTTCACGCCGGTGCGGCCGAGCGTCCGAAGCTCCATGCCGAGGAGCCTAGTGGACCCGGGTGCGGCTGCGCCCCGCAACCGCACCCGGGCAGGGCCGCTACCTGCGCTGCGGCGACTCGAGCTGGTCGCGGAGCGCCCCGTTCGGGTTCGCCGACGTCGTCAGCGTCACGTAGTACCCGTGCGGGTTCGAGAGGATGCTCGTCAGCGTCGGTCCGGTGACGCCGGTCACGACCTTCGTCACGTTCCCGTGCCCGTCGGCGTCGGTGAACGTCCCGGTGTTCGCGTCGACCACCTTCAGGCCGTTCGTGCCGCGGTTCCCCTGGTTCAGCGTCAGCCCGGTGATCGTCACCGAGCCGGGGAAGTCGTAGTTGACGTAGAAGACGACGGTTCCGCCGGTCACGTTTCCGCTCGAGTCGCGAGTGACGTCGAACGTCACGTTCCCGTTCGCGCTCGCGCGCAGCCCGGTCACCGGCGGCACGACCTCGCGCGGGTTGAGGCCGAGCGGCGACACATAGGTGCCCTTGACCTGCTTCACGGTCGTGCAGCTCCCCTGCGTGAAGAAGACGCCGGTGTTCGTCGCCGAGCCGGTGCCGAGGTTGCCGGACGTGAAGCCGCCGGACTGCGTGAACGTGGACGAGAGCGACGCGACGAGCTTCCCGCCGTCGTGCGCCCCGGCCGTCGCGAGCCCGGTGAGGTTCCCGTTCGCGATCGCCGCGTGGAACGACGCATTGACGCCGTCGCCGCTCGCCGGGTGGACGCGGAAGGTGCCGTCGAGCCAGCCGAGCCCCTCGGTCGTGTTGACGACGCTGTGCGCGCGGATCTCGAGCGATCCGCTCAGCTGCGCGTTGCTGCTCGTGGCCGTGCCCGTGTACACGGCGTTCGTGTCCTGATACGTGCCGTCGCTGCCCGTGCAGGTGTTCGAGCGGAGCTGCGACACGGTGGTGGCGGCGAACGTCGCCGAGGCGGCCTGGGTGGCCTGCTGCCGCGACCATGCGGCGGCGATGCCCGTCGCCGTGAGAGCCGCTCCGGCGATGAGGGCCGGGACGGCGTAACGCGCTTTCATCGATGAAACCCCCTGGTTGTGTCGTTCAGCGCCCGCAGGCATAGAAGACGCCGGGATCCGCACGGCCACGTACGGGCGGCGTAAAGGCTGTGTAAGTCCGCCCCGATCTACACTGGCTCGGTGATCCGGGCCCGGCAGCTCGGCAGGCGCTTCGGCGAGAAGCGCGCGCTCCGCGGCGTCGACTTCGACCTCGCCGCCGGCGGCTGCCTCGTCGTCACCGGCCCGAACGGGTCGGGGAAGACGACGCTGCTCCGGATCTGCGCCGGCCTCGCCGTCCCGAGCGAGGGGGAGATCACGGTCGACGCGCGCCGCGACGAGCTCGGCTACCTCGGCCACGAGGCGCTCGTCTACCGCGAGCTGACGGCGCTCGAGAACCTCGAGCTGTACGGCAAGCTCTACCGCGTGCCGGAACGGCGCGAGCGGATCGGGATGCTGCTCGAGCGGTTCGGCCTCTGGGACGTGCGCCACGACCGCGTCGCGTCGTACTCGCGCGGGATGACGCAGCGGCTCGCGCTCTGCCGCGTGCTCCTCCACGAGCCGACGCTGCTCGTGCTCGACGAGCCGTACACCGCGCTCGATGCCGACGGCGCGGAGCTGCTCGACGCCCAGCTCGCGGAGCTGCGCGGCGAGCGGACGTTCCTCGTCTCGACGCACGATCCCGCGCGGCTCGAGCCGCTCGCGACCTCGAGGCTGGCGCTCGCATGAACTACGTGCGCGACGTCGGCGCGCTCGCGCGCAAGGACCTGCTGCTCGAGCTGCGGGCGCGCGACACGCTGCCGGCGATGCTGCTGTTCGTCGTCGCGACGTTCGTCGTCTTCCACTTCGCGCTGCCGTCGGGCTCGTCGGACCTCGCCGCGAGCGGATTGCTCTGGGTCGCGATCGTCTTCACCGCGCTGCTCGGCCTCGGGCGCGCGTTCGTCCCGGAGCGGGAGCAGCGCGTGCTCGACGGGCTCGTGCTGGCGCCGTGCGACCGCAGCGCCATCTGGCTGGGGAAGGGGATCGCGACGCTCGCGTTCCTCGCCGCCGCGGAGGCCGTGGCGCTGCCGGTGTTCGCGCTCTTCTTCCACGGGCTGTCGGCGGCGACGGTCGCCGCGGTCGTGCTCGCCGACCTCGGGATCTGCGCCGTCGGCACCTTCCTCGGCGCGATGGCCGTCGCCACCCGGGCGCGCGACCTGCTCCTGCCGCTCCTGTTCCTGCCGCTCGCGATCCCGATCGTGATCGGCGGCGTCGGCGCCTCGATCGTCGCCTCGCCGGGCCGCTATCTCGCCTTCCTCGCCCTCTACGACGCCGTCTTCGCCCTGATCTGCTGGGCCTCGTTCGAGTACGTGGTGACCGAATGAGCCCGGGAACGGCACAATTCACCCCGGTGGACTCGAGGTACCGGATATCGCTCCCGGCGCTGGCGGCGGCGTCGCTCGTCCTCGTCACCCTCGCGCTCGTGCTCGTCTTCTTCGTCGCGCCGAACGACGCCGACCAGGGCTTCTCGCAGCGGATCTTCTACTTCCACGTCTCGATCGCGATCACGGCGTACGCGTGCTTCGGGCTCGGCGCGTGGAAGGCGCTCGTCCACCTGTGGAAGCGCGACCCGCGCGCCGACCTCGAGAGCTACGTCGCCGTCCACCAGGGGGTGATCTTCGGCTCGCTCGTGCTCATCACCGGCTCGATCTGGGCGAAGATCTCATGGGGCCACTGGTGGCTGTGGAGCGAGGACCAGCTCGTGCTCTTCCTCGTGCTGTTCCTCTTCTACGCCGCGTACTTCATGCTCCGCTACTCCGTCGACCCGGGCCCGCAGCGCGCGAACTTCAGCGCGGTGTACGCGCTGTTCGGCGTCGTGCTCATCCCCGTCAGCTTCATGGCCATCCGCCTGGCGAAGCAGGCGATCCACCCCGTCGTGTTCACGCGTCACGGGCCGAACTTCGGCGGCTGGATCCTCGTCACCTACTGCGTCGCGCAGGTCGCGATGCTCGTCCTCGCGTACACGCTCTACCGCGTCGAGCTCGCGGGCAAGCGCGTCGACGCGCGCGTGCGCGAGCTCAAGGAGGTGCTCGCGTGACCACCGCCGAGAAATACGTCACGGCCGCGTACTGCGCCGTGTTCGCGATCGTCCTCGTCTACGTCCTGATCATCGCGCTCAAGGTCCAGCGGCTCGAGCGCGAGGTCGAGGAACTCGCCGGACGCGCAGCCGCGCACGAGGCGGAGCCGGAGCCGGACGAGCGGCGGGAGCCGGCGGTCGTTGGCTGAGCTGCTCTTCTGGCCCGCGCTGCTGCTGTACGGCGAGGCCGCCGTCGGCTACCTCGGCGAGGCGCGGCGCCCGGGGACGTCCGGGCGCGCGGCGACCTGGGGCGTGCGGCTCGGCTGGCTCGCGCAGACGGCGCTGCTCGCGGTGCAGGCGTCGCGCGACGACGGCTTCCCGTGGGGGACGTGGGCCGGCTCGCTCAACCTGTTCGTCTGGCTCGTCGTCTCCGCGTACCTGATCTGGGGCTGCCGCCGCACGTTCCGGCTGCTCGGGCTCGCGGTGATGCCGTTCGCGGCCGTGCTGCTCGCGCTCGCGCACGCGGGCGGCGGGATCGGCGCCGCGTCGCGGAGCCCGTATTCGAGCGCGTTCCTCGTCCTCCACGTCGGGCTCGTGCTCGCCGCGTTCGCGGGCTTCACGCTCGCCGCCGCGCTGTCGGCGCTCTACCTCTGGCAGGAGCGGCGGCTGAAGCGGCGCGAGGCGACGATCCTCCGGCGGCCGGCGCCGCCGCTCGCGGCGCTCGACGGGCTCGCCGCGCGCACCGTCTGGTTCTCGCTGCCCGCGCTGACGCTCGGGATCGCGGTCGGCGTCGCGCGTCTCATCGCGGACGGCGACCGCGTCGATGCGCTCGTCGCCGCGACCGCGGTGACGTGGATCGTCTGGGCCGCGTACCTCGCGCTCCGCTCGCTGCGCGGCTGGACGGGGCGCCGCGCCGCGTACCTCGCCCTCGCCGGCTTCCTGCTCGTCGTCGTCGTCCGTCTCGCGCTGCCCGCGACCCACTTCGCCTGATGCGCCTCGTCCTCGTCGGCACCTCGCACCATCACGCGCCCGTCGAGCTGCGGGAGCGGGTCGCGCTCGATCGCGAGCACGCGTCCGCGCTCGCGGCGCGGCTCGCGGAGGGCGGGTGCGAGGCGGTCTGCCTCTCGACCTGCAACCGCACGGAGCTGTACGTCGCGTGCACGGACCCGGAGGCGGCGGAGCGGGCCGCGGTCGCGGCGCTGGCCGAGCTCGAGCCGGAGGTGGAGAAGGCGCTCTACCGCCTCCGCGACCAGGCTGCCGGGCTGCACCTGTTCCGGGTTGCAGCGGGACTGGACTCGCTCGTGCCGGGCGAGGGCGAGATCCTCGGACAGGTGCGCGGTGCGTACGAGGTCGGGACGACCGGGCCGCTGCTCGACCGGTTGTTCCGCCAGGCGCTGCACGCCGGCCGCAAGGTGCGCGCGCAGACGGCGATCGCGGAGAGCCCGGCGTCCGTCTCGTCAGCGGCCGCCGCGCTCGCCGAGCAGGTGTTCGGCGACCTCGAGGGCAAGTCGATCCTCCTCGTCGGCGCCGGGAAGATCAGCGAGCAGGCCGCGCGCAACCTCGTCTCGCGGCACGCGCGGATCGCGTTCGTCGCCAACCGGACCGCCGACCGCGCCGTCGAGCTCGCAGAGCGATTCGGCGCCGAGCCGCTGCCGCTCGAGCGGATCGGCGAGGAGCTCGCCGACGCCGACCTCGTCGTCTCCTCGACCGGTGCTCCCGGGTTCGTGCTCGACGCGCCGACGGTCGCGGAGGCCGTCGGCAGGCGCCGCGGCCGGCCGCTGTTCCTCGTCGACCTCGCCGTCCCGCGCGATCTCGACCCGGCGATCAACGACCTCGACGGCTGCTACCTCTACGACATCGACGATCTCGAGGCGATCGTCGCGGAGACGCTCGTCGGCCGCCGCCGCGAGGCGGAGCAGGCCGAGGCGATGGTCGCGGCGGAGGCGGCGAAGTTCCACGAATGGCACGCCTCGCTCGACGTCGTGCCGGCGATCGCGTCGCTTCGCGCCCGCGCCGAGGAGATCCGCGAGGCGGAGCTGCGGAAGGCCGAGGGGCTGCTCGGCCGGCTGGACGAGAGCCAGCGGCGCGCGGTCGAGTCGATCACGGCGCAGATCGTGAACAAGCTGCTGCACCTGCCCACCGTCCGCATGAAGCAGGCGGCCGCGGCAGCCGACGGGGTCGTTTATGCTGAGGCGGTGCGTCACCTGTTCGGTCTCGGCGAGGACGAGCGCTGAAGGTCGCGAAGCTGACGGGGCGGCCGCTGCCGCTGCAGGTTCCCACCGCGTTCGTTCGCATCCGGGCGCGTGGCGCCGCCTCGTGCGGCCAGCCGGTGCGGCGGCCCTCCCGCTGTGCTGATCCGCGTCGGCAGCCGCGGCAGTAGGCTCGCGCTGACGCAGGCCGAGCTCGCGGCGGCGCGCCTGCGCCGGCCCGGGATCGAGATCGCGCTCGTCCCGATCACGACGGCCGGCGACAGGGACCGGACGAGGCCGTTCGGCGAGATCGGCTCGCGCGGCGTGTTCGTGAAGGAGCTCGAGGAGGCGCTGCTCGACGGCCGCGTCGACGTTGCGGTGCACTCGGCGAAGGACATGACGGCGTCCGATCCGGAGGGGCTCGTCGTCGGCGCGTACCTCGCGCGCGACGATCCGCGCGACGCGCTCTGCGGGGCGGACGCGCTGCGCCCCGGGATGCGTGTCGGCACCGCGTCCGTGCGGCGCCGCGCGCAGCTGCTCGCGCTCGAGCCGACGCTGTCGATCGAGCCGCTGCGCGGCAACATCGACACGCGGCTGCGCAAGCGCGGCGAGCGCGGCCTCGATGCCGTCGTGCTCGCCGCCTGCGGGCTGGACCGGCTCGGCCTCGGCGGCGAGATCGGGCGCCGGTTCGATCCCGGCGAGCTGCTTCCGGAAGCGGCCCAGGGCGCGCTCGCGCTGCAGGTGCGCGCGGGCGAGGAGGAGCTCGTCGCGTCGGCGGACGACCCGGAGACGCGCCGCCGGGTCGAGGCCGAGCGCGCGGTCGTGGCCGCGGTCGGCGGCGGCTGCCTCGCGCCGGTGGCCGCGTTCCACGACGGCGCGGTGCTGACGGGCCTCGTCGCCGCCGAGGACGGCACGTGGCTCGAGCGCCGCACCGGTGACGACCCCGCCGCGCTCGGGCGAGAGCTCGCGCGCGTCGCCGAAGCACGGGGCTGAGGCTCCGGCGCTCGCGCAATTGGCACGAACTCCTGACAGTCCCGTGACACTCGAGCCGCTAGCGTGGGCCCCAGCTCCCGCGGGACCCCCTTGGGCGGGTGGGGGCTAGGGATGGGTCCGGAGGCGCAGCGATCCGAGCGACGCCGGCTCCGCGTCGTCGTCACGCGTGCGGAGTCGCAGGCGGCGCCGCTCGTCGAGCGCATCGCCGCGCTCGGGCACGACGTCGTCGTCTGCCCGCTCATCGAGATCGTGCCGCTCGGCGACGACCCGGTCGATCCCGCGCCGTACGACTGGGTCGTCGTCACGAGCCCGAACGGCGCGGCCGAGCTTGCACGGCGCCTCGTCGCTCCGCCCCGCCGTCTCGCGGCCGTCGGGCCCGGCACGGCGGCCGAGCTCCGCGCGCACGGGCTCGCGCCCGCGCTCGTCCCGCGCGTGTCGACGCAGGACGGGCTGCTCGCCGAGCTGCCGCAGCCGGCGGGCCGCGTCCTCGTCGCCGCGGCGGAGGGTGCGCGGCGGCTGCTGGTCGACGAGCTCGACGCGGACTTCCTCCCCCTCTACCGGACGGTGGAGCTGCGGCCCGACGAGCCGCCCGCGGGCGACCTCGCCGTCGTCGCCTCCGCGTCGGCTGCGCGCGCCCTCGCCGCCACCGGCGCCGGCCTCCCTGTCGTCGCGATCGGCCCGCAGACCGCCGCCGCCGCGCGCGAGGCGGGGCTGACGGTTCTCGCCGAGGCCGAGACGCACGACCTCGACGGACTCGTCGCCGCCGTCGCGCGTGCGGCCGGCGAAACGTAGAGTCGCGTGGCGTGCCGGCGTTCATCACCTTTCTCACCGACTTCGGGCTCCAGGACGACTTCGTCGGCACCTGCCACGGTGTGATCAAGCGGATCGCGCCGGAGACGCAGATCATCGACATCACGCACGGGATCCGTCCCGGCCGGATCCTGCAGGGTGCGCTCGCGCTCGCGAACACCGTCCCGTACACGCCGGTCGGCGTTCATCTCGCGGTCGTCGATCCGGGCGTCGGCGGCGGACGGCGCCCGCTCGCGCTCCGCGATGCCGAAGGCCGCTGCTACGTCGGCCCCGACAACGGGCTGCTCCTGCCGGCGACCGACCGGAACGGCGGCGTCGTCGAGGCACACGAGCTCGCGAATCCGGCGTACGCGCTCCCGACCGTCTCGCGGACGTTCCACGGACGCGATCTGTTCTCCCCCGCCGCCGCGCATCTCTCGCTCGGCGTGCCGCTCGCCGAGCTGGGCCCGCCGATCGACCCGGAGGCGCTCGTGCGGCTCGACGTGCCCGAGCCGGAGCTCGGGCAGAGCCGGATCCGCGCGACCGTCCTCGGGGTCGACCGCTTCGGGAACATCTCGCTCAACCTCACGCGCGAGCAGCTGGAGCGGGCGTCGATCGTTCCCGGCACGCGGGTCGAGCTGGCCGCGCGGGGCGAGCGCTACTACGCCGTCGCCGCACGCACGTTCGGCGACGCCGGCGCAGGCGACCTCATCCTCTACGAGGACAGCTACCGCAACGTCGCCGTCGCCGTCTCGCGTGGTAGCGCCGCCGAGCTGCTCGGGCTCGAGGAGGGAAGCGAGCTGCTGGTCCAGGTCGACGGCCCGTGAACCAGCAGCGGGTCGCGCGGCTCGTGACCGACGCCGTCGTCCGCAGCCCCGCTCTCTGGCGGCTGCTGCGCGGCAGGACGCGCGCGATGTTCGACGAGCTCGCGCCGACGTGGGAGACGCGGATCGGGCCGCACCACGTCGCAGCGCTGTCGCTCGCGCTCGCGGAGCTGATGCCGCCCGCGCGCGCGCTCGACGTCGGCACCGGCACCGGCGTCGCCGCGCAAACGGTCGCGCGACGGTTCACCGGCGCACAGGTCGTCGGCGTCGACCTCGCGCCTGCGATGGCCGCGCAGGCGAAGGCGTTGCTCCCGGCGGAGCTCGCGTCGCGCGTGCGCTTCGAGGTCGCGGACGCATCCGAGCTCCCCTTCGACGACGGCGCGTTCGAGCTCGTCACGCTCGCGAACATGATCCCGTTCTTCGACGAGCTCGCCCGCGTCACCGCACCCGCCGGCGCGATCGTCTTCTCCTTCTCGCGCGGGGCGGAGACGCCGATCCACGTCCCGGCGGAGCGGCTCCGGCGGGAGCTCCGGCGCAGGGGATTCACGCTATTTGCGGACTTCTCGGCGGGGCCGTCGACCGCGTTGCTCGCCCGGAGGCGCTAGGGTCCCCGGCACGGACGTTCGCGACACGGTTGCACCGGTCCGGACGTCTGAAGCCCCCGGGAACGCTCGCGCGCTCACGGGGGCTCTTTCCGTCTAGAGTCGAATCCGTGGACGACCCCCGCGAGCTGATGAGCTGGGACGACCTCGGCGACGGCGCGCGCGAGCTCGCGCAGCGCATCTACGACGACGGCTACCGGCCCGACATGGTGCTCGCGATCGCGCGCGGCGGCATGCTCGTCGCGGCCGCGCTCGGCTACGCGCTCGGCGTGAAGAACACGTTCACGATGAACGTCGAGTTCTACACCGGCGTCGACGCGCGGCTCGAGATGCCGATGATCCTCCCGCCCGTCCCCGACCTCGTCGACTTCAGCGAGACGCGCGTCCTCATCGCCGACGACGTCGCCGACACGGGGGCGACGCTCGCGCTCGTGAAGGAGTTCTGCGAGGGCAAGGTCGCCGAGGTCCGCTGCGCCGTCCTCTACGAGAAGCCCCGCAGCACGGTGAAGTGCGAGTACGTCTGGCGCCGCACCGACCGCTGGATCACCTTCCCGTGGAGCGCCCAGGACCCGGTCGGCGAGGAGCTCGCCCGGGCGGAGTAGCCGCCGCGCCCGACATGGCGGGCGCGGCCCGACGCGGCCGGACACGAGTTCGCCCGGCCCAGACCCGCGAGCGGAAAGCGAAGCGCCGGGCACGCGCGCGAAGCGCGCCTGCCCAGCGCGCAGCGGGCGACGCGGGAGTGGCGAGGGCCGGACTCGAACCGGCGACACCCCGGTTTTCAGCCGAGTGCTCTACCAGCTGAGCTACCTCGCCGCGGGCGGGGGAAGTCTAGCGCCGACCCGGTTCGGCACCGCCGCGGAGCGCGGCGATCCGCTCGACGAGGCTCTCGACGAGATCCTCCTTCAGCACGACGGCGTCCGCGCCGGCTTCGGTGACGGCCTCGTGGAGCTGCGTGTCCGGGTCGCCCGTGAGCGCGAGCAGGCAGAGGCTGGGATGGTCCTTGCGCAACCGCGCGACGGCGGCGACGCCGTCGACGACCGGCATGTGCAGGTCGATCACCACCGCGTCGGGATGGAGCGAGTCCGCGAGCTCGATCGCGGCGAGCCCGTCGTGCGCGGCGCCGACCACGGTGAGCGACGGCTGCTGGTCGATCAGCGGCCGAAGTGCGTCGAGAAAGCCCACGTCGTCGTCGACGAGGAGGACGCGTGCGGGAGTCGCCGCAGACCCTTCCGGCTGGTCCTTCAAGGCCGGGACGTTAGCCTTGCGGCGGTGAGCGTGCAACAGGTCGGACGTGAGATCGCCGTGATCGGGGCGCCGCTCGATCTCGGCGCCGGACGGCGCGGCGTCGACATGGGGCCGTCGGCGATCCGCTACGCGGGACTCGAGCAGGCGCTCGTGACGAAGCTCGGCGCGCGCGTGCATGACCTCGGCAACGTCGCGGCGCCGGTGCCCGAGTCGACGGCGATGGGCGACGACCGGGCGCGCTTCCTGCCGCAGATCCTCGAGCTGTGCGACGAGGTCGCGGGACTCGTGCGCGCGTCGCGCAGCGTCGGCCGCTTCCCGCTCGTGCTCGGCGGCGACCACTCGGTCGCACTCGGCTCGCTCGTCGGCATGGCGTCGGTTGCCGGCCCCGGCGGCGTCCTCTGGATCGACGCGCACGGCGACCTGAACACGCCGGAGACCTCCCCGACCGGCAACGTCCACGGGATGGTCCTGTCGGCGGCGCTCGGGTTCGGCGGGCCGGCGTTCGAGCCCGACGGCTGGACCTTGCCGGCGGTCGAGTCGGGGCGGATCGCGCTCGTCGGCGTCCGCTCGCTCGACGAGGGCGAGCGGAAGCTGCTCGGCGAGCTCGAGGCGAAGGTGTTCACCATGACGGACATCGACCGGCGCGGGATCGAGCCGTGCATGCGGGAGGCGCTCGCGCACGCGGCGGGCGCGGCCTTCCTCCACGTCAGCTTCGACATGGACGTCGTCGACCCGGATGCCGCGCCCGGCGTCGGCACGCCGGTACGCGGCGGGCTCTCGTACCGCGAGGCGCACCTCGCGATGGAGATCGTCGCCGAGTCCGGGCTCGCCGACTCGCTCGACGTCGTCGAGGTGAACCCGATCCTCGACCGCGAGAACGCGACGGGAGAGCTCGCCGTCGAGCTCGCGCTCTCGGCGCTCGGCGCGCGGATCCTCTAGCGCGCGAGGAAGCGCTCGACCGCGGTCGCGGTCTCGTCGAAGGCGTCCCACATGACCATGTGCATGCCGGGGACGGCGAACAGCTCGAGGCCGTCGCCGAGCGCGGCCCGGTACGCGTCGATCTGCTCTGCTCGAACGAGTCCAAACGATGGCGCGTAGAGGAGCAGCGTCGGGATGCCGCGGAGCGTCTCCGGCGGCGGCGGCGGCGCGACGAGTTCGCCGTAGATCGAGACGACGGCCGGCCGGCAGGAGCGGCGGCGGACGGAGCCGTCGGGCTGCAGCTCGAAGTGCTCGGCGGCGTCGCGCTCCGCGTCGGCGCGCGGCGTCAGCGGGCTCGCGTCGAGCCGCTGCTGCACGTACTCCTCCGCCGAGGCGTACGTCCCGCCCGTCAGCTCCGTCTCCGCGAGGTGGAGCGACGGGCCCGGCAGCGGCTGGATCGCCGGGTCGAGCAGCACCGCGCGACGGACGCGCTCGGGATGCGCGGCGGCGAGCTCGAGCACGAGCCGGCCGCCCCACGAGTGGCCGACCCAGTCGGCGCGGTCGATCCCGTGCGCGGCCGCCGTCTCGACGAGATCGGCGAGCTGCGTCGGGATCCCCCACGGCGGCTCCCAGCCCGAGCGGCCGTGTCCGCGCAGGTCGGGCGCGACGACGCGAAACGCCGTCCACCGCTCCTCCGCGAGCCGGCGGAAGCGCTCGCCGTGGCCGGTGACGCCGTGCAGGCAGACGACCGGCGGCGCGGACGGGTCGCCCCATTCGTGGACGTGGAGCCGCATCGCGAGGAGGATAATTCGCCGCGTGGAGCTCGAGGTGCGCGAGGGCGACATCGCGACGGTTGAGGCGGACGCGATCGCGAACGCGGCGAACAACCATCTCTGGATGGGCTCCGGCGTCGCGGGCGCGCTGCTGCGCGCGGGCGGCGAGGAGATCGAGCGCGAGGCGATCGCCCAGGGGCCGGTGGACGTCGGCACCGCGGTCGCGACGACCGCGGGGCGGCTGCACGCGCGCTACGTCATCCACGGCGCGGTGATGGGACAGGATCTCGCGACGGACGCGGAGCTCGTCCGTCGCACGACGCGGTCGTGCCTCGAGCTCGCCGACGAGCTCGGCTGCGAGTCGCTCGCGCTGCCGGCGTTCGGCACCGGCGTCGGCGGCTTCCCGCTCGCCGCATGCGCGAGGATCATGGTCGAGGAGGCGCGCACGTTCGCGGGCGCATCGCTTGCCCGCGTGATCTTCGCCGTCCACGGCGCGGACGCAGCAAAGGTCTTCGATGAAACCCTTTCGCTTGACGAGCGCCGCAGGGCCGGAGGCTAGAGCAGGCAACGCCGCTCTAGCCGTAGGCCGAAGGAAGCGGCCCGGGATGCTTCAGCACCGCGGGTCGCGCGGGGCAGGCAAATCGCCGAAATCGCCTCGGGTGGACCGGCACTTGGCGCGCGGAGGCGGGACCGTGCTCCCGCCGCAGCGCACACATTCATTGGCCACTCGGCACCGAAGGAGGGGGCCCGCGGGGGAACCACGGGTTCTCCCGCGCTATTTCTCCTCGCCGTTCCCCGACGGGCGGTAGTAGGTCCGGCCCTTCAGCTCGTCCGGGAGGTAGTCGACCTCGAACCCGCTCGGGTCGTCGTGCGGGTAGATGTACCCCTCGCCGTGGCCGAGCTTGCGGCCGTACCAGCTGCCGTCGCGGATCGCATTCGGCGGCGCCACCGTCCCGTGCTCGCGGACGTCGGCGGTCGCCTCGTTCAGCGCGACATAGCTCGCATTCGACTTCGGCGCGCGCGCGAGGTAGATCGCCGCCTGCGCGAGGTTGAGCCGCGCCTCGGGCAGGCCGACGTGCTCGACCGCCTGCGCCGCCGCCACCGCGACGAGCAGCGCGCGCGGATCGGCGTTGCCGACGTCCTCCGACGCGAGCACGATCATCCGCCGCGCGATGAAGCGCGCGTCCTCGCCGCTCTCGAGCATCGCCGCGAGGTAGTACACCGCCGCATCGGGATCGCCGCCGCGCATCGACTTGATGAACGCCGACGTGAAGTCGTAGTGCGCGTCGGCGGCCTTGTCGTAGACGAGCGGCCGCTTGCGCGCCGCGTCCTCGACGTTCTTCTCCGTCGGCGCGCCGCCCGACGTCTCCCACGCGAGCTCGAGGATGTTCAGTGCGTTGCGCGCGTCGCCGCCGGAGCGGCGGACGATGAGATCGCGGATCTCCGGATCGAGCGTGCCTCCCAGCTCTGCCGCGCCGCGCTCGACGATCACCTGCACCTCGTCCTCCCGCAGCGGCTCGAGCTCGTACAGCTGCAGCCGCGACATCAGCGCCGAGTTCACCTCGAAGTACGGGTTCTCCGTCGTCGCGCCGATCAGCGTCACGAGCCCCGCCTCGACCGCCGGCAGCAGCGCGTCCTGCTGCGCCTTGTTGAAGCGGTGGATCTCGTCGAGGAAGAGGATCGTGCGCCGCCCGCTCGTGCCGAGCCGCTCGCGCGCCCGCGCGAGCACCTCGCGCACGTCCTTCACCGACGCCGACACCGCCGACAGCTCCTCGAACGCGGCGCCGGTCGACGCGGCGACGATCCGCGCCAGCGTCGTCTTCCCGCTCCCGGGCGGCCCGTAGAAGATCGAGGAGCGCACGCGGTCCTCGGCGATCGCCAGCCGCAGCGCCGACCCCTCGCCGAGCACGTGCACCTGGCCGACGAACTCATCGAGGGTCCGCGGCCGGAGCCGCTGCGCGAGCGGCGCGAGCTCGCCGGCCCGCCGCTCCGCCGCTTCCGAGAAGAGGTCGCCCACGGCGAAAGTATGCTCCGCCCTGTGGCGGCGACCGCGCTCCGCGACGAGGTGACCGGCCTGCTGGGCAGGCTGATCCGCGTCGACACGACGAACCCGCCGGGGAACGAGACGCTCGCCGCCGAGCTCCTCCGCGGCTACCTCGAGGAGAACGGCGTCTCCTGCGAGCTGTACGCGCGCGTGCCCGAGCGGGCGAGCCTCGTCGCCCGGATCCCCGGCCGCGGCGACGGCCCGACGCTGCTCCTGCTCGGCCACACCGACGTCGTGCTCGCCGACGCCGCCGAGTGGACGGTGCCGCCCTTCGCCGGCGAGCTCCGGGACGGGCAGGTCTGGGGCCGGGGCGCGCTGGACATGAAGGGCCAGGTTGCGGCGAGCGCGGTCGCGATCGCCTCGCTCGCGCGCGAGGGCTTCGAGCCGGCCGGCGACCTCGTCTTCGCCGCGACGGCCGACGAGGAGGTCGGCGACGGCTTCGGCCTCCGGTGGCTGTGCGAGCAGCACCCGGAGGCGGTGCGCTGCGACTACGCCGTCAACGAGGGCGCCGGCGACCGGCTCGAGCTCGGCGGCCGCGTCTTCTACGTCTGCTCGACGGCGGAGAAGATGAGCGCGCCGTTCCGGCTGCGCGTGCACGGGCGCTCCGGGCACGCCTCGATGCCGGCGATCGCCGACAACGCGCTCGTGAAGGCGGCGCGGCTGATCGAGCGGATCGTCGACTTCCACCCGGAGCCGCAGATCCAGCAGGAGGTCGACGCATTCCTCCGCGCCGTGCTCGGTGACGTGCCGCCGCCGTCGGCGGTCGTCGATCGCGCGCGGAGCGTGCACCAGGACGTCGCGGATCTCGTCGCGCCGCTGCTCGCGCCGACGTTCTCGCCGACGATGATCTCGGCGTCGCAGAAGCGGAACGTGATCCCCGCGGTCTGCGAGGTCGTCGTCGACTGCCGGCTCCTGCCCGGCCAGCACCCGGCGGGGGTGGAGCCGATGATCCGCGCGGTGCTCGG
The DNA here is from genome assembly GCA_035541175.1 of Gaiellaceae bacterium. Taxonomy (GTDB): domain Bacteria; phylum Actinomycetota; class Thermoleophilia; order Gaiellales; family Gaiellaceae; genus Palsa-739. Next base: position 16,105 of record DATKNT010000099.1, read on the forward strand.
CGGCGACGTCGAGTACGAGCTCGAGTTCCTCGAGGCGCAGGGCGGCACGCGCTCGGCGCTCGACACGCCGCTGTGGCACGCGGTCGACTCGTTCGTCGAGAGGATCGAGCCCGGCTCGCGCGCGGTGCCGATCTGCACCGCAGGCTTCACGGACAGCCACTGGCTGCGCGAGGCGTTCGGCACCGTCGCGTACGGCTTCTTCCCGGCGCGGGCGATGCCGCCCGACCTCGCTGCCTCGCTCATCCACGCGGCCGACGAGCGCGTGCCCGTCTCCGACCTCGAGCTCGGCGTCGAATGGCTGCGCCACGTCGCACGGGCCGTGGTCGGTTGATCCTCGAGCTCGACTCGGTCGCGGAGCTCGAGCCCGCGCTGGCGGAGCTCGCCTTCTTCGGACGGGACGACGTCGTCGCACGCGTCTACGCCGGCTATCGCTGCTCGGACGGGCTGCGGCGGACGGCCGTCCCCGCTCCGCCCGAGCCGTGCCCGTTGCCGGCGGTCGCGTGCTCGATCGAGCCCGTGACGCGGCGCGCGCGCGAGCCGGGCCTGTACGCCGTCGGCGACTGGCGGCTGAGCTGGAGCGGAGCCGAGTACGCGGCTGCGGTCGAGTCGGTGCGCGCGGCGATCGCCGAGGGCGACGTCTACCAGACGAACCTCGTCCAGCATCTTTGCGCCGACTTCGACGGCGACCCGGCGGGGCTCACCGCCGCGCTCGCGCACCTGCGGCCGCTCGAGCCGGAGCCGCTCGCGGGCGACGGTTGGACGATCGTCTCCGCGTCGCCCGAGCTGCTGCTCTCGCGCCGTGGCCGCGTCGTGCGCACGTCGCCGATCAAGGGCACGCGGCCGAGCGGCGTTCCGATCGAGTCGGCGAAGGACGCGGCGGAGCACGTGATGATCGTCGACCTCGAGCGCAACGACCTCTCGCGCGTCTGCGATCCCGCGAGCGTCCGGTGGCCCGAGCTGCTCGCCGAGCGGGAGCTCGCCGGCGTCACGCACCTCGTCTCGACGGTCGAGGGCCGGCTGCGCGACGGCGTGACGCCGACGGAGCTGCTCGAAGCGGTGCTCCCCGGCGGATCCGTCACCGGCTGTCCGAAGGTCGCCGCGCTCGACCTCATCGCCGCGCTCGAGCCGGTCGGCCGCGGCGCGTCGATGGGCGCACTCGGGCGGATCCATCCGAACGGGGATCTCGAGCTGGCGCTGACGATCCGCACGTTCGCGGTCGCCGAGGGGCGGATTCACCTCTGGGTCGGCGGCGGGATCGTCTGGGACTCGGAGCCCGCGGACGAGGTCGAGGAGTCCTGGGTGAAGGCGCGGCCGCTGCTCGCCGCCATCGGTGCGCCGCTCGCCGAGGAGGCGGTGCGGTGACTCTGCTCGCCGTCGTCGAGCTCGGGCGCGGGCCCGTGCCGGTGGACACGCCGGTGCTGTACGCGGACGACGAGGGCCTGCTCCGCGGCCGCGCCGTCTTCGAGACGCTGCGGGTCTACGCCGGGACGCCGTTCCGGCTCGAGGCGCATCTCGACCGGCTCGCCGGCTCGGCGGCGCGGCTCGGGCTGCCTGCGCCCGACCGCGCCGGGTTCGAGGAGGCGGCGACGGCCGCGGTGGCGGCGTCCGGCGAGGGCGATCTCGTCCTGCGCTTCCTCTGGTCGGCCGGTCGCGAGGGCGCCGGGCGGCCCGTCGGGATCGCGCTCGCGTCGACGTTGCCGGCCGGGCTCGAGGAGCTCCGCGCTCGTGGACTCCGGCTGGACGTGGTCGAGTGGGCGCCGGGCGCGCTCGCCGGAGCGAAGTCGACGAGTTATGCGGCGAACATGGCCGCGCAGGCTCAGGCGCAGCGGCACGGCGCCGACGACGCGTTGCTCGTCGACCCGGCCGACGTCGTGCTCGAGGCGCCGACCTCGAACGTGTGGCTGCGCGAGGGCGATCTCCTCGTGACGCCGGCGCTCGAGCTGCCGATCCTCGCGGGGATCACCCGGGCGGCGCTGCTCGAGCTCGCGCCCGCCGGCGGCTACGCGGTCGAGGAGGCCGTCTTCGTGCTCGACCGGCTCGTCGCGGCGGACGAGGTGTTCACGTCATCGTCGGTGCGGGAGGTGATGCCGGTGACCGCGATCGGGGGCGCGCCCGTCGGCGACGGCGTTCCCGGCCCCGCGGCGGCGGCCCTCGAGCGCGCGCTGCGAGTCGCCGCGGGCTACCCTCTGACGAGATGAGCGAGGAGAAGGTCAGGCTCGGCGGGATGGCGCTGCCGAACGGCGTGCTCGTGCACGGCCCGACCTCGTGGGCCTGCGCGATCCGCCGCGCGGACGGGGTGCTCGAGGTCGCGTCCGCCCGCAAGCGGTTCCCGGCGTCGCGCGTGACGAGCCCGCTGCTGCGCGGCCCCGCCCGCCTCGCCGAGGCGCTCGCGCTGCTGCCGCAGGTGAAGCGGAAGCTGCCGGCTGCGAAGCTGCCGATGCAGAGCCCGGCCGTGATGGCGTCGATGGTCGGCGCGACCGTCGCGGTGCGGGCGATCCGCGAGTCGCGGCTCCGGCCTCCCGCGCAGGAGCTGCTCTCCGGACTGCTCTCGCTCGCGCCCGCGGCCATCGCGCTCCGCGGCTCCGAGCTCGCCGCCTACCACGGCGCCGAGCACATCTCGATCGGCACGTACGAGCACGGCCCCGGCGCGACGAAGGAGCACGAGCGCTGCGGCGGCCATCTCGTCGGGCCGCTCGTCCTCACCTCGGCGGCCGGGAACGCGCTCGCCGGCCTCGCGCCCGAGCGCGCGCGCGGCTCCGCCCGCGCGCTCGCGCAGCTCGGCGCGCTCGCCGCGTCGACCGAGATCTTCGGCTGGATGACGCGCCATCCGACGCATCCGGTCGCGCAGGCGCTCTCGCGGCCCGGCCACGAGCTCCAGCACCGGCTCTCGACGGCCGAGCCGACGGAGGAGCAGCTCGAGGTCGCCGAGGCGGCGCTCGCCGCCTGCCTCGCGCTCGAGCTCGACGATGGCCCGAACGACCGCGCGTAGGCAGCGGCTCGATCCGGGCATCTTCGACCTGCCGGTCGAGAAGATGCGCGCCGGCTGGTACACGGACGCCTACTTCAACCACGCCCGCGCGGCGCTGCTGCGGGACGGCCGGCATCCGCGCGTCGTCATGCAGGTGTTCCAGAAGAAGCAGGCGTGGCTCGGCGGGATGGACGAGGCGATCGCGATTCTCAAGCTCTGCGCGCACGAGAACGACGGCCTCGAGATCCGCGCGCTCTACGACGGCGACCGGATCGAGCCCTGGGAGACGGTGATGACGATCGAGGGCGACTACACCGCGTTCGCGCACCTCGAGACCGTGTATCTCGGGACGCTCGCCCGCAGGACGCTGATCACGACGAACGTCGTGCATGTGCTCGAGGCGGCGCAGGGGAAGCCGATCATCTTCATGCCGGCCCGACACGACCACCATCGCGTCCAGACCGGAGACGGCTACGCGGCCTATGTGGCAGGGAGGATCGTCGGCGCCGAGATCGGCGTCACGACGGACGAGCAGGCGTCGTGGTGGGGAGGACGCGGGATCGGCACCGTGCCGCACTCGCTGATCGCGTCCTACGGCGGCGACACCGTGCTCGCCGCGCGGAAGTTCGCCGAGTGGGCGCCCGCCGGGATGAACGTCACCGTGCTCGTCGACTTCGAGAACGACTCCGTCAGCACGGCGCTCGCCGTCGCGGACGAGCTCGGCGACCGGCTCTGGGGCGTCCGGCTCGACACCTCCGAGACGCTCGTCGACCGCTCGCTCTGGGACGAGCTCGGCGACTTCGCGCCGACCGGCGTGAACGAGCGGCTCGTCCGGAAGGTGCGCGAGGCGCTCGACGCGGCGGGATACGGCCGCGTGCGGATCGTCGCCTCCGGCGGCTTCACCGTCGCCAAGATCCGCGAGTTCGAGGAGAACGGCGTGCCCGTCGACGCGTACGGCGTCGGCTCGTCGCTGATCCGCGGCTCGAACGACTTCACCGCCGACGTCGTCCTCACCGACGGCAAGCCGTCCGGGAAGGTCGGCCGCACCTACCGCGACAACCCACGGCTCGAGCCCGTCGCGTGACGGTCGTCGTCCGTGCGGTCACGCCCGACCGCTGGGAGGACATGTGCGCGCTGTTCGAGCGGCACGGGCCGCGCGGCGGCCATCGGAACACGCCCGCGTACGGATGCTGGTGCATGTACTGGCGCGACCGCGCGATCCCGCACGGCGAGCCGAAGAAGCGGGCGATGGAGGCGCTCGTGCGCTCCGGGCGCGAGCCCGGGCTGCTCGCATACGTCGACGACGAGCCCGTGGGCTGGGTCTCCGTCGGTCCGCGCGAGGACTTCCCGCACGTGCTCCGCTCGCCGCAGTACCGGCCGCACGACGACCGCGGAGGGCCGGCGGTGTGGTCGATCGTCTGCTTCGCCGTCGACCGGTACGCCCGCAGGAGCGGCGTTGCCGTCGCTTTGCTCGACGCGGCCGTGGAGCACGCGTTCGCGCACGGCGCCAGCTCGGTCGAGGCCTACCCGCATGTCCGCGATCCACTAGACTACATGGGGCACGTCGACCTCTTCGCGCGTGCCGGCTTCGTCCGCGTTCGCGACGCGAACAAGCGCGCGATCGTCAGGCTCGAGCGCTGAGCCCGATCACCTGAGCTCGAGATAGACCGAGCTGCTGCCGGAGCGCCGCCGAAGTGCACGCTGGAGCCGGGCCTGCAGCTCGAGCGCGCGCCGCTGCCACCCGTACTTCCGGCGCAGCAGCGGGGCGACGATGGCCTCCGCCTCCGGGCCGAGCACCCTGGCCTGTGCCTCGACGCGCGGGCCGTGCTCGCGGCCGCGCATGTCGGACGGCGCGACGAGGACGCGCGGGTTCCGGCGGATCCGCTTCACCTTCCACGAGTCCGCCCCGGTCCAGACGAGCAGCCGCTCGCCGTCGTCGCTCACGACCCACACCGGCGTCGACGCGGCGCTGCCGTCGCGGCGGAAGGTGGTGAGGCTGATGTACCGCTCTCGTGCAAGGTCTCCGAGCATCGGCCGCTCCCTTGTGTATACAGCGTACACCCCGGAGTGTACAGTGTACACCCGAGAGTGTACGACGTATACTAGGCGGATGCCAAGGCTCGACCGGGACACGGTGCTTCGCGCCGGGCTCGCCGTCGCCGACGAGAGCGGGCTCGACGCCGTCTCGGTGCGACGGGTTGCAGCGCGGCTCGGCGTCACCCCGATGGCGCTGTACCGTCACGTCGCCGGCAAGGACGACCTGCTCGACGGGATGGCCGACCTCCTCTACGAGGAGCTCGGCGTGCCGGCGCAAGGAGGCGACTGGTGGGAGGAGCTGGCCGAGCTCGCCCGCTCGACTCGGCGGATCCTGCTCCGCCATCCCGAGGCGGCGCCGCTGTTCTCGCGGCCGCTCTCGGGCCCGCACTCGCTCCGGGTCGGCGAGGCGCTGTGCGCAACGCTGGAGCGCGCCGGGTTCTATCCGCGCGAGGTGGAGGAGCTGCACGGACAGCTGAGCGGCATGGTCTTCGCGCTGATCGCGCCGGAGCTCCATCCGGGCCCGAAGCGCGGCCGCCGCGCCCGCGACGCCGCGTTCGAACGCGGGATCGAGCTGGTGCATGCAGGCCTGGTCGAGCGGCTCGGACAGGGGCGACAATGAGGACGTGGCGGGGGCGATCCTCTGGGACGTCGACACCCAGGTCGACTTCATGGAGCCGTCGGGCAAGCTCTACGTCCCGCGTGCGGCCGAGGCGGCGCCGGCGATGGAGCGGCTCGTCGACATCGCCCGTGCCGCCGGCATCGTCCACGTCGCCTCCGCCGACGACCACGAGTTGACCGATCCCGAGATCTCCGACCGGCCGGACTTCCGCAGCACGTACCCGCCGCACTGCCTCCGCGGCACGCGCGGCGCCGAGAAGATCCTCGAGACGAAGCAGCGCGACCCGCTGCCGCTCGGCCTCGTCCCGTATCCGCCGGCGACGCTCGCGTCGCTGATCGAGGGACGCCGGGAGATCCTGCTCCTGAAGAAGAGCTTCGACGTCTTCACGAACCCGAACGCCGAGCCGCTGCTCGCCGCGCTCGACCCCGCCGAGATCATCGTCTTCGGCGTCGCGACCGACGTCTGCGACGACGCGGCGATCCTCGGGTTCCTCCAGCGCCGGCGCCGCGTGCGTTTCGTCGAGGACGCCTCCCGGGGCCTGGACGAGGCCCGCGTGGCCGCCTGCACGGCGGTCTGGAGGGAGCGCGGAGTCGAGTTCACGACCGTCGACGAGGTGGACGAGTCCCTCGGCTAAGGGATTCCCCCGCGGCTGCCGATGAGGGTCGAGGGATGATCAGCAACCTGCTCCACCACCTCAACTCGTTCGCGACGACGTGGTTGCCGCTCGCGTTCTTCCTCATCCTCGTGATGACGGCCTGGCTGCTCTGGAAGACCGTCGGGATGATGCCGCGGGTCAAGCCGACGAACGTCGACTCACGGGCCCGCTCCCACGTCACCTGGAGCGACGTCGCCGGCGTCGAGGAGGTGCGTGCCGAGCTGATGGAGGTCGTCGACTTCCTCCGCGACCCGCAGCGCTTCGAGCGGCTCGGCGCGAAGGTGCCGAAGGGCCTGCTCCTCTACGGGCCGCCGGGCACGGGGAAGACCCTGCTCGCGAAGGCGGTCGCGTACGAGTCCGGCGCGAAGTTCTACTCGGCGAGCGCGTCATCGTTCGTCGAGATGTTCGCCGGCCTCGGAGCGGCGCGCATCCGGAAGCTGTTCAACGAGGCGCGCAAGCATCAGCCCGCGATCGTCTTCATCGACGAGCTCGACGCCGTCGGCGCGCAGCGCACCGGGCACGGCTTCAACCGCGAGCAGGACCAGACGCTGAACCAGCTGCTCGTCGAGCTCGACGGCTTCGAGGGGGCGGAGCAGGTCGTCGTCATGGGCGCGTCGAACCGGATCCAGGACCTCGACCCGGCGCTCCTTCGCCCGGGACGCTTCGACCGGCAGATGCTCGTCGCGCCGCCGGACCTCGCCGGCCGCGAGGCGATCCTCGGCGTCCACACGCGCGGCAAGCCGCTCGGCCAGGGCGTCGATCTCCACCAGATCGCGCGCCAGACGTCGGGCCTGACCGGCGCCGAGCTGGCGAACATCTGCAACGAAGCGGCGATCTTCGCCGGGCGCCGGGGCGAGCAGTACGTGAACCAGAAGGACTTCGACTCCGCGATCGAGCGGGTCGTCGCCGGCCTCCAGCAGAAGAAGGTGCTGACGGAGAAGGAGCGGCGGATCCTCGCGTACCACGAGGGCGGCCACGCGTTGATGGCGCACCTGATGGGCGCCGCGATGGAGCTGCAGAAGGTGACGATCGTCTCCCGCGGCGACGCGCTCGGCTACGCGTTCTACCTGCCGGAGGAGGACCGCTACCTCCACACGAAGGACGAGCTCGTCGACCGGATGGTCGTCGCGCTCGCCGGCCGCGCCGCCGAGGAGGTCGTCTTCGGTCGCGTCACGAACGGCGCTGCGAACGACCTCGAGAAGGTGACCGACATCGCGCGCGCGATGGTCTTCGAGTGGGGCATGGCCGAGAGCGTCTCGTCGCGGACGATGCGCGCCGACAACTACGCCCTCTCCGAGGCGACGAAGCGGCTGCGCGACGAGGAGCAGGCGCGGCTCACCGACTCCGCGTACGAGGAGGCGGTCCGGCTGCTGCAGAAGCACCGCGCCACGCTCGACCGGATCGCCGTGGCGCTGCTCGAGAAGGAGACCCTCGTCCGCGACGAGATGCTCGCGCTCGTCGAGGACGTCGAGCCCGAGTCGCGCGCGTCGGAGACGGTCGGCGTCCCGCGCGTCGTCGCCGTGCGGCGCCCGCGCCCGCTCTAGCCGGTCAGCTTCGACAGGTCGATCGCGCCGCTCGGCGCGGCGAGCGTGACGGTGCCGTTCCAGTTGCTGAAGTGGAGGGCGCCGCTCGAGCTCGACGGCCCGGCGAGCTCGACCGGATACGGCTTCCCGGTGGTCGCGACGTAGAGCGTGCCCGTGCCGGCCTTCGACGACGTGATCGCGATCACCTTCTGTCCGTCGACCGTCGACTCGGCCCCCTTCGCGAGCTTCCCCTCGTTCTTGATCAGGCCGAAGAGCTTTGCCATGTCGGTGAGCGGCGTGAACGAGGCGAAGTTCCCGTTCGTGGACGGAGCCATGATCCACTTGCCGGCGAAGAGCTTCGCGGCGGTGGCTCCGGCGAACTGCCGGTAGAACGCCTCGTCGCCCTTGAAGTAGACCTTCGGGCCGATGCGGACGATGTCGATCCGGTGCCCGCCGATCGTGATCGTGCCCTTGCCGCCCTTGCCGCTCGCAAGCTGCATGTCGAGGTCGAGCTTGCTGCCGTTCTCGTTGATCGTGCCTGCGTAGTGGACGGAGCTCGCGGCGAGCGCGGCGGCCTTCGTGTCCGTCAGGATCTGCGCCGCGCTCTTTCCGGCCTCGCCGTTCGACGAGGAGCCGCCACAGCCCGCCAGGAGGACGACTGCGGTCACGAGCGCGGTGACGCCTGCCGTGCGCATCGACCCGAAGTGTTGCGCACGCTGCGGATAGCATCAACCGCATGGAGACGAGCGGCATCCATCACGTCGGCGTCGCCGTCGTCGACCTCGACGAGGCGGTGCGGACGTACGAGCGGCTGTTCGGCGGGCGGCTCGAGCACCGCGCCCGCGTGGAGGAGCAGGGCGTGGAGGCGGCGTCGATCCGGATCGGCGGCAGCCGCGTCGAGCTGCTCGCGGCGCTCGGCGAGGACACGCCGGTCGGGAGGTTCCTCGCAAAGCGCGGGCCCGGCATGCATCACGTCGCGTACGAGGTCGCCGACGTCGGCGCGGCGCTCGCGGAGCTCGCGGACGCGGGCGCGCAGCTGATCGACGCGGAGCCGCGGCAGGGCATGTTCGGGCTCCAGGTCGCCTTCGTCCATCCGGATTCGGTCCACGGTGTTCTCTCGGAGGTGGTGTCAGGTGGCTGACGGCGAGCGCGTTCGCGTCGAGGTCGGGTTCGAGGGCGGGCAGGTGATCGGCGGATTCGTCGACGCCGAGTCTGCCGACCAGCTGGAGCGGGCGCTGCACGAGGACGGGCCGCGCGTGGTCGTCCTCGAGAGCGAGGACGGGCCGTACCACGTGGTCGTGCCGCGCGTCGCGTACTTCCGGCGCTTCAGCCGCGCAAGCCGCGTCGGCTTCGCGTAGCCCGCGGCGGTGGCCCTCGAGGTCGGGATCGTCGGCCTGCCGAGCTCCGGCAAGTCGATGCTGTTCGAGGCGCTGACCGGCGCCAGGGCGCACGGCGAGGTCGGGATGGCGGCGATCCCGGATCCGCGGCTTCCGCAGCTCGCCGAGGTCGTCGACGCGCGAAAGGTGACGCCCGCGGCGATCCGCGTCGTCGAGGTGCGCGGCACCGGTCCGGCGCTGCTCGGCAACCTCCGCCAGGTCGACGCGCTGCTCGTCGTGCTCGACGGCTTCTCCGGCACGCACGTCCCCGCCGACGATCTCGAGACGCTGAAGCTCGAGCTGCTCGTCGCCGACCGCGACCACGTCGAGCGCAGGCTCGAGCGCGTCGCGAAGCAGGCGAAGTCGGGCGACGTGCAGCTGAAGAAGGAGGCCGAGACGCTCGAGCGGCTGCTCGCGCATCTCGACGCCGGGAAGACGCTGTCGGACTGGGGCGAGGAGCCGCCGCCGGAGCTCGAGCCGCTGACGACGAAGCCGCTGATCGCGATCGAGAACGGGCCCGGAGGAATCGACCTGAAGCTCGAGGCCGAGCTCGCGGAGCTGCCGGAGGAAGAGGCCGCGGAGTTCCGGGGCGCGGGCGAGTCGGCGCTCGGCGAGGTCGTGCGGCGGCTCGCCGAGACGCTCGACCTGATTACGTTCTTCACCGCCGGCGAGAAGGAGACGCGCGCGTGGACGCTGCGGCGCGGTCAGACGGCGCTCGACGCCGCGGCGACGATCCACACCGACATCGCGCGCGGCTTCATCCGCTGCGAGGTGATCCGGTGGGACGACCTCGTCCGGCTGGGCTCGCACGCGGAGGTCGCCCGCGCCGGTCTGCAGAAGCTCGAGGGCAAGACGTACGTCGTCGAGGACGGCGACGTCCTCAACGTGCGCTTCAACGTCTGACCATTCGAGGCACGGCGGGGTGGCGTGCCGACGCCGCACCTGCGCCTACACCACCTCTTCCGAGGCGATCGACGCGCTCCGCTCCGCGGTCGCCGCCGGGAACTCATGACACTTACGTATTGGGGCCTGGCCCCGGTCGTGCAGGCCCGAGACGCTGTCCCGCTTGCGATGCGGCTCCGCGAGCCAAAGGCCGGGGCCAGGCCCCGTGACGGAAGGCTCGCAGCTTCGTCGCGGCGGGCTACGAGCCCGCGCTGATCAGCACGACGCCGGCGAGCGTCGCGACGATGCCGACGTCCTGCGCGAGCTGCACCCGCTCGTGGAGGGCGATGCGGGCGAGCACCACCGTCACGACCGGGTAGAGCGACGCGAGCACCGAGACGACGCTCAGCAGCCCGTGCACCGACGCCGCCGCGAACAGCACGTTGCCGCCGGTGTCGAGGAGCCCCACCGCCGCGAGCGCGAGGAGATGCGGCCGGAACCCGTGCGGCACCGTGCGCCGGACGAGCACGATCGACCACACGAGCGTCACCGACGTGCAGCGGAAGAGGAACGACGGCCACAGCCAGTCCTGCGCCGCCGCCGTATGCATCGGGACGTAGTAGCCGCCGAACGCGACCATCGCGAGGGCGGCCCAGCCGACGCCGGCTGCGAGGCGCGTCCCGTGCTCGTGACGCTCGATCGAGGCGAGCGTGCTGCCGCCGATGGCCGCGACGAAGCCGAGCTCCTGCACAGCGGTGACGTTGTCGCCGGACGCGAGCCCCCAGATCACCGGGAACGCGGCCGCGAGCGACGCGATCGGCACGACGACGCTCATCGCTCCCGCCGCCATGCCGCGGTAGAACGCGAACAGCCCGAGCGTCCCGAGGCACGCGGACAGGCACGCCCACCAGACGTCGCCGCTCGGCGGTGCCGTCCCGCGCACCGCGACCGCGACCGCGAGGACGACGAGCCCGAACGGCTGCGACACCGCGATCACCGAGAGCGCCGGCATGACCCGGCTCTTCAGCCCGCCGAGGAAGTCGCCGAACCCCCAGGCGAGGCTGGCCCCGAGCGCGAACGCCGCGGAGAGCACTAGTCGGAGGGCACCGGCCGCGTCGCCGCGACCGCGTCGAGCTGGTTCGCGTGGTAGAGCACCGCCGCCTCGGCCGTGCGCGCCGCGCGCGCGTCGTGATGGCACGCCACCGCGTGCAGCAGCTCCGCCGGCGCGTCCGCGTCCTCGAGCGTCCGCAGGCCGAGATGCACGTGCCCGAGCAGCCGCCCGTCCTCCGTCGGCTGGAACAGCGGCGGGGGCCCGAGCTCGCGCGTGCGGCCGACGTCGTGCACGAGCGCGGCCGCCAGCAGTAGGTCGGCACGGAGACGCGGATGGAGCTGAGCCAGCTCGCGGCAGATCGTCCCGACGCCGACGGTGTGCTCGAGCAGCCCGCCCGCGTACGAGTGGTGGCCGTCCGGCGTCGCCGGATAGAGCCGGAACGGCGGCGCCTCGCGGAGCACGCGCGCGACGATCCCGCGCAGCCGGTCGTCGTGGATCTCCGCCGCGAGGAACTCGAGGAATCCCTCCAACTCGTCCGCGTCGCGGCGCATCGCCGGCGCCATCGCCGCCGGGTCGACGCCCTCGGCCGGCTCGAGCGTGCGCACCTCGAGCTGCAGCCGGTCGCGGAACCGCTCGACCCGCCCGAGCACGCGCACCGCGTCGCCCTCGGCGAAGCGCGTGTCGAGCAGCTCGACGTCGTTCCACACGCGTGCGTCGATGCGGCCGCTCGGGTCGACGAGCTCGAGAGCGAGATACGACGCGCCGTTCCGCGTGCGCAGCCGCGCCTTCTTCGCGACCGCGTAGACGCCCTCGACGGTGCGGTTCTCCTCGAGCTGCGCGATCGCGGTCATCGCCCGGAGTCTAGGGTGTCGGGATCCCGTCACGAGGAGGACGCCATGGTCGAGGAAGCGCGGTTGGAGGACGCCGGCTCGGGGCTTGCGCCGGTGAGCGCGGGCTGGTTCGTCGTCAACGCCGGCGAGGCTGCCTGGATCCGGAACGACGCGTTCGGATGGCGCTGCAAGTTCGACAGCGACGACCGGGTGCTCGGCGACCGGCCCGACCTCGAGCCGCAGCCGTTCCGGGAGATCGGCTACACGCTGGCGGTGCTCGAGCCTGGGAAGCCGACCGGCATGTACCACACCGAGTCGGCCCAGGAGGACTTCCTCGTGCTCGCCGGCGAGTGCCTGCTCGTGATCGAGGAGCAGGAGCGGCGGCTGCGCGCGTGGGACTTCGTCCATTGCCCGGCGGGTACGCATCACGTCTTCGTCGGCGGCGAAGGCGAGCCGTGCGTGATCCTGATGATCGGCGCGCGGGTCGCGGGCAAGACGATCGAGTATCCGCGTTCCGACGCGGCGCTCGCGCACGGCGCGGGCGTCGAGACGGCGACGAGCAGGCCGCGGGAAGCGTATGCGCCGTTCCCGTCGTGGCGACTCGGCCGGCCGGACGCGCTGGCCGCGCTGCCCTGGGCGTAGTCCGGCGGATCGGCGCGACGCCGACCCCGCGCGGGTCTCCAGGTCGGGGAGCGATTTGACGATCACGTAGGCGATGCTCCCGCTGGTCGGCTTCTGTCTGAGGCGTACGGCGTGATGGGACGCCACGACGAGCTGCTGGCGCAAGGGCCGCGCGAGGCGCCCGAGCCGGAGAGCGCCGAGGTGCGGACGGCCCCTCCGCCGCCGAGAAAGCGGCCGGAGCTGCGGACGCCCGCGGTCGCCCTGGCTCGAGGTCTGCTCATCTTCGGGATCCCGCTGCTGTTCCTCGTGCCGAAGGCCGGCGGCGTGCTCGCCCTGCTCGTCTCGGTCGTGCTCATCGGGCTCCGCGTCTACGGTGCCGGCCGCCGGATCGAGACGAAGAGGCCGAGGCGGTCGTCGTCGCGGCTTCGTCCGCTCGCGATCGTGTTCATCCCGATCACGATCGTCGCGCTCGTCCTCGCAATCCTCAGCGGTTTCCAGCCGGGCGACTGGATCGTCGTCGCGGTGCCGGCCGCGATCCTCGCCTGCCTGTGGCTGCTCGACCGGACCGTCGTGCACCGCCGCGCCGCCTCGACGAGACCCTCCTAGACGTCGAACGCGATCACGCTGCGGATCCCGTCCTGGGCCTCCATCAGCTCGAAGCCGCGGTTCACGTCGTCGAGCGTGAGCCGGTGTGAGATCAGCGGCGCGACGTCGATCTCGCCGGCGAGCCAGCGGTCGACGAGCGCCGGGACGCCGTCGCGGCCCTTGACGCCGCCGAACGACGAGCCCGCGACGCGGCGACCGGTGATGAGGAAGCGCGGCACGACGTCGAGCGTCTCGCCGCGTCCGGCGACGCCGCAGACCGTGGCGAGCCCCCAGCCCATCCGCGCCGACTCGACCGCCTGCCGCATCACCGCGACGAGCCCGGTCGCCTCGAAGGTGTAGTCGGCGCCGAAGCCGCCGGTCATCTCCACGATCCGCGCCACGGTCTCCTCGCCGGCGGCGAGGACGTCGGTCGCGCCCTGCCCGCGCGCGAGCTCGAGCCGCGACTCCGACCGGTCGACCGCGACGATCCGCTCCGCGCCCTCGTGGCCGAGCACCGTCGGCGCGTAGCCGGACGGGTCGGCGCCCGACGCGGTGTACAGGTCGGTGTGGCAGACGCCGCAGGCGGCGAGCCGGACGAGCACCTCGCCGGCGCGCGGCTCGGCCAGGTCGAGCTCCTGCACGGCGAGCGGCGAGCCGAACTCCTCGAGGACCGCGGCGCGGATGCGCATCCGGCGATTATCGTCAGGACCGATGGCCGAGATCCGCCCGTTCCGCGCGCTCCGCTTCGACGAGGCCGTCGCCGGCCCGCTCGACCGGCTCGTCGCGCCGCCGTACGACGTGATCTCGCCGGAGCAGCGGCTCGACTACCTCGCGCGAGACCCGCACAACGTCGTGCACCTGACGCTGCCCGACTCGGAGATCGAGGCGGCGCGCGACCTTGCCGCGTGGCGCGCGGGGGGCGTCCTCCGCGAGGAGCCGGAGCCGTCGTACTGGTGGCTCTCGCAGGACTACACCGGTCCCGACGGCGTCGCCCGGCGGCGCGAGGGCTTCGTCGCCGCGCTCCGCGCCGAGCCGTACGAGAACCGTGTCGTCCTCCCGCACGAGCGCACGCACGCAGGCCCGAAGGAGGGGCGCCTGCGGCTCCTGCGCGCGACGCGCACGCACCTCGAGCCGATCTTCCTCCTGTGGGACGGAACCATCGAGGTGGACGGGCTCGGCGAGCCCGACCTCGCCGTCGAGGAGTCCGGCGTCGCCGCGCGGCTCTGGCGGCTCGACGCGGACTTCGGCGACGCGCTGACCGAGGAGCTCCGCGACGCGCAGCTCCTCATCGCGGACGGCCATCACCGCTACGAGACGGCGCTCGCCTTCCACGCCGAGGACGGGACGGAGGCCTCGGCGTGGCTGATGGTCGTGATCGTCCCCACCGACCAGGAGGGGCTGACCATCTTCCCGACGCACCGCGTCGCGCGCTCGGTCAACGGTGTCGCCGGCACGCCGATCGACCGGCCGGGTGATGACCTTCCGGGACTCGTCCTCTACCGGCAGGGCGGCTACGAGCTGCTCGAGTCCGACGGCCTCGACCCGGAGGCCGTCGACCGGCTCGCGCCCGAGGGCGTCACGTACACGCCGCACGCGCGCGAGGCCGTCGCCGCCGTCGACCGCGGCGACGCCGAGGCCGCCTTTCTGCTCCGGCCGACGCGGATCGAGGACGTCTGGGCCGTCGCCGGCCGCGGCGCCGTGATGCCGCAGAAGAGCACGTTCTTCTACCCGAAGCTCACCTCCGGCCTGCTCTTCCTCCCGCTGTGACGGCGCCGGTGACGACGGACTGGCTCGCGGTCTGCCGCTCCGCGGTGGACGACGTCCACGGCGTGCTCGAGGCGCTGCCGACGCGGCTCGAGCGCGAGCCCGTCGTCGGCGCGGGCCTCGGCGGCGACGACACGACGGCGATCGACCGCGCGGCCGAGGACGCGATCCTCGCCCGGTTCCGCGACCTCGATGTGACGATCGTCTCCGAGGAGGTCGGCCGGCTCGGTGACGGCGCGACGGTCGTCGTCGTCGACCCGATCGACGGCTCGATCAACGCGAAGCGCGGAATCCCGTTCTTCAGCATCTCGATCGCGGTCGCCGGCGGCGAGACGATGGACGACGTCTTCCTCGGCTTCGTCCACGACTTCGGCACCGGCGAGGAATGGACGGCGAGCCGCGGCGAGGGTGCGTGGCTGAACGGCGAGCCGCTCGGGGCGCTGCGGCCGAAGGAGACGCTCGACCTCCTCTTCTTCGAGGCGACGCGCACGGAGCTGATCGCGCGCGACGCGCCGAGGATGGTGGGCGTCGCCGAGCGCCTGCGCGTGATGGGCTCGCTCGCCCTCTCGCTCTGCCACGTCGCGGCGGGCCGCGCCGACGGGGTCGTCTCGCTCAAGGGCGCGCGCGCGGTGGACATCGCCGCCGGGCAGCTCCTCGTCCGCGAACTCGGGCTCGCCATCGACCTGTTCGACGTCGACGAGCCGTTCGGCGACGCGCCGCTCGACCTCGCGGGCCGCTCGCGCGTCGCGGCGGCGGCGACGCCGGAGCTCGTCGAGCGGATCGCCGCCGCGCTGTCGGCCTAGGCCCGCACCCGCTCGAGCGCCTCATGGACGAGATGGACGGCGGTGGCGCCTTCGCCCATCGCCGTCGTCACGCGCTTCACCGAGCCGCGGCGGACGTCGCCGATCGCGAAGACGCCCGGCGCGCTCGTCTCGAGCAGCAGCGGCTCGCGGTCGCCGTCGTCCGAGGCGTCGCTGCCGGTGAGGACGAATCCGCGCTCGTCCCGCTCGACGACACCCGCGAGCCAGTCGGTGTGCGGCTCGCCCCCGATCATCACGAACAGCCCGTCCAGCGCCATGCGCTCGAGCGTGTCGCGCGCACGGTCGCGGACGACGACGGCGCGGAGCCGCTCGTCTCCCTCGCCGCGGACGATCTCGACTCCGAGCCGGACGGAGACGTTCGGCGTTGCACGCAGCTCCGTGATCAGGTACTCCGACATGCTCTTCGCGAGCGAGTCGCCGCGCACGAGCAGCGTCACCTCGCCGGCGTGCTTCGCGAGCTGCGCGGCCGCCTGCCCCGCGGAGTTGCCGCCGCCGACGATCGCGACCCGGCGCCCGCGCATCGCCTGCATCTCGCTCGCCGACGCGCCGTAGAAGACGCCGGCGCCGACGAGGCGCTCCAGCTCCGGGATCCCGAGCCGCCGCCAGGTGACGCCGGTGGCGAGCACGACCGTGCGCGCGCTCACCTCGCGTCCGTCCGCGAGCTGCAGGACGTGCAGGTCGCCCGCGGTGCGCAGCGACGTCGCCTCCTGCGCGAAGACGAGGTTCGCACCGAGCAGCCACGCCTGCTCGCACGCACGGTACGAAAGATCGTGGCCGCCGATCCCCCACGTGAAGCCGGGGACGTTGCGGATGCGCGAGCTCGCGCCCGCCTGCCCGCCGGAGGCGCGCCGCTCGAGGACGATCGTCTCGAGCCCCTCCGAGGCGGCGTAGACGGCGGCGGAGAGACCGGCCGGCCCGGCGCCGACGATCGCGACGTCGTACGCGTGGCCGGCGATGCGCGTCCCGCCTCCGACGGCCTCCACGAGCTCGCGGTTCGTCGGGTTGACGAGCACGCGGCCGTCGTGGCGGACGAGGGTCGGCGTTCGCGCGTCGGTCGGCTCGAAGGTGTACGGCACGTTGAAGCGGTACAGGAGATCGCGGATCTCGTGACTGCGCGCGCTGTTCTCCGGCGCCGCGATGCGGAAGAGCGCGAACCGGTGCGGCTCGGCGCGCGCCCAGCTCGCGAGGAAGTCGCTCACCGCCGGATAGAGCCCCTGGTCGGGGAACCACGGCTTGACGAGGTGGTAGTCGATCTGGCCGAGCGTCATCGCGGTCACGGTCGGGTTCGCCGCGGTGTAGTCCCGCTCGACGAGCAGGATCCGCTTCGCGGACGGGTGGAGCGCGTGGGCCTCTGCGAGGAACTCGACCCCGGTCGCTCCGTCCAGCTCCTCGTCGGCGATCACGAGCGCGACCGGCTCGGCGCCGTCCGCCAGCTCCTCGAGGTGGGCGATGCCGGCCGCCCGTCCGTTCGCGCCGAGGATGCGCGTGTCGTTTCCGAACCGCCGGTCGAGGTCCGTCGCGAGCGCCCCGCGCACCGCGGCGTCGGACGAGACGAGGAAGATCACCGGCCGCGCCTCCGTGGCCGCGATCGAAGGCCCGGAACGAGCCGTGGGCTCCGTCACTGCGATTGCCATGTCCAGCCTGCCTTTCCAGTCAGCACGATCGTTCGATCTTGAAACAATACGAACGGTCGTGCTATCTTGTCAAGCGAGATGCGACAGGAGCGAAAGCGGCGGAGCGACGGCGAGCGGAGCCGGGGCGCGATCCTGCGCGAGGCGGCCCAGCTCGCGACCGTCGAGGGGATCGGCGGGCTCTCGATCGGCCGGCTCGCCGACGCCGTCGGGATGAGCAAGAGCGGGCTCTTCGCCCACTTCGGCTCGAAGCAGGAGCTCCAGCTCGCGACGATCGAGACCGCGACCGCCCTCTTCGACGAGCAGGTGGTCGGCCCGGCGCTCGCCGAGCCGACCGGGATCGGGCGGCTCCGCGCGCTCGCGGAGCGGTTCCTCCTCCACGTCGAGGACGGCGTCTACCCGGGCGGCTGCTTCTTCGCCTCGGTCGCCGCGGAGATGGACACGCACCCCGGCCCGGTCCGCGACCGGGCGATCGCGTGCTCGATGGAGTGGCTCCAGCAGCTCGAGACGGCTGTCCGCGATGCCCAGGCCGAGGACGCGATCGACCCGGCCGAGGACCCGCAGCAGCTCGCGTTCGAGGTCGACGCGTACCTCCTCCTCGCGAACGCGCAGTTCGTCGCCGTGCAGGGCGCGGCGCCGATGGAGCGGGCGCGGCGTGCGATCGACCGGCGCCTCGCCGAGGCCGCACCCTCGGCCCGACGGTAGTCGTCACGTTTCCGCGAGCCTTCCGTCACGGGGCCTGGCCCCGGTCGGTGCATGCGGAGGCGCATCGCTCCTGGGCCGGTATCACTCTCGTGACGACCGGGGCCAGGCCCGAATACGTGAATGTCACGGGAGCGTAAAACCACCCCGGTGGGGGTCGTACCGTCCGCCGCGGCGGTCTAGCCTTCCCTGACTCAGGGGATTCCGCTCGGGCGGCAGCGGCCGATCAAGGAGATCAACCGTGCCGCCGGTTGCCGCGTACCGAGGACATTTCGGACCGACGCATGCAGAGCGCCTGCTGTGGAGGGCCGGCTTCGGCGTGCGAAAGAACGAGGCGGAGGCGCTCGCGAAGCTCGGCCTCGAGGGCGCCGTCCACTCCCTCCTCTACCCGGGCCGCGAGCACTTCGTCGGGCCGGAGCCGCACGACGACAAGGGACACCCGCTCGCGCCGTACGACGCGTGGGGCCAGGACCACGTCTGGTGGCTCGACCGGATGGTGCGCACGTCGCGCCCGCTCGTCGAGCGCATCAGCCTCGTCTGGCACGACTGGTTCGCCACCTCGAACCAGGGCGTCGGATCGCAGCGGCTGATGATCGGCCAGAACAACCTCTTCCGCGAGCACGGCCTCGGCAACTTCCACGAGCTGCTCGTCCGCGTCACCGAGGACCCGGCGATGCTGCTCTGGCTGAACGGCACCGACAACTCGCGCTACTCGCCGAACGAGAACTACGGCCGCGAGATGATGGAGCTGTTCACGCTCGGCGCCGGCCGCGGCTACACGGAGCTCGACGTGCGCGCGAACGCGCGCGCGCTGACCGGCTTCCGCAACGACTGGAAGCCGAACATCGGCGTCACGAACTTCCGCTACGACCCGCGCTACCACGACGCGGCGTCGAAGACGATCTTCCGCAAGACGGGCAAGTTCACCTGGAAGGACTCGTGCCGCCTCTGCGTCACGCATCCCGACCATCCGTCGTTCTTCGTCCAGAAGATGTGGAGCTACTTCGTGCCGACGGCGCCGGACGCGGCGACGGCGCAGGGCCTGCAGCAGCTCTACGTCAAGTCGAACTACGAGATCCGCCCGGTCCTCCACGCGATCCTCCGCCACCCGGCGCTGTACGAGGGGCCGCGGATGGTGAAGTCGCCGGTGCTCTATACCGCCGGGCTCCTGCGCCGGCTCGGGCGCCCGATCGACACGACCGCGTGGACGTGGCTCGACTCGATGGCGGGCCAGCAGCTCTTCTACCCGCCGAACGTCGCCGGCTGGGACGACACGCGCTGGCTCGACACGGCGACGTGGCGCGGCCGCTGGTGGATCGCACAGTACGCCCTCAATCCGTACGCGCTCGATCCCGGCAAGGCGAAGGAGCCGTACGACGCGCAGAAGCTCGTGCACGCCGCGATCGGCTTCTGGAACACGCCCGCGATCGGCCCGAGGACGCTGACCGCGCTGCAGACGTTCGCGC